>JAAHGL010000405.1 GCA_010692635.1 Symploca sp. SIO2C1 | reverse complement strand
AGTGTGAGGTGCCTATCGAAGGTTCCTTTAATGCACTCAACTGTGTTTCCGAGGCAGAGAACCAAGGAGCAGAAGTTCTGCTACTAGCTCCCGGCACTAAGGATACCTTAGACAAAACACTACCGGTTGTTAACAGTAATAACCGAAAACTGAGGTTACTCGGCGGAGATGCGATGTATAACCCAAGAACACTACAAGGATTTGGTAGGGAAGCTGCCGAAGAAAAGATGGTGATTGCTGTTCCTTGGCATGTAAAGATCAATCAGAATTCTGATTTTGTGCAGGGAGCCGAAGAACTCTGGAAACTTAAAGATGTAACTTGGCGGACTGCTATGGCATATGATGCTACTCAGGCATTTATTGAAGGTCTCAGGAGCCTAGGGGGGAATCCTAGTCGTGATCGGCTAAGGCAGGAGCTGTCTCGTAAGAATTTTTCGGCAAAGGGTGCTGCTGGCAAAGTAGAATTTGAGCCATCAGGCGATCGCAAGCTCTTTACTGGTATTGGCGTCTTAGTCCAAGTCCAACGTGATCCTGATCCTGAGAGTGAAACAGGGTACAAGTATGAACTACTGCAACAGCCAAACCGTGACTCAACAATTAATAATGACTAATGAATAATGAATAATTACCTCTCCTAAAACCTAAAACCTTTTATATACAGTCGATCGCGTCCAATACTCTCACCAACTGCTGGAGGTGAGCTAGTTCATGAGTAGCCATTACTGAAATGCGAATCCTACTAGTGGGAACTGTAGGAGGACGAATCGCCGGAGCAAAAATACCAGCAGCTTTTAGTTGTTCCCCAACGGTAATAGCAGCGGTAGCACTAGGGAGGGGAATGCAAAGAATTGGTGAGTCGAGGTGAACGAAATATGAGGTAGGATTTCCATTCTCCGCGTCTCCGCGTCCCCGTGTCTCCGCGTCTGCTTTTTCGTTTCCCCACCCCTTTTTTTGCTCACCCGGTGAGTCGGTAGGCAAAAGTTGTAGATGCTTTAGCTGCTGTTGTATTAGTTGCTTGAGGGTGTTGATATTCTTATGGAGTTGAATACGGCGTTCTGGTTCCTGTTGCATCATCTCCACTGCTGCTAATGCTGCTGCGGTGTCAGCGGGGGATAAACCAGTGGTATAAATCCAGCTAGGAGAACGATTACGGAGGAAGTCAATCAAGGCAGCGGAACCTGCGACATAACCTCCCAAACTACCCAAAGCTTTACTGAGAGTACCTACTTGAATCAGAGTTTGTCCAGTACAACCGAAATGTTCCACACAACCAGCACCCGTTGCTCCTAAAACCCCAGTAGCATGAGCTTCATCTACCAGTACCATACAGTTAAACTGTTGAGCGATCGCTAATATTTCAGGCATTGGACAAAGATCTCCATCCATACTGAAGACGCTGTCGGTAATAATTAGGCAGCGGCGGTACAGGTTGCGGTGTTGAGCTAGCTGATGCTGCAAATTAGCCATGTTACTGTGAGCATAGTCTAGAACTAACGCGCCGCTCAAAATTGCGCCATTCTTCAAGCTGGAGTGATTATACTGATCTGCCAGAATCAAATCCCGCTTCCCGACTAAAGCAGTAATAGTTCCTAAGTTTGCCAAATACCCGGAGCTAAATACTAAAGCATCTTCTGTTTGTTTAACAAATGCGATCGCTTCTTCTAATTGTCGATGCAATTCCCTATGTCCCGTCAGTAGTCGAGAACCAGTGCTACCAGTACCATATTCTCTAGTCGCGGCAACTGCTGCCTGAATCAAGCGCTGATCCCCTGTAAGTCCCAGATAATCATTGCTAGCAAAGTTGATTACTTCCTTTCCTTCAAGTTGAACTACCGCACCAGGAGGACTGGTTATGGTTTGTACTGAGCGATACCACTTAGCTTTGTGGATGGTGGCAAGGGATTGTTCTAGCCAAGTATAGGGATTGTCATTTGTCATTACACGAACCCAATTTTCAATTTTCAAGCTAGAGTTGCTCTTTTTCTACCACTTGTCCTATAATTTCTACCTTCCCGCAAAACAGTTTGACCAGAAAAACAGTCTACTTGCCAACAGGAAATAAGCACCTACACAGAATTATTTTCCTATTCTCGATCGCTGTGACCCTTATACTGTAAAAATTTGAGTTTCGGGCAATGTGTAATTAATTTTGTGTACCTGCTTACCCCAGCTAAAATCCGTTCAATCAAATAGAGGGTGCAAGTGAAATATTTAAAGAATTGGGTGTATTCAAGTTTACTACTCACTGGCGCATTGGCATTACCAGTGGCGGCACAGACAGCTGACACGGAAACTGACTTAGAGATTGATTCTGCACAGATTCTACCTTCACCAGTGGAAGAAGCGATCGTTTCGGTTCATTTACTAGCGGAAACTGTTCCAATTAATAATTCTGATCAGGGGGTGTCTCTAGGGTGGGATAATCAGGAACAGCCAGAAACTGATCCTATGGGACAAGTTACCTCAGTTTCTCAATTGTCTGATGTAGAACCGACGGATTGGGCTTTTGATGCTTTACGATCGCTTGTAGAACGCTACGGCTGTATTGAAGGTTTTCCAGATGGCACTTTTCGCGGTAACCAGTCACTCAGTAGGTATCAATTTGCTGCTGGTTTGAACGCTTGTTTGGAGCAGATAGAGCGTCTGATTGATGCTGGCAATGTGGTTACCGCTGATGATTTTGAAACCTTGCAAAAGTTGATGCAAGATTTTGCAGTGGAGCTTGCCAGTTTGGAAACACGGATAGATAATTTGGATGGTCGTACTGCTTTTCTAGAAGACCACCAGTTTTCTACTACTACCAAACTCTTTGGTCAAGTGATCATGGGTGTTCAAGGTCGCTTTGATAATACAGCGGACTTTTTCCCAGTAGATGGGATTCAAGATACACCAGATCCTGGTACAGAAGTTAACTTAATCAGTAATA
>JAAHGL010000404.1 GCA_010692635.1 Symploca sp. SIO2C1 | reverse complement strand
GCTTTGACTGAGTACAATGCTCTTCTCGACTATGTAATCAACTCCTTGTCCTAGTAACGAGGATTGACTCTAATAGTGAGTTTTAATTGAAAACTGGGGGACTTTAAGTCCATTGTTTGCCTAGTATAGGGTAAGCTAAGGACTAAGAGTCCCTCGGTTGTTGAATTAAGGCGGTAAGATATTTTTCAGGCAATGATTTTGCTGTTGTAGGCTCTACAATTTATAGCGGCAAACTCTAGTTAGAACTGGAATACTGTTCAGAACAACAATGGCACAAGAGTCTTTATTTGAGCAACTGAAACACCCCAACCCTAACTTGCGAGAACGGGCAATTTGGCAGCTGGTTGAAACCCGCGATGAAGAAACGATTCCTCGCCTGATGTCAGTTTTGGATCAAGAGGATACGACGTACCGGCGAGCCGCGGTGAAAGCACTGGGGGCTATTGGTGTAGACTCTGTGCCACCAGTAGTGGATTCTTTGCTCAACAGTGATAATGTGACTGTTCGGGGCAGTTGTGCTAAGGCACTCGCTCAGGTAGCTGCCAACTATCCCGAAGTTCCCTTTCCCACTGAAGGGATTGAGGCATTGAAAACAACTCTCCTTGACCCCAATCCAGTTATTTATATTGCTTCGGCAATGGCGTTAGGAGTAGTGGGTGTGCCTGCTTTAGATAGCTTGTTGGAAGTAATCAATGAGACTGATAACTTAGGCTTGGCAGTGGCAATGATCAATGCTATCAGTTCCATTGATGACGAGCGTTCTAAAGAAATGTTAACTAATTTGGCGAATGATGAATCGGCTGACACCTATATCCGGGAGTCGGCTACCGGTGCTTTATCTCGGTTAGATATGTTGAAGTTCAAATCTTAGCCCGAGTTGAAAAATTTTGAAATTGCCTGAATTTGTGGACAATGCTAAATCTGTAGGTTGGGTAGAGCGCTAGCGAAACCCAACAAATCCCGACATCGTTGGGTTTCGTTTCTGATGCTGTTGGTGAAACATTGCTTAATACGCTGAAAACCTTGATATAGCAAAAGGCAGAGGGCAGAGGGCAGAAGGCAGAAGGGAAAAGATTGACTGGTAAAGGTTTCAGCATTTGGCGTTGTCCTAACCGCCTTGGTGACTGCTATATCCCTCTTCTGTCAGACTCCGAAAAATGGGGGTCAAACCCTGATTCTTTCGTTAGGTGTCGTTGGCTGTAATGACGGAATTTCGTCAGAATTTCGGAAAGTGACAGAAGAGGGATATTTCGCGATCGCTTCTCACAAAAAAGTAGTGGGGGCATATTGCTCGCTTTCGAGGATTCTAGAGCATCGATACAGGAGCAGTATTGATACTTTAAAGAATTACCCCAATTCAGTAATTTATGTGCTGAAAATTACTATTGAATTATGGTAAATTACGAAAATACCGATTGTGCAAACTAGAATGTGTAGGTTTTAATAGTTCTACATTACGGAATACTAAAATCAGTTCATTCGCGCTCCACAAAAAAAATTATCTAGACTACAATCAAACCTAAATAACTGCATCACTAGCAGCAGTTAAGTAATAGTGCATCTAGTTAATCGAATAAGCTTTAGAGCAGAACAGGGGCATACCTACCAGGATTGCTAGACTCAGTCGGTTTAGCAAAATATCCACATTTGTCTAAACACTTGGTAGGCTCAGATCATAAAAATGTCACAAAATCCTTTTTTCATTGGTCAGCCAGTTCCCCCAAAACATTTTGTCGGACGGAAAGCTGATATTGCAACTGCATTCGACCAAATCTACCACCGCAGTAATTTGGCAGTTTGGGGTAGCTCAGGAATGGGGAAGTCCTCTTTACTTGAGCAACTGATTTCACCAGAAGTATGGGAACAAAAAGGACAAGATATATCTAAGGCAGTGATTGTTCTTTTTAGTTGTCTAAGTATCTCTCCGTTTAGTAGTACCAGCTTTTGGCAAGAAGTTTTGAGCCTTCTGAGAGATGAAGTGGACAATGATTCGACATTGCAGGCTCAAATCGACAAATTCCTCGAACAGGGACAAGCAACTAAAGATAGCCTCCGGCGAATATTGCGGCAGCTGGGGAAACAAGGCAAATTCTTGTTGTTGCTAGTAGATGACTATGATGCAGCTCTAGTACCAAACGGACAATACACTGAAACTGATATTGAAAACTTCCTCAATGAATGTCGCAATTTAGCTTATCACTGTCGGGAAAGACAATACCTTTCTATGATTGTCACCTCATCCCGGCGTCTCAGTGAAATTGGTCCTCCCCTGAAGCCAGGTGGTTCCCCCTGGTACAACCACTATCTCTTTGAGCAACTCAAGCCATTTACTGATGCAGAAATGAAGGCATTGCTAGGTTCGACAATGACACCAGGGTTGCAGAAAGGGGTGCGAGAAATTGCTAGTGGCAACCCTGCTTTGCTGCAAATTGCCGGTTATCTTCTGTATCAAGGGGCAAAATCTGGTGTAGGGGCGAAGCATTTGGGGGATAATTCATCGGTGGAACCCAAGGTATACAGTCCAAATGCTTCGCCCTCCGGTAGTTTGGAAGTTCCTGAAACATTTGCTAAAGACTTTGAGAGTGCTGCCAGACATTATTTTCAAGATATTTGGTCATTTTCTAATGAACTAGAGCAAACCCTGTTAATATTAATCGCTCTGTCTAATTTGAAAGGTCGTCTGCATAATCAGCGCTATGATCTTAGTGGCATTGAGATCATCTTTAGCCAAAAAGAGCGGGAGTTAACCTACCTTGAAGAACGAGGGGTGATTAACTGCACAGTTGAGGAGGGAAAAAAGCGATATTCTTTCACTTCCTCAATTATGGAGCGTTGGGTGGTTCAAGAACTTAGCAATAGTGATGATGCCTCACTAGAAAAGAGAAAAAAGGTATTGCTTAATTTGATTATTTTCCTTGTAACGACTGCCAGTTCTCAACAGATTTGAATCCAGATAAATCAAT
>JAAHGL010000403.1 GCA_010692635.1 Symploca sp. SIO2C1 | reverse complement strand
AAAAGTAACAAGTAAGAAGGAATGAAGCATTTATCCTCGTGGGTGAGCACTTCCATTCCCCAAGGTTACTCAGGGATTTCCCATCAAAGTGCAAGGAAAATAAGCTTCTATAGACCATTTCCTTGCACAAGGCTTGGTCAAAAAATCCTTGAAACCACAGTATGGTATAGCTTCCACACTTGTTCAGCAAGCCCGACTTATTCAGCAAGCCCTATTTAGGTTTATGGGCTTCCCACCGCTTTCTGTGAGAAAATTTAGCTCAGTATAACAATAGAATTTTCAATGGCTTCAGTTACTTCCCATTCTGCCAAGCATAAAAAGTCAAAAGCTCTCAAACCAGGTAGCCGCCGTCCAGCGAAGGAACTCTGTAGCGAATGTGGTCTATGTGATACATACTATATTCATTACGTTAAAGAAGCTTGCGCTTTCTTAAACCAGCAGATTAGTGAACTTGAAGAACAAGCCCACGGACGCAGCCGCAACCTAGATAATCCAGATGATTGGTACTTTGGCGTCAGTCAAAAGATGATGGCAGCCAAGAAAAAAGAACCAATTGCAGGAGCTCAGTGGACAGGAATTGTTAGTAGCATTGCCATTGCCATGCTCAATAGCGGCAAGGTTGAAGGTGTTGTCTGTGTCCAGAATACTAAAGAAGATCGCTTTCAACCCATGCCGATAATTGCTCGTACTCCAGAAGAAATTCTCGCAGCACGGGTAAATAAGCCAACTCTCTCACCTAACCTTTCCGTACTAGAGCAAATTGAGCAATCGGGGATGAAGCGACTGCTCGTGATTGGTGTCGGTTGCCAAATCCAGGCATTAAGAGCGGTGGAAGAGGAGCTAGGCTTAGAAAAGCTCTACGTTTTGGGTACGCCTTGTGTAGATAATGTTACTCGCGCTGGCTTACAAAAATTCCTGGAAACTACCAGTCGCTCACCAGAAACAGTAGTACATTACGAGTTTATGCAAGACTTCCGGGTTCACTTCAAACATGAGGATGGTTCTATTGAAAAAGTGCCTTTTTTCGGTCTGAAAACTAACCAGCTCAAGGATGTTTTTGCGCCCTCTTGTATGAGCTGTTTTGACTATGTGAACTCCCTGGCAGATTTAGTTGTAGGCTACATGGGAGCCCCCTTTGGTTGGCAGTGGATTGTGGTACGGAATAACACTGGGCAAGAAATGCTGGATTTGGTGCAAAACCAACTAGAAACGCAGCCGGTAAGTTCCAAAGGAGATAGACGCCAAGCTGTACAGCAGAGTATTCCTGCTTATGATCAAGGAGTGACCCTACCAATGTGGGCGGCAAAGATGATGGGGGTTGTAATCGAAAAAATTGGTCCCAAAGGTTTAGAGTATGCCCGTTTTTCTATTGACTCTCATTTCACCCGCAACTACTTATATATCAAGCGCCACCACCCAAAGAAGTTAGAAGCTCATGTGCCTGAGTACGCTAAGCAGATTGTGGGGCAATATAAGTTACCAATTGATAATGGATAATGGATAATGGATAATGGATAATGGATAATTGATAATGGATAATGGATAATTGATAATGGATAATGGATAATTGATAATGGATAATTGATAATTGATAATGGATAATTGATAATTGATAATTGATAATTGATAATGGATAATTGATAATTGATAATAGTAGTTCTCGCATCCGTGAGATACATATCCAATTCCCAATTCCCAATTCCCAATTCCCAATTTCCAAAAGAAGAGGTAATTGTTCATTGTCCATTGTCAATTTTTGAATTAGCTGCCTCAAAGGCGGTAAAATCACCTCCTAGTGATTCCACAATTGTGCGAGTATTCGCTACCAACATCTTGACATAGGTATCCCCATCACTACCCGCTGCACCAATTGAATCAGAATAAAGTTCTTCTGGTGCTAACTTTACCCCAGCTTCTTGAGCCACAGTTTTGATGAGAGCAGGATTAATCGTTGTTTCAGCAAAAATTGCTGTAACTTCAGTGGCTTTAATTGCATCAGATAAACCTTTTACTGTCTGAGCGCTGGGTTGTTCTTCGGTACTAATACCAATTAGAGTACCTGTAACTTCTAACCCGTAGGCACGAGCATAATATTGAAAGGCATCGTGGGTAGTAACTAGCTGGCGTTGCTTGGCTGGAATTGTTTGAATCTGTTGGATAATCCAGCTATCAAGCTGCTGTAATTGCTCGGTAAGCTGTGCAGCATTTTGGGTAAACTCTTCTTTGTCTTCCGGTGAAAGTGCAATCAATTGGTTACGAATTCCATTAACCATCTTAATCGCATTTTCGGCATCACCCCAAACATGAGGATCAGGCTGTTTTGTTCCTTGGTAATCGAAATCTAAAGGTGTCACCACTTCGCCAACAGGAAACTTATTAGCATTCACCCCGGCAGCATTCATCTGCTTAATCAATCCTGGCTCTAGGTTGTACCCATTGTAGAGAATCAAATCTGCTGCTTCTAAGGCTTGACTATCTGCTGGTACTGGTTCATAAACGTGGGGATCTGCTCCTGGTTGCAGAATACCTATTAGCTCAATCTCATTCCCCCCCACTTGTTCTGTCAAGTCTTTAATGATTGTGCTAGTGACAACGACATTAGGTCTATCATCAGTATTACTATTCTGGTTACTATTGGTTGCATCACACCCACTTATCCATAATCCCAAGAAAACAGCAGCTCCCAAAACCCGCGCAGAGTTTAAAGATACTGTTGGAGAATTAATGAGAGCTTTTACCCTTCCCCTACAAGGCTGCCGTGTATACAGATATCGGGAAATAGCTAAATATCCGGCTTTAACCCCCCTTATTCCCCCCTTAGTAAGGGGGGAAATTCTTGTCCTCCCCCTTACTAAGAGGGAGTTAGAGGGGGTTAATCCCCTGAGGCGATGGTAAGGCGGACTTGTGCATACATGGTAGCCTCTACAAGGAAAGGGGCTTTCCTGCTGAGTAGTCACTTTCAA
>JAAHGL010000402.1 GCA_010692635.1 Symploca sp. SIO2C1 | reverse complement strand
TAAGGATAGCAATAATGAAACTGATTACAATAAGCACAATCAAAATAAAATCCATATCTGCACCGGTTATAAGTAATGAGTAATGAGTAATGAGTAATGAGTAATGAGTAATGAGTAATGAGTAATTAGTAATGAGTAATGAGTAATGAGTAATGAGTAATGAGTAATGAGTTATAAGTAATGAGTAATGAGTTATAAGTAATGAGTAATGAGTAATGAGTTATAAGTAATGAGTAAGCAGGAAGTAGGGAAAAATTCCACGTCGAAAAAGAATATGAGAAAGAAGTCAGCTTTCCTTTGAGTCTCCTGCCTTCTGCCTCCTGCCTTCTGCCTCCTGCCTTCTGCCTCCTGCCTCCTGCCTCCTGCCTCCTGCCTTATGTATTGCAACTTCTTGAGCAATTCCTTCTGTAAAAAGTCTGGGTGAGTAATTAAAGTCTTTTTTGGCGGCAGTATGCTCGAATACCTTATCTTCATTCAAACGCAGAACTTGCTCTGCACTCACAGGAGTTTTGATACCTAAAGTATTGGCAATTTTGATTAACTTAACTGATAACTTAGTTGGTAAGTGGAGGAGCAAGGGCTGCTTTGCTAATGCTTGGCTAGCAACTTCAATCACCTCGTTGTAACTCAACACCTGCCCCCCAGAGATATTGTATTCACGACGGTAGGTTTGAGCAGAGTTAAGTACCTCACAAATTGCCCAAGCTACATCTTCGACATGAACTGGTTGTTGTAGAGATTTACCCTCACCCAACACGGGTATAATAGGTGATTTTTCAATCAGACGCAGCAAGCGAATCATATTGCGATCGCTCGGTGTGCCATAAATCATTGTAGGGCGCAAAATGGTGTAGTCCAAATTACTATTGATAATTGCCGCTTCCGCAGCTTGGCGAACTGCTTTGCTCTGAGCATTGAGTCTGGTAAAAATAGCAGTGGTACTGACAAAAACAGCTCGCCTAATTCCTGAGTTTTCACAGGCTTCGACTATCTTCGGAGCAGCTCCAAAGCCGATAGAAGCGATATTAATTAAGGCTTGGTAACCAGGAAATACCCGATATAGAGACTCTAGTTCATCAAGATTAGCTTCAACTAATTTTACACCTAAAGACTCCAGTTGTTGAGTATGGGAAGAAGCTCTAACTAAACAATCGAAAGCAATACCTCGTTTCCAGAGTTCTTGACAAACAAAACCTCCTGTAAACCCAGTTGCTCCTGTAACTAAAATCTTCCCACTCATTAGATTTGAGATTAGTTTCAAAAATTAGCAATTAGCAATTAACCATTAACCATTAGCCATTAGCCATTAACCATTAACCATTAGCAATTAGCAATTAACCATTAGCCATTAGCCATTAACCATTAACCATTAGCCATTATCAAGTTGAATTAAAGTCCAAAGCTTAGTAGCTACTTGTATACGGGAGTAAGTAGAATCAATCAAAGCTTGACCCCGCTTGCCCATTTTCTCCCGTTCTTCAGTAGGAGTATCTGCTAACTTGAGTATGGCATTGGCTAATCCTTGGACATTCTCCGGTTCAGCAGTAAAGCCCAGTTGATTTTCTTCGACTTCTCGATTCACTGCACCACCAACTGCTGCGATCGCAGGTTTTCCTACTGCATAGTAATCATAAAGCTTATTGGGACTAACTCCATAGCGAAACAGGGGGATATTCTTGAGGGTAATGATTAAACCATCTGCTGCTTGGAGGAGTTGAGGGATTTCTTGTTTGGAAACTGGGGGTCTAAATTCTAAACACTCAATACCCTTTGCCTGTTCAATTAACTTATCTTTTTCTGGACCATCCCCTACTAATAAAATTAAGAATTTATACGGATTGCTTTTATCTAGTAATCGTGCTGCTTCGACAATAGTTTCGAGGGAATTTGCTGTACCGTGAGCTCCTGTATACATCAGACAAATTCGTTCAGGAGCTATTTGATACCGAGCCTTAGCTAATTCTGGAGTTAAGCCTACCTTAAATTGCTCTGTATTCGGACCATTGGGTAGCCAACTAACTTGCATCGCCCCCCGCTTACTAACATAGTCTACTGCCCCTGCTGCCAGAACAATGACGCGATCGCTTTTTTGATAAAGTAGGGTTTCTACAGTAGCTAATAAACGCACTAGTAGGCTATCAGGAGATTTTCCTCCTAGTTCAATTAACACTTGAGGCCAAAGATCCCGCACTTCAAAGTAGAATTTAGTCCCTCGAATTTTCGCTAAGATCCAAGCGGTAAACACTGCTAGTAGTTGGGGAGAAGAACCTATAATTAAATCTGGCTTCGGCTTAAACAAACTAACGAGGAAGAGAGTTAGGCAGAAAGAAAGCATATTGACATATCTGCGCCAGTTATTGACTTGGTAAGCAGTAGCATAAAGCCAATGCCATTGCAATCCTTGTAAATCTTCCTGTTGCCATAATTGAGGAAATTTTAGTTTGCGGTACTTTCTTTGAGTTAAGTTATAGTCTGAAGCAAATGTTTCTACTTGGCAGCCTTGTTGAACAAGAAATTGACCTAATTCATACTGCCGAGTATGACCGGGAACATCAGGGGTATTAGCAAATTGGTTAATAATCCAAATGTGGGAACTCATGTACAGTAAGTAGGGCTTGTCTCATCGAGTCGATTGATTCCGGTTTTGAAGTAATGAGTAATGAGTAATGAGTAATGAGTAATGAGTAATGAGTAATGAGTAATGAGTAATGAGTAATGAGTAATGAGTAATAAGTAATAAGCAATGAGTAATAAGCAATGAGTAATGAGTCAAGAATTCATTAATGGCTTTTCAGTTAAAGTGCATTGTTTTTGAGTATATTTATACAAAAAAATGCACTTAGATTTAGCCTAAAAATGATTAGTTATTAGCCATTAGCCATTAGCCATTAACCATTAGCCATTAGCCATTAACCATTAGCCATTAGCCATTAGCCATTAACCATTAACAATTAACCATTAACCATTA
>JAAHGL010000401.1 GCA_010692635.1 Symploca sp. SIO2C1 | reverse complement strand
AAAATAGTGTGGGGCAATCCGATATGCAGATCGCTGATCACCGCAAAGCGAAAATTTAGACTCATAGTATTAATTTTACCTTGAATTGATAGTGCTATTAAGATAAGTTAGATACTGGGATGATTTTGAATATAAATCATTTAAAGGGATGTATTAATGATGTGGAGTTGCAGCGTCATCTGTTTATCCACCGTTTTGGTTTTAATCCTAGGGATATTTATACCTTGACTGATGAGCAAGCAACTCGTCAAGAGATAAGGGTGTGGTACTGGCGTCAACGGCTCCTATAGTAAAACACTCTTTTGACAAAGTTTTGCCAGAGTCGTTTAAACACCAGGTAATTAATGAATTCCACAGCTCATAGCTCAAGTCCATTCAAATGGACTGGAATTGAAATTGTTGCAAAGTCAGTTAAAATTCTTAATCCACAAAGCGTGGACTTGAGTTATAAGCAGTGGGGTTTGAACCCCTGACATATTAGACTATTATTTGTGTAACTTTGGAATAGTTTGTGATGGTTAGTTTGCGATCGCGATCGCACAGAAATTATTGCACAATTAGCCAGATGGGTGCGTTAGGCAACGCCGTAACGCACCGTTGATTCACCTCTAGAGATTAGGATGGTGCGTTACGTTTCACTAACACACACTACAAGATTTGCGATCGAACTGGGATGATTTTGAATATAAATCATTTAAAGGGATGTATTAATGATGTGAAGTTGCACCGTCATCTGTTTATCCACCAGGAAATTAATTAATTCCACTGCTCACAGCTCAAGTCCATTGAAATGGATTGAAATTGAAATTGTTGCAAAGTCAGTTAAAATTTTTAATCCACAAAGCGTGGACTTGAGTTATAAGCAGTGGGGTTTGAACCCCTGACAGATTCCACTATTATTTGTGTAACTTTGGAATAGTTTGTGATGGTTAGTTTGCGATCGCACAGAAATTATTGGACAATTAGCCAGTAGTCAGTAGGGTGCGTTAGGCAACGCCGTAACGCACGGTTGATTCACATCTGGAGATTAGGATGGTGCGTTACGTTTCACTAACGCACCCTACAAGATTTGCGATCGCACCAACTTCTCAATCCACTGAGTTTCAGTACCAGCAGGTATAGTACACCCAGCATAACCAACCAATTTACACAGTTTTTGGGTCAGAAATGGTTGTCCTCCCGTCCAAGCTAATATTTCCTGTAGAACAACCTGCGGATTGCTGGCAGCTGCCGACAATCCCTTGGCTAACGGCTCAACTTCATGCAGTTGAAAGCCATACAATTCAACTGCTCTGCCAATATTAAACGGTGTCCTATCCTTATCCTCAATCAAATCCCCTGGTGTTGCCACGCCCAACAAGACAAAAGAGAGGCGATTGTAGGCTTTATTTTCTGCTCGTTGGTTGTAGCAAGCTCGAATTAGGGCAAAAAAGTCATCCTTGAAGCTTAATTGTAGAACGCTATCAATTTCATCAATAAAGATAACAATCGGTTCAGCAATACAGACAAACAGTACCTCCTGGATAAACTTACCAAAGCACTGCACCGGAGAAAGATGTTGGTGTTGTGCCAACCAACGGTACTCATCAAACCTGTCGTAAAGCTCCCACTCAGACACCAAACCACTAATCAAGCTACCGTACCATTCCCGTGGAGAAATCCCTTGAGAACCCAGTAGGGTAATATCAATAGATGCACAGACAATACCCTCCTGTTGCAACCGTTTTACCGTTTGAACCTTCAGAGAAGACTTTCCCATTTGGCGGGAATTTAAAACATAACAAAATTCCCCCGCCTTTAAATACCGATACAACTCCTCATCCGCCTGACGCCTCACATAACTTTCAGCATCAAGAGGTAAAGCACCGCCAACCTGATAAGTCTCCATACTATTTTGTCAACTAGTGTGGATAAATTCTCTCTGTGTCCTCTGTGTCTCTGTGGTTCATTCTCCTCACATCCTCAAATCGCTCTTGAAAATACTCCTGATACAACCGACAACGAAGAGTTACCTCATTTCCCTGCAAATGCACTAATCCTATACTGTGCAGTTTGTATGCCAATAGGGATTCTAACCGAATCGAACCACTCACCTCCACCACCTCCTGCAAAGCCTCAACCAAAGCTGGCTGATGTTGCAGCATTTGCCAGAGGTGCCGCAAATGGTTGCGATAAATCCCCGCTTCCGTGGCAGCATCCTGCAAGGCTTTCTCCAAAGAAACACTGCCATTAAACTTGAGATGGTTAAAACATTCCCCAACTAAATAAGGATGTCCACCTACCAATCCCTGCAACTGTTCAACCTCTGACGTTGTAAAATCCAGTTCGTATCGTTGAGCTAATTCTCGAATTTGCTTTGGGGTAAACTCCGGTAGCTCAATCGGTACTCCCACATTAAAGGGAGATTCATTAACATTGAGGGGAATATAAACTTCTGTGGCATGAACCACCACCAATCGCAGCCGTTGTAAAATTTTACCCATCTTGGCTTTTTCATGCCAAGCCCGTAACATTCCCAGAAACTCGGAGGCTACGTCACGATAGGGAAATATTCGGTCAACTTCATCCAAACATAACACCACTGGCGTGTTAGTCTGCCGCAGCAAATACCGTTCAAAGTAGTTGGTACAAGCCATTTTACTGTTGGCTAATCCTTCATACCAGTAATCGGCTAATCGATTGGGTAATCCTAAACTTTCACTCATACATAAGCCAAACCACTTGAGCAATGAGTTAAGATTGGCAAGCTCTGAGTGGTTAGCATTTGAGTTTTGACTAAAGCTATTAATAAAACTTAACATAAAGTTTTCAACTGGCTCTTTCAACAATTAATAATCAAAGAGTGAATAATCAATAATTACCAGAAGAAAGGCAGAGGGCAGAGGGCAGAAGGCAGAAGGAAAGAATGTAGTTTTTAATACAAAAGTAAGTCCTCTGTGCTCTGCCAGATGGTTTAAAGCCCCATTATTTATTTATGGAGACAAAT
>JAAHGL010000400.1 GCA_010692635.1 Symploca sp. SIO2C1 | reverse complement strand
AGTAAAAAGTAACAAGTAAGAAGGAATGAAGCATTTATCCTCGTTTTGAGCACTTGTATTCCCCAAGGTTACCCAGGGATTTCCCATGAAAGTGCAAGGAAAATGAGCCCATCGATACAATTTCCTTCCACCATCGTAGGGAAACACCCGCTTAAATTCCGAATATGAGGTAAAAGTAAGCAGATTTTTAAGAGCTACTTTCATACCAAATCCGCTTTACCAAGGGTCTATTAAAAAAAATCAAAGCCTTTGTCTGGAAAAGATTTGGGGATTTTGATAAGTACCCCACAATAACCGGATTTGGTATCACTTAAATTAATTCCCTCAAAGAGTTGTGCAGCAAGCGATAGTACACTCTTTACTTATTACTTATTACTTATTACTTATTACTTATTACTTATTACTTATTACTTCAAAACCCGAATCAATCGACTTATTCAGCGATCGCTTTACTTCCTTGACAGCTGCATCAGCATTTACCAATCCGCTACCGAAGAAATACTTCTGAGCTGAAACTGAACTGGGTAGCTCTTCCTTCAGGGACTTGTAGAGCTGAATCTCTTCCTCATCGATAGTTAGTCCTTCATAAGTGGCGGTTTTTTGCAGAATGGCAATTAGCTGCTCCCGATTGAGGCGGCGTTCCGAATCCTCTCCTTTCATCAAGGCAATTGTTCCGGCTACCGCAGGAGAGGCGAAGGAAGTTCCTTGAACCCAGCGATATTTGCCTTGGATGTCTAGATTAGGTCCCCAAGCCTGTGGTTGTTCAATCCCTTGCCAGAACTCAGGTAACCAAGTACCGTTGGTGGTAAGGACTCCCCCAACTAATCTAGGAGAAGAAATGTCTCCTCCGGGAGCTACTACTGTCAGCCCTTGTCCGAAGGGATGATCTAGACCATAGTTGCTGTAGGGAGCACGGTTACCTGTGAGGTTAGTGGCACCAACTGCGACTACACCAGGGACAGATGCAGGAAACTTTACGACATCAACATCGCTGTTGCCAGCGGAGACAACTATTACTAATTTGGGGTCAGCTGTCAATACCGTATCAATTTCGCGGGCGATGTCCTCAACGGGTAAATTCCAACCAATACTAATATTGACTACATCGGCTTTCCGACTAGCTGCATAGCCAATCCCCTCAATAATATGGATTGGTTTAACGCCAACGCCAATAGTTGAGACGCGGATAGGTAAAATCTGGGCAGATGGTGCTACCCCAACTACTCCTAACTCTCCTTGAGGACGTGCAGCTATTACTCCCGCCACCTGAGTACCGTGAAACTCACGGGCTACCTGCCTATTTCTCAGGATGTAGCGAACTTCTTTGGCAACCTCTGTAGCTGAGTAATCAGGATGCTTGAGGCTGACTTTCTCAAAAGTTTCTGGGTACTTCTGGTGCAACTCTTCATCTGAGAGGAGAAAGGCATCTCGGAATTTACCACCGAGGATTTGTAACTCTTCTTGAGAAATACCAGTATCCCCATCTTCTTCAACAAAATCCCAACCGCTAACTTCACCGGGTAATTTGTCAGGAACGTTATCTACTTTATAGATATTGTCTGCTAAATCCGGGTGCGTTGTTTCAAGAAAACTGTCGATTACGGCTACAAGTACACCACGACCTTGGTTACTGTTATTCCAGGCTGCTGTAACTTGAATATCTGTTCGAGGTTTCGTTATTTTCTGGGTTTGCCCAATCTCATCCTCAAAACACTGGTTCAAGTAATTTATCAAAGATCCTGCATCTTCTGGGCGCTGATTGAGACAATTTGTTAAGGGAACACTATCAATATGCCATTGCAGGGTAAAGAAGTTGTTTTGCAGATTCTTTATTTCAGTTTTTAGTAGGCTAGTTAGAGGATTATTTAAGGTTTTGGTAGAGGTGAGAGAAATTTTGGGCGGCATTTCCATTCTCCCCGTCTGGTGCGTCTCGTGTCTCCTTGTCTGCTTACTCATTTCGAGGGATTGAATAAAGTTAGGGGTTGCAGATTGTACTTGAGCTACCCCATTGAGCTGATTGGCGACAGTAAGAACCGCAGTCCCCGAAGTCCTTTCGGAACGTACTAAGTAGCGATTTTGGGAAAAGCGTACTGGTCGAATGATCTCTAAGTTATGCTGAACCAGGATGGTTTGCTTCTCCTTTTCTGATATTCCTGGCTCAAAGCTGATAATAATCTCGTTAGGCAGAACAATTACTTCCTCCTGTTGGGATGCTGAGGATGTACGAGAACGAGATAGCACAGGTAGAGTTGTCTCTACATAATTTTTCTGTTTGATTTGCCGTTCAACATCTAAGGAAACACTAGGATTTCCAGAAAGAAAATTGACTAAGGCATAGTTTTCCCCTAGAGGAGAAACTTCCACCTTCAGAGCTGAAGTTGAGTTAAGGCTGCGAGCACTACCACCACCTGCTTGTAAATCTTGCTGTAGTTGTAAATATACCGGTTGAGATGAGGAAATACCTCGCGCACTACTTCTCGGAGTTTCTTTAAAAGCAACTGCGATCGCGTCTGTACGTTGAGTTAAGGGAATTTTTTTATCAAAGAAGGTATAATAAAGTTCAGCAGTTTCTGTAGTTTGAGCAGTGATGGTTTTTGGTAGTAATAATGAGGAAATACTACCTATTCCTAAGAGATAGCTGGTGAAGAGGATTTTAGCAAATAGGCGTTTGTTCATTTTATTGTTTATTATTAATTACTGTTCATACATTTACTCTGTCTAGCTGTACTCCCGATGAGAGTTCCATCCGGGAGATTAGCCACTAACTCCACATTTCCTTGAGCATTAACTATCCAGCCTGTTGCTTCCACTATTTGGGGAGGAGGATTCGATAACACAGGTAGGAAAGATGGTAGAGAAACTTGTTGCGGCAGCTCCTCTTCTGCTGAAAAATCTTGTAAATCTACCCACACAGTGTGAGCTCTGATAGGTGCTGTTGGATCTTCTGTTGACGTACTCCCCCGACTAAAGTACGGGGGATTCTTCAAGGATGTTACGAGGCGGACTTAAGTCGCGCCTGTCCACCTTTTTTCCTGTTTCTCGGATTCTTAACTAGACCGTTTCCTGTCCCCGC
>JAAHGL010000040.1 GCA_010692635.1 Symploca sp. SIO2C1 | reverse complement strand
ATTTGTCTCCATAAATAAATAATGGGGCTTTAAACCATCTGGCAGAGCACAGAGGACTTACTTTTGTATTAAAAACTACATTCTTTCCTTCTGCCTTCTGCCCTCTGCCCTCTGCCTTTCTTCTGGTAAAAAGGATTTCCATCAGAAGTGATCGCAATATCAATTTCCAGCTACTTTTTAAAGAAACTACAGATAATTTCACCTGGACTATTTGATTGAAAGGGTATAATATTCCCATCTTGGTCAATCTTGATGCGATCGCGACAGTTATAGACCTCTATCGGTTTTTTCACCCCATCAATACTAATAGCTACTCTATATTCCCAGTAATTCTTGGCACTTCGTTTAATACTGAGGATGCAAATTGAGTGGTCATTTGAGTTACGGCAGTAGGAGGCTTCAGCCGGAAGTGCCACAGCCAAGGATACAGTTAGGAATAGCAATAGAGAAATCAATTTTACCATGTCCAAAATGCGCTCGTCAGGAGATTATGGATTGGGTGATTTTAGATTTTATATTTTTCCTTTCCTAATTGCTATCTGCAATCGCTAAAGTCCTATTCTTTCGAGGGAGAAGGAGCTAAAAGTCCAGCCAAGGAACCTAAGGCTCCAGTTCCAAGACCGACAAGTATATCAGGAATCGGTTTGTCTTCTACCGCCAGCCAGGTTGCACCAATAACAGTTGTCAACATAGTCAAGCCTAAGGCACTAACTACTATACGATAGATTAAACGGTCAGTTTTTAGGGGAGAACCTATTTTACGAATGGTATCAACAGGATCTCTTTTAATGTCTTCTGCAAGTTGTGGATTTTGAGAAACTCGCTCTGCTAGTTCAGAGACAGATTTTACTTGGTATGAACTCATCATTTTCGGCTCCTGTAAGGTTGACTTATCACTTTACTTCAGCTCAATCCAAGTCAATTCCTGAAAAGTGACCAATTTGTGGTATAGTCTGCCATCAATGTTTTTTAGACCAAGCGTAACTCGTGGAAATCACAGCTAAAGTCCCAGAAACCAGCTTGAAAATTAAACAAAAAGCAATTGTTATTGGCGGTAGTATCGCTGGACTGTTGATAGCACGGGTGCTAACAGATTACTTTGATCAGGTTACGATTGTTGAACGCGATCGCTTTCCCGATGAACCCCAACCTCGTTCAGGAGTCCCCCAATCCCATCAGCTTCATGTACTCCTAACTCAGGGATATCGTACTCTCAATCAGCTATTTCCTGGATTGGAAGAGGAACTGGCTAGTTGGGATGTATATACTCTCAACTGGACGGCAGATCTTAAGTGGTTATTACCAGGTGGCTGGTCCCCCCATTTTCCATCTGAGCTAAAAACTCAGTCTTGTAGTCGTAATTTGCTTGAATTTTTAATCCGTAAACGTTTGGCAGCTTACAGTAATCTGGAATTTAAAGAAACAACTATAGTTACAGGTTTGTTACTCAACCCTAACCGTACTGCTGTTGAAGGGGTGAAACTACGACATTCTAACGGTACAGAAACTCAATTAACCGCTCAGTTTATCGTAGATGCTAGTGGACGCAATTCTCAAACACCGCAGTGGTTAAAAAGTTTAGGGTATGAACCACCCCAGGAAACTATTGTTAACGCTTTTTTAGGTTATTCAACTCGCTGGTATGAATATGCAGGTAATGAACCGTTAGACTATAAAGCTTTATATTTAATGCCTCGGGCTCCCCATCAGTCAAGGGGAGGTGTACTCTATCGCGTGGAAGGAAATCGCTGGATCATCGGACTCATTGGTGTAGGTAAAGATTATCCTCCTACTGATGAAGTGGGTTTTCTTGAGTTTGCTCGAAGTCTCAGGAATTCAGAAGTTTATGAGGCGATAAAAAACGCTCAGCCTATTTCCCCTATCTATGGCTATCGACGTACAGAAAATCGCCTGCGTCACTATGAAGGGTTATCTCGCTTTCCCAACAACTTTGTCGTAGTTGGTGATGCCGTTTGCGTCTTCAATCCTGTTTATGGACAAGGTATGACAGTCGCAGGTTTGGCTGCCTTGCTTCTAGACCAATGTTTCAAGCAACACACTAAGTCTAACTCCAATCCCGATCTAAAAAACCTAGGAAAGCAATTTCAAAAAAAGCTAGCTTTAGCCAACAAAGTGCCTTGGTTAATGGCAACAGGTGAAGATTTGCGCTGGTTTACCACCGAAGGAGAGCAACCGAGTGTAATGACTCGATTTCTACAGTGGTATATCGAGCAGGTGATTTTCCTTGCTAGTGATCAAGCTGAAGTTTACCAAGCTTTTATGGAAGTCATTCATATGACCAAACCTAGCACAGTATTTTTTAGGCCCAGTATTTTGTTGTCAGTTATGAGGCGGATGCTGAGCCGCCATCATAAAAGTTAAACAAGTACTCCCTGTCTTGAGCAAGATTACACAGATTTGAGAAGATTTGAGAGATGGAGAAAAGCGATCGCACTTCCAGTGCATTCCCATGTCTTCTCATGGATATCTTTCGCTAAAATATCAATAGTAACTCCCACCACACCAACCATGCCCTCAAGACATATACGCTTTGATTGGGCCATCAAAAGACTACTGCGCAATAAAGCTAACTATGTAGTCTTGGAAGGGTTTTTAAGCGAACTATTACATACCGACATCACTATCAAAACCCTCCTCGAAAGTGAAGGTAATCAACAGACAATTGATGATAAAAGCAACCGCGTCGATATTCTCGCAGAAACTGATTCGGAGGAGCTTATCCTCATCGAAGTACAAAACAACTCCCAACTCGATTATTTCCATCGGATGCTCTACGGTGTTTCCCAACTAGTCACCGAATATCTTGAAGAAGGGGAAGAGTACGGCAAAATACGGAAAATCTATTCAGTCAATATCGTCTACTTCAATCTCGGTAAGGGAGATGACTATATCTATCGTCATCGCTGTGAGTTCCTTGGTTTGAATACAGGTAAGATCCTGGAACCGACCTTAGCTCAAGAAAGAAAATATAATATCGAAAAAGTAGCAGATATCTTCCCAGAATACTACCTGCTCAAAGTAAAGAATTTCAGAGGGACAGCGAAAAACAGCCTCGAAGAATGGATCTATTTTCTCAAAAACAGCGAAATCAAAGAGGAATTTGGAGCCAAAGGCATGGTAGAGGCCAAGGAAACCCTGCGAGTCAATAATCTCTCAGAACAAGAAAGAGCGGCATACAAGCGTTATATGGATAACAAGAGTTACGAAGCCAGTATCTTGAGTACCCAAGAGTTTGAAGCGCAATGGCCATTCCTACAGATTGAACAAGCTGAAATTAGAGGTAGGGAAGAAGGAAGACTTGAAGGTAGGGAAGAGGGCAAAAGAAGCATACTCAAAGGCCAGCTAGAGCGACGTTTCCCCAAAATAACCTCACAACTGAGTGCGTCAATCGATGGGTTAAATTCCCAGGATTTAGACAATTTAGCAGATGCCCTGTGGGATTTTCAGTCTAGTGATGATTTGCTCCACTGGCTACAGGAAATCCCTGGGTCACCTTAGGGGATGCAAGTGCTCAAAACTGCGATAAATTCTTCATTCCTTGTTACTTGTTACTTGTTACTTGTTACTTGTTACTTGTTACTTATTCAGCAAACCCTACTTACTCTTAGCTGGATTTTTCGCTTGCTCCAAAGTAATTTCCTTAAGAGCCTGATAAGAGCTGAGATTAGAAGCACCTTCAATCGCTTTAACAGCTAAATCCTGAACCTGTTTCAAAGCAGTTTCTAGTTGTTGGGAGAGGCTTTGAATACGTGATTCTTGATTTTGAATAGTCTGTTCTAGGGATTGAATCCTGAGCTCATAGAATTTCTTGTTCCCTTCTAATTCCTTAGCCTGCAAATCTGCCTTGACTTTTGTCTGATGGTTGGCAATACCCTTACCCTCATCTTTTGCCTTTTTAATTGCCGCTTCCTTATCCTTCTCAAAAGCTTCTACCTTAGTCTTTAACTCTTCAAATTCTTTCTCTCGTTCTGCGATCGCCTTTTCCCGTTCAGTCCACTCTTTTTCTTGCTGTTCCTGAGCTTCGTCTAGTTCCTTGTATAATCCTTTTTGGTTCTGCTCGTATGTATCCTTATCTAAGCTCCGCCGCAGCTCCAAATCATATTTGTACTCTTCAGCATCCCGCTGACTTACTTTACTTTGCTCCTCATTTCGTTCCTTAATAGAGCGTTTGTGTTCCTCTTGTTCTTTTTCCCAAGCTTTCCTTAACTCCTGAGTCTCTTGTTCTAAAGCCTCACGCCTTTGGCTGATTTGTTCGTCAAAAGTTTTAGAATTGTCTTCGTAGGCTTGGATTAAATTATCGAGGGTATCTTCAGCAATTTCTTCTAAAGTGTGTAATTCAGCCAGCTGCTGCTTTTCCTGAGCTACTGAACTCTGCAATTCTTCCAGAGTAGCAGCTTCGGAGGTTAACTTTTCTGATAGCTCACTGACAGCACTCCCAAAACCTGATTGCAGCTTGACAATGCTATCAATGGTATAGACCATTTTATCGGGAACGACTTGTTGTTGCTTCATTGCTGTTACGGGTTTATCGGGTTTTGGAGTGGAACCAACAGATGACGAAGGTTTTTCTTCCTTCTGAAGTTGCTTGAGTTGTGCCTCTATCGTTTTTCGCTCTGCGAGTAGCTCATCATAAGCTTCTAGGATCTGTGCTTTAGTATTTTTGTTACTTGGTTTCTTGACCATGGTGAGAATTGTTAAATTGTTAAATTGTTGAATGAATTCACACTTCATCCTTTACCGAAAGCGGCGGGAAGCTAATTCCTTTAGGGAGGGGAGGGATAGCTGCCCGCCACTTGGTTAGCAAGTTATTTGTTAGAAAGTTTTTTTACCAACAACCAACAACTAACAACTTGCTAACACTTGCATCCACCGTGCTGTCTTCCGGGGGATGAGTTAATTAGCTTTTTCTTGAGCATTGATGTTAGCAGAATTTTCAAAAGCCCTCAAAGCCAATGCTTGTGACTGTTTAAGTGCTTCTTGTAGCTGAGCCGAGAGGTCTGCAATTTGTTCCGTTTGTTTTTGAATGGCAGCTTCTAAAGACTCAACCTTAAATTCATAACTCTGTTTTGTCGATTCCCACTCTTTTGCCAGTAATTCTGACTTCACTTTGGCATCTTGATGTACGTCTTTAATTGCTTCTTCCCTAGCTTTTTTCACTTCTTGCTCTAGTTCGGTAGGGAAAGCGTCCACTTTCTTTTGATACTCTTTAATCAGAGCCTGATTATCTGCCAGAATTTTTTCTCTTTGGGCCCATTGCTTTTCTTTCTCTTGATTTGCTTCTTGTAATTCCCGCTCTTGGTTGCGCTTATACTCTTCGTACTCGTCAGCTTCAATTTTACGCTGGCGTTCTAATTGGTATTGATAGTCAGTTTCTTGGAGTTGGCGTTCTTTAGTTAATAGTTCGTGCTGCTCTTGAGTAGTAGTTTCAAATTCTGCCTGTTCTTTGTCCCAGAACTTTCGCTTTTCTAAGCTATCTTTTTCTATTGCTTCCTGCTGTTCTGAAGCATCCTGATCTAGCGCTATAATATTTTCCTGATTTTCTTGAATGAGTAAATGCTGCGCATCAGCAACTACTCGAATTTTCTGAAGCTCTTGTAAATGGTCGGTTTCTACTTGAATAGCTAGCTTCAGTTCATCTAGTTTCGAGGCTTCTGTTGATAATTTTTCCGAAAGTTCATTGACAATAGTACCAAACTCTAGTTGTAAGTCAGCAAGCCCTTTGACAATACTATCGATGGTATAAGTTGAGGCAACTTCTAAAACTTGTTTATTTTTTTCTTTTTCTGCCTCCTGTTCCTTCGTGGCTATTTTGGAGTCGATTTTTTTTCTATCTGTAAGGATTTGCTGAAAAGCTTTGAAAATTTGTTGTTTACTGTCTTCTGTCGCAACCATAATTGTTTCCTTAGCATAAAAATTCCCAATCCTATCGGGAGCATCCCAAAGTTGCAAATTTATCCTTGAGTAGCTAATAGAACATTTGTACTGTAATTTTACTCAAGCTGAAGGGTTATCGTCAAGCTTGAGAATCACAAAAAGCTCAGTACCCCAAAATCAGATGCTTTCCCACAGCCAATACTGCTCGGATAAGGCCTAATCCCTTTCCCCCAGCTCCCCCAGCTCCCCAGCTCCCCCAGCTTTTTAACCGATAATTTCTCTTAACCGAGCAATATTCCCCCACACTCTGGTTGATGTTTAAGTATAAGTATCTATGATACTTCAGCTTTTATTAGCTATTTTTCCTCAACCAATTAGAAAATCGACACAATGGATACAATCCATCTGGATATTCGAGATACAATGTCCAGGTGGTGTGAATAAACATAAATAAATATTTAGCAACTGATGTCAACTAGTCTATTAACACGTCCATGCAGCCTAACTTCTTCACCCAGTCACATTGGTGACTCGGCGTCTGCAAAGAATTCCTCCAAGTCTGCACCTAACGACGCGCGCCTGCTGGAATTGATGAAATCTCTCTATCAAACCGACCAACAAGTGAAGTACCTGCACCTGCAAGCAGAAGTTGATTCTCTTCTACAGCATCAACAAATTATCAAGCAGCAACGTCTGACCTCAGGAAGAACTGATGTCAGTAATTAGGTTCAACAAACAATAGAAGATTTAAAGTGTGTTTTTCCTTGGAATAGCTCCAAGGTTGTAACTCTTCTTGCCACCCTCTTTAAGAGCAGGCAGCTTTGAGAAGGCTGCTTGCTGGCTTTGTTTGGCTGCTGCAGCTACCTCGATAGCTAATAGGCAGGACTATATTTTATTAATTTACCAGATCCCCAAACCTAAAAAAATTACGTTTTTTTGCGTTTACTTGCTACGATGAGTGGCAGTGCTTTCATTCAATAGTTCGCATTTAATGCCAATACCGGAAGGTTCTTGATCAAGAACTGTAGTTCCTCCGGAGACAAAATGCGTTCACTCTATACTTAAGCACGTCTGGGCTACCTAAATAATAGTGGAGATTTTAATCTTTTCATGACTATATCTGCAAGTAGGGAAGTAGCGTCAAATTCACTACCTCCACTCACCACTAATACCTTAACATTGCAAGACATTGTAAAAAGCTTGCCCCGTGAGGTTTTTACTAAAAACCGTCGTAAAGCCTGGACTTTGCTAATAATAAATGTCTTATTAGTTTGTATAGGTTACTGTGGTATTGCAATCATGCCTTGGTTTCTTTTACCAGCTTTATGGATTTTTACCGGTACAGCATTGACCGGTTTTTTTGTGGTTGGTCATGATTGTGGACACCGTTCTTTTGCCAACCGGCGTTGGGTGAATGACCTGGTGGGACATGTACTATTTTTACCACTTATTTATCCCTTCCACAGCTGGCGGATTCTACACAACTATCATCATAGCCATACCAATAAGCTTGACCATGATAATGCGTGGCAACCATTTACATCGGAGTTTTATGACAGCCAAACTGGTTGGATGCGGGGACTTTACCACTTGATAAGGGGTCGATTTTGGTGGATTGGGTCAATCGGTCACTGGGCAGTACTACATTTTAATTGGGAGAGGTTTGAAGGTAAACAACGTTCTCAAGTAAGGTTTTCCGTTTTACTAGTCCTGGGTTTTGCTGCCGTTGCTTTCCCATTACTGATTGCTACTACCGGTATTTGGGGATTCGTCAAATTCTGGCTATTACCCTGGATGGTTTACCACTTCTGGATGAGTACCTTCACCCTAGTTCACCATACCGCATCAGATATTCCCTTCCGAGCTGAACCAGAATGGGATGCTGCTCAAGCGCAATTATTTGGCAGTGTCCACTGCGATTATCCCCGCTGGGTAGAATTCCTTTGCCACGATATCAATGTTCATGTTCCTCATCACATTTCCACTGGGATTCCTTCTTATAATTTGCGATTAGCTCATAGTAGTCTCAAGGAAAATTGGGGTGAGCAGATTCGTGAGTGTCGTTTCTCTTGGTCTCTAATGAAGGAGATTACAGACCAGTGTCACCTTTACCATGAGGATAAATGCTATCAGTCTTTTAGAGACTATAATGCTCAGCTCTAGTTAAAAAGCAAAAGAGGTTTTAGGTTTTAGGTTTTAGGGCAATCAGTACTAACCCTTCATTTAAGTGCATAACAGCTTATACCTAATACCTAACTCCTAACACCTTCTCAAATTGGGAGCATTAACATTTGAAGCTACATGGAGTCTAATCCTCAATTTCTTGTTTTAACTGCCTTAACCAGTCTTCACCCAATTGAATTGTGACATGTGAGTTGAGACTACCGGTACTTTCAACTCGGGTTTCTCCAAATCCCAAATCTTCACGGATGGCATTTGCACCAACTTCATCTCCCTGTTGCGCAATGATGCGAGTGACTTGCAAAGGTTCCTGCCATTCCTCAGCAACATAAACCTTGCGATAGCCTGCCTCTCTAAGTTGACTAACTAAGGTTTGAACTGCCTCTGGGTCATCGGTGCTATCTTGAATTGCTATCCTGAGAAAAGTGGGGTCAACTTCATCACTTTTGTTATAGCCTACGTCAAAATGTTGAGCCATTATCTGCTTGATACGGCGACGGCTTGGCAACCAGTAGCTTACCTCTTGCTGTCCAGTACCATTAAACTGACCAGGTAAAAGTAGCATTTGTACATCAGAGCGTTTGGTCTGAGCTCCAAAACCCATTAAGGCTACTAATTCTTCTACACTTAAGTTGGTGTCAATGTGGGATTGAATTACTGAGAGAATTTTCGGTAGGCGTCCTATAGTTGCAGGATTGAGTGTCTGTTCAATTAGTGCTCTCATCAGGGTTTGCTGTCGTTGTATCCGTCCAACGTCACCATACTTGTCATGACGAAAACGTAGAAAGTGTACTGCTTGTTCACCATTAAGATGCTGCTTACCTTCTTTGAGATCAATGTAGAGGTGCTGAGTGTCATCCTTGTACTTGAGATCTTTGGGGACATATACAGTAACCCCTCCTAAGGCATCTACAAGCTTTTCTATACCCTGAACATTTACCCGAACGTAACGATCGATGCCAACACCATCAAGTAACTCACTCACCGTTTTAGCTGTCAGTGCCGGACCACCGTGGTAATTAGCAGCATTGATTTTTTTAATCCCGTGTCCCTCTACATAAGCACGGGTATCGCGGGGAATGGATAGGACTGCTAACTTTTCCTCCTGTGGATCAAACCGCACTAGCAGCATCGTATCTGAAAGACCCTCAAAGGAATTAACTAAGGGTTCATATCCAGAATCATCTATGGGTTCTTCATCTATATCAGAGGAGAGGACTTTGGTTCCTAAAACTAATATATTGACTGGTCGAGTCAACTCCGGTAGACGCATAGTACCACGGGAAATACTCCCACCAGTGCCAAATATTGCTGCTTCCTCAGGACTGAGTTTACTTTGCAGTAAAGGCGTACTGGAAAGTGATACTGCTAGTAGAGCACCCGCTGTGGCTGACAACATTGCCACACCGCTAAAGCCCAACCCAAGCCAAAGCCAATGCCCAGGCTTACCCTTGGAAGGCTTGTTCCCTACAGAGGGAGTTTTTTTACTCCACGAACCGGGTTTTTCATCAGTTTTTTTAGCTGGCACTTGGCTTCCTCACACACACTCATTAAGAATAGGGACTCGAGTAAATAACTCCCTGACGTACTATGTACTAATACTTCACCCTGAGTTTGGCACAAAATGTTTAACAAGAACACTCATAGCAGTTTTTCAGACATTTTGCTGCCAAATCAGGTAAATACTGGATCGAGTTTGAACAATCCATCAACACTCCTCAGGATAAATGCTTGCGCACGCTTCCTTCAGCAATACGGCTAACCCAAGGGAGACGGGGAGATTTGCCTTGCCACAAACGCACCATCAACCAAATAGTCACTAAAAAATAGCCTGAGGTGAACATTGTGTTCATCAATAATAGACGTATTGACCAGAATTCGGAAACCTGTGATCCTGCTGATAACAGAAAGTAGCTTAGCAGCCAACTAAAAGCCAAGGTAACAGATAAGCGACTCACGCTTTGTTGTTCTCTTGTCCCCTGACGACGGTACAATGACCACAGGGCTGGGAGAGTGCCAATAATAGGAACTAAGTAAATAAACAACTTTAAGCGCTTCAGGTCTCGATTTTCCAACGGCTCAAGTTCTTTCACTTTGACCTCTGGTAGAAATATAGTGAACAAATTTTATTTATAAGCAGCCTATTATGAGAACTCAAGTGAACTTCATTCTTAAAATCTTAATTCTCTCACTTGCAGTTTCGGTTTTGCTCAAGTATGGTGGCTCTAGTTTACCGATTGCTCCAACCTCGCTCAATGCCCTGATTATCGTTATGATACCAACTATAGTAGTAGCGATCGCACTTTTGTGGCGCACTAAGTAGGATCTGCTAAAGGCTGCCATAACTATGCCTGAATCCATTGAGTCAGAGGCTGAAATTATATTGCATGCTCTTGCATCTACCCCTTTTCAGGATTGTATAGCTCTGTCTAAAGAATTTCGCGCACTGCCGATGACTGCTGGCATCTACGCCGTTAAGCACCGTACTCTCGGAATTCTCTATATTGGTAAAACCAGAGCACTGCGCGATCGCTTTCGTGGTGGCCACAAAGCTTTACTATGGGCATTCATAGAAGAATTGAAAGCCACAGATATCCGAATTGCCTTTTACCCATTAGATTTTGTTCAGTGGAGACAACTATCATTAGAATTAGAAAGTCTGATTATTCAAGCTGTGAATCCGCCCTATAACGTGAAAATTCCAGCGAGGGAGTAATTTCATGCCAACTCAGCCTGCGATCTCCGAACATCTGTCACCTGAATTAGCACAAATTTTTTTAGAAGGATTACCTGAGACTATTCGTAATGGACTAGAAATGCGAGCGAAAAGAATGAACTATCCAGTTTGGGCAGTCATCGAAATGGCGATTGCTGGTTACTTGGATCAAGAAGCTCTATCTTTTGTCGATTGTAAGCCAAAACTTGACTAGTGCAAGAAGGCAGTCTCTACTGATATCTCAATACTCTCGGATAAGCCCTAATCCCTCTTCCCCAGCTCCCTCAGCTCCCTCAGCTCCCCCAGCTTTTTAACCGATAATTTCTCTTAACCGAGCAGTATTGCTATAGTTCTTGCGATCGCACTTTTGTGGCGTACTCAAGGTAGGGGAGCTGGGGGAGAAATTAGCAATTAGCAATTAGCAATTAGCAATTCCCAATATTACTGAAATAGTTCTGCAAAAAATCGATTCATCGCTGCCCAAGAGCGCCTGTCAGCCTCAGCGTTGTAAGCAACTCCCTTAGAAGGATCATTACCTGCGTTGGGATCTGTAAAACTATGTACTGCACCTCCATACATCACCATTTGCCAGTCCACATTACCTCGACGCATTTCTTGCTGGAATTCTAACACTTGCTCATCGGGTACAAATGGGTCATCAGCACCATGCAACACTAGCACCCTACCTTGAATATTGCGGGCATCTCTGGGTTTGGGGGTATCTAGATTGCCATGAAAGCTAACAACCCCTCTCACTGGAGCACCACTACGAGCTAACTCCAACACTACACCACCACCGAAACAATAACCAATAGCTGCTAGACGATCGCGAGTAGTCAGGGGATGTTGCTGCAAAAATCTTAACCCAGCATTGGCGCGATCGCGCATTAGTTGTCGGTCTGACCGATATATCTTAGCCTGTGCTGCTGCCTGTTGAGTAGTTTGCGGTCGGATACCTTTACCATAAATATCAGCAGCAAAGGCAACATAGCCGAGTTCTGCTAATTGTTTGGCACGTTCCTTTTCATTTGCTCCTAAACCCTTCCAGGCATGAGCTACTAAGACACCAGGGCGTTGACCTGTTATTTCATCATCGTAAGCTAGATACCCTTCAAGTATAGTGCTACCTTGTCGGTACTCAACCACTTCTGTACGTACTTCAGCTAGAGAGGCTGCTGACCCGAGCAATACGAAAAGAGGTGTTAGAAGAAGAAAAATTAGATTTTTCATACTTATTGTAGATTTTCCCAAAAATAGCTTATGAGAGAGCATTCTTTCTTACCATTTTTCTGATTTTGTATATTTTATTTATATAAGTTTTGATATTCATAAAAAAATAATATTAAACAAAATATTAAAAAGTATCTGTAAAGTAATTAGGCAATTAATTTGCCTTAAACTATACTAGTATTTTAGCACTATATAATACTTCCAATAGTTTTGACAACTTCAAACTACTTTGGGCAAGTTCTAAGGGATGATTACTCAATTATTCGATGTATTTACTGAATAATTGAGAATAGTGTTCATTTACAGCGAACTTGTGGCAATTTTTTAGAAAAAACAACAATTTATGAAGATTTTAATGATCTGTTCCACTTTTCCGTATCCCCCATCAAAGGGGAAAATTCAGCTAAGGACATTTAATTTACTGAAGTACCTGAGCCAAAATCATACCATTACCTTGATTACTCAATCTTCTGAAGAGGTTATGGAGGCTGAAGTAGAAAAACTGCGAGAGCTAGTGGAGGAACTAGTTATTTTTCCTCAACCACAGATAAAAGAAGTTGAAGAAGGAATAGGGAACAAAGTCAAGCGCTTCAGTAAGTTTCTGCAACAAGGGACGCCACGGGAGGTATTGCAACTTTACTCACCTGAAATGCAGCAATGGGTTGATGAAGCAGTAGACTCAGGAGAGTTTGAGGTAATTACCTGCGAGCATAGTCTTAATGAGGTTTATGTTCGCTCAGAATGGCAGCAGTTGCTCCGGTTAGTAGTCAATATTCATAGTTCTGTTTATCGCACATCTCGCAACCAGTTGGAAACGGGAATAGCAGAAAATCAGCTCAAAGGACAACTAAATTTACCGCTATTGAAGCGTTATGAAGAGCGATATTGTTCTAAGTTCACTGCCATTGTAGTTACTAACAACGAAGATCGACGTCATATAGCAGCTTTTGAACCGGAGGGTGAAATTGTCGTGATTCCCAATGGAGTCGATGTTACTCAATTTCCCCGACGTATCTCTGATCCTGGAGGACATAAGTTAATATTTGTTGGGGCAATGGATAATCCACCCAACATTGATGCCGTGCGCTTTTTCTGCTTAGAGGTTTTTCCAGAAATTTTGCAGCGGTATCCTGATGCAGCACTGGAAATTTTGGGTGCTAGACCAGTACAATCGGTTTTGGAGTTGGATGAATACCAGGGCATTAGCGTAGTTGGTTCGGTATCTTCTCTTGTAGAATACCTACATAAAGCAACTGTCTGCGTGGTACCAATGCGGACTGGGTTTGGCATTAAAAATAAAACGCTAGAGGCTATGGCAGCAGGAGTGCCAGTGGTGGGAAGTGATATTGGTTTACAAGGACTAGTAGTTGATGGAGGTGAAGTTCCTCTGAGAGCCTTGCGGGTTAATGAGCCAGCAGAGTATGTATATGCTATTAGTCGGTTATTTGAGAACCGCCAACTCCGAAAGCAATTATCTGAAAATGGAAGAGCGTTAGTTGAAAAATATAGCTGGCAGCGTGCCGGTGAGCTTTATGAACAAGTACTATCAGGAGGTTAGCATAGTTGGGTAACTCTACAGTAATCTCATAGTTATGCCTCTTTTCCAATGAAGACTCCACAGGATTCAGTAACTAGTCTACGACCATCCAAGAAAAAGCAATTAGCTGCTAAACCTTTGCAAAAGCGACGAATCAGGAGTAAGAAACAACCAAAAGTTAAAACCATCAAAGGTCGTTTATCAGTAACTTTAGGTGTAATTGCTGCTTCAATCGCTACCGGCGGACTCATTGTTGGCGGTATTTGGTTAGGCATTCTCACCATCATTGATCCCAATGCCGTTGTCTGGCTCAATCAATTTTTGCCAGAATGGACTCGTATTCCTGTAACCTATGCTTCACCACCACAAACCCTGGCCACTATTGAAGACGAAATTCGTGGGAGAGGTTTGATTCCTGGAGAACCCCTTTATCTAAACTCAGAAGAAGCCTTTTTGCTACCGGTGCTGTCATCTGTGCCAATTTGCTATACCAATTGCAGAGAAATTGTTCAACTGAGAGTTTATGAGCTGGCTGAGTCAAATCATGACAACAAAGTCTATTGGTTAGTCACCGAACTTCCCATCAATGCACCAGAAGATGATTTTGTGCTCTCCTCCCAAACTGGTGATAATGCTGATGTCACCCGTTCACTGCCCTTAAAAACCATCAGTCGCTTTGAGGAAAATGTCCCAGCTGAAGGACTCTGGTTCAAACTTTCTGGACAGATGGTAAGTAACTCTTCACCCCTTTCTTATGGGCAGGTTATTCACTACAACCCTGACCGCCAGCATCTGAGTGTCATGCTACAGTGGCAAAGTCCGAATGAACTCCAACCCTATTGGCAGCAAGTAACTGGCTCCTCAACACCAGAATTTGTCGTTGATCAAACTGTTGGTTTGGAACCACAACTAAAAGTTTACCAACTTAAACCCCGCCAGTTTGTACCAAACCCCATCGCTCTAGAAGAAGTTTCCTTAAACACACCTGCTCTAGAAAGTCAAGCTTATCGTGATGCTCTGCTGCTAGCTCGCCATGGTTTGTGGTCTCCCGCTTGGCAATTGTTGAAATCTCTCAAGCAAGAAAATTGGTCTCCTGCTGTCCAAGCACAAATGGATGTGATTCAATTACATGCTCAGGTAACCCAAGCTCAATCAAAGAAAATTTGGGCAAGTCCAAGTTCCTCAATTCTGGCTCATTTTATTGATGGTCGTTGGGGAGATGCCTTAGTTGTCTTCCAAAATACTCCCATTGGTACCCAGTTACACGAGATTGGGGAGCTACTGAAGACAGATTCTGGGAGATTATGGGAACGGTTGGAAGCAGCTCTTAAGGTGAATCCTAACGATCAAAATATCAAAGCTTGGGGAGCATTGATGGTTGCTGCTAAACAAGATAGCCCCAAAGCGATCGCTTGGCTGCAAAAACAACAGCTCTCTCCTTCAGCAGATAATTCTAAAATTTATCAATTACTCGAGCTATTAGATATTGCCTTAGCTAAAGAGTCATCCATTGCTAGTCATGTGAGTAAAATCATTGGCAACTCACAGCAAGTCAAAAATGTCAACCTAGTAGATTGGTTGCAACCTACTCATCAGACAATCCCTCTACAAGTAGAACCAGAACAAGTTTGGTATGAAGTGCAGGTAGCAGCATTTCACGATGGTAAGCGCTGGCAATACGCCCCTTTTTCCAATTTACGGCTACCTACAGTTGCCCGGGGCAAGCAACTATGGAGATATCTGGGCTTAGATACTGATTCTCGTATTCAAATTACAGTCTGGACTCAGGAGGGAAGTCAGGAATCACAGATAGCATCGGTGAAAGCAGCTTCCTTCAGAGAAGGGATGATCCATTTGCTGGCAGCCGGTGAAGCACTGCCTGCGGCAGGCAAAACTCAACCTAGTCGTTTACTAGCTCATACAGAAGCTGCACTGCGCTGGCGAGACCCTAATTCTACAAGCTTATGGGAGCTCAATCAGCGACAGCCCCAGTGGATATCAGCAATTATTCCAGTACTAAGGCGTGAGCTAGTTAATAGTGGTAGAGAAGCAATTATTCCTGTCTCGGAGGAATCAGAAGAGAATTCTAACTTACAAGGTATACTTGAAGACTTGGCTAATTGGTCAGTTCGACCGATTGATTTGACGGGCAACAACCAACCAGAGGCAGTACTGACTATCTATGAAGATCGTAAGCCTCGCACTCTGATTTTTGCTGATACAGGTGAGTTGCTCTACAGTGAATTTTCTCAAGATGCAAGTACTTCACTAACTGCGATCGCTGATTTGGGAGATGGAAAGCCTCCTGCTTTATTAATCAATGATCTTAGCACCTACAGTCTCAAGCGTTGGTCTGTTGATGGTCAGCGTTTTGAGTAAGAATCTTTAGGACTTACGTACTTTACCAATGAATAATTAATAATTGCTGAACTATATTGGTGTCAACTTAAGCTAGAGATAGCAAAATGGTTTGCTTCCACACCCACCCAGAACTTAAGTTCACCGGCTAATAGCTAAAGTCCACAAAGCGTGGACTTTAGCTATTAGCCTGGAGTTTAAACTCCAGGTCGGGCAAGGGTTTCACTTTAAGTTGACACCAATGCCACCAAAGTCTTCTCCCCAATAGGAATTGGTGGGCAAAAAGAGAGGTAATTTATCAATCTAATTGTCGAAGATATTCGATTTGCCCACCCTACAAGAGAAAGCGATCGCTTAAAAATTACCCAGCGCGATCGATCTAGCCGTAGGGTGGGCATTCTCAAACATCTTCAACAGCAGCAGGATGATTGAAGAAGAATGCCCACCACAGTCATTCCCCCAATGGCGATTGGTGGGCAAAAAAAGGTAATTTATCAATCTAATTGTCGAAGATATTCAATTTGCCCACCCTACAAGAGAATCAGTATCCAAAATCCAGAGACTCATGTCAAATCATCTGTATTCTGTTCTGCTGGCTCTGCTTGCCATTGTGCTGCCATCTCGGCAAATTCGGCATCTCCTTGAAACATACCAACAAATTCTGTCCAGGGATTTTCTCTTTCAGGATCTTTCAAAGGGATCTCCAATGGTAACACTTCAACCTTGCTCAAACGATCGCTCACTAATTCTTGGATTGCTACCAATGCTTCTGCACGGGTGTTGGCTTCAACTTGACAATTTGCTAATTCAGCGATCGATGCCATAATCTGTCCTGTCTCAGTTGGCTCTAAAAAGACATGAAGATTAAGGGCTACCGTAGAGGAAGACACAATGTTCATTTTTTAGGGAATTTTAGCGCTTATTGTTAGTCTAGCCGTAGGGTAGGCATTCTCAAACATCTCCAACAGCAGCAGAATGATTTAGGAAGAATGCCCACCACAGTCTTCTCCCCAATAGGGATTGGTGGGCAAAAAGAGGTAATTGATCAATCTAATTGTCGAAGATATTCGATTTGCCCACCCTACAAGAGAAAGCGATCGCTAGACCCTAATTCTACAAGCTTATGGGAGCTCAATCAGCGACAGCCCCAGTGGATATCAGCAATTATCCCAGTACTAATATCAAGTTCGGATAAACAGTTATAATTCCCTTCTACTTTGCAACCTTCTTTCTTCCCTCCTGCCTCCTGCCTCCTGCCTCCTGCCTCCTGCCTTATTGCCACCGAAGTGTAAGTATTCAACATCCATCTTTCCCTAAAACCTAAAAAGCATTCTTAATTCTTAATTCCGCACAGTCGCCTCTGATTCAACACCATTTTTACCCCACCAGCAGGAGCAATGGTAACACCTCTTCTTTTGGGTTTTACGGATTGATTATCAGCCAGAGCCAGTTGATAATTATAAAGGATAGTTGCCAGTACCAACTTCATTTCAAAGAGTGCCAAAGCTTCTCCAATACAGCGACGTGAGCCACCACCAAAAGCAAAAAACTCATAGGGTGTATATTGCCTTTCTAAAAATCTTTCTGGTTTAAATTTATTAGGTTCTGGGTATAAATCTTTACGGTGATGAGTTAAATAAATACAACCATAAATCCTGGTACCAGGTTCTAATGAATAATCCATTAGTTCTACTGGCTCTTTTACTTCCCGTGGAACAGTCAAAATTGCTACTGGACAGATCCGCAAGCTTTCATTGCATACAGCGGTGAGATATGGCAATTTAAAAATACTCATTGCTTCTGGAGCATCACCTAGGGTATCCAATTCTTTGAGCAACTTTTCAGCTACTTCGGGATGTTTGTGAACCCAGTACAAAGCCCAAGATATAGCAGTTGCAGTCGTTTCATGTCCAGCCAACAGTAAGGTAATTAACTCATCATGTAATTGTTGATCGTTCATTCCTTTACCATCTTCGTCACGCGCTGACAGGAGTAAAGTAAGGATATCAGTAAGACCAGGGTCATATTGGGTGCGGCGATCGCTAATTTCAGCGTAGAGCAATTGGTCAATTTGTTGCTGTAAACAACGAAAGTATCCCCAAGGACTCCAAGCACCCAAATCCTTTCTCAAGAAAGGGAAATAAAGCAAGCTGGAAATTACCAACAATTGGTGCGTTAAAGATATCACCATAGCGTTGATAATTGCTTTCCAGATAACCGAGGGGGTCAGTAACATACTGAATCTTCTGCAACCAATAGGGAGTTTGGGGACCATCAGGTAGTTTCATCATCTTGAACAGAGGCGGCTTTAGCTTTATCCATCCTATCTACCTTTTTGTCAGGAGCTGTAGGAACTTTTGCGTTTCCCGTTCCTTATTTCAATCACCAAGGACTGCCTATCATCGTAAAACTTGACCAGAAATAGGGATGTTGAAAATTTTGGTCTGTTAGCTGAGATAGTTCCGTTGGTAGGGGTACTGACTCATTTGCTGTTACTAGTTTTCCTCCCTCGAGATATACTTCCCCTTTAAGCATTGCCAATTGTGCTTGCCGCAGTGCTTCTGCCTTAATCGATGCTGGCTTTAGCTGTTGGTAGAGCTGCATCATCAACCCTAGGGTTCCTTGATCACTCACATACCATAAACTACCTACAGTTGACTTAACACCTGCTTTGACTGCTAACCCGGCGAAGCCTAATTCAGCTTCTTCATTTCCCAATGCTGTCCTGCAGGCACTCAGCACTAATAATTCTACTGGTGGGTTATTCCAACCTAACTCAGACAATTGGTTAAGCCGCAGTTTGCTGTTCCAAAGTTGAATGTAAGAGTTAGTAAGCTTCCCTGGTTGAAAATCAGCATGAGTCGCTAGGTGAATTATGCCAAAAGGTTGTTGCTGTCGCTGTGCATTGAGGTTTTCTAGGGTAAAGTCATCATTAAGGAAGGACTTACCCTGCCAAAGAGAAGAGGTAATTAGGGATAACTCGATCGGTACTGCTGGTAAAGGTTCTTGATCAGAAAATTTCGCTGCTCCCATCGCTAGAACTTGCAAGTTTTTCACATCCCGGTAGCGAGTATCACTAAGGCTAATACTAGGCATCAAGCCAACACTGTATTTTTCAATTAGAAACTCTTGGCCATCATGAAAAGCTGCAACAGGGATGGAGCGCAAGCCGGTGTCTAGGACAAAGACTAAATTATTAATACCTCGCGCTTTTAAATCGGCTTCTAGAGGTGTTATTACCCAATCATAAAGTTGTTTAGCCGAAGCTCGGTAGCCATCTTTGTTGTTAGAGTTGGTGACTTCCAAGCGAAATTCCCTAGCAACTTTGAGGACTTGCTCACGAGTGCTTCCCTCCACCCGTTGACGAACTACTGAATCCTTAGAGGTTACCAGTACTAATTCCAACTGCTCTTGATCATTTTGACTAGAGGAAGGTACACCAGGTGTCAGTGTCTGGGGAACAAAAGCTACATAGATGAGTGCTGGTTTAACTCCAGTTTCTTCCTCTATTTTGAGGAGGATATCACGAGTCTGTCCCAGGGTTTTAAGCGGGGTGTCGGTAGGTAGCTCTAAGTATTGCTGAAATTGTAAAGTGAAGCGCTCCTCAAACGCAGAAACAGATTGAGATGCAGGTTCAGCTACAGCTGAAGATGAGTCTGTACGGGATTGCTCATTGTCGAAGATAGATGGTTCATTACCTGCTTCAACAGGACTACTATTGTCTGCTTCAACAGGACTACTATTGTCTGCTTCAACAAGACTAGTATTGTCTGCTTCAACAGGACTACTATTATCTGTATCTATGAGATTAATACTTGTATCAGCTGAAGTAATAGTCGTATTAGCCGGACTATTATTGCTTGTATCAACTGGATTAATACCTGTGTCAACCTGATTAGTACTTATATCAACTGGATTAATACCTGTGTCAATCGGAGCTGTAATTGGATCTGTATCGGTAATTGGATCTGTATCGGTAACTGGATCTGTATCAGTAACTGGATCTGTATCAGTAATTGGATCTGTATCAGTAATTGGATTTGTATCAGTAATTAGATCTGTATCAGTAATTGGATCTGTATCGGTAACTGGATCCGTATCGGTAACTGGATCCGTATCAGTAACTGGATCCGTAACCCCTGTATTTGCTGTTATTGCAGGTGCACCTGCGGCGTTACCCGGTCCCTGTTCATTTTGATCTATACTACCGTTAATAATAGTGCCTCCAGCAGTCAAAGTTACAGCACCGGAATCTCCTGGTCCCTGCTCACTAGCATCGATATTACCGATATCAATATTCCCTCCAGCGGACAACTCTACAAAACCAGCATTCCCTGGTCCTTGATCACTGGTAGTTATATTGTTAGTAGTAATGTCACCAGTGGCAGATAATATTACCGGACCTGCATCCCCTTGACCTTGATTAGAAGTGTCGATGTTCCCTACGTTGATGCTTCCTGGTGACGAAGTTACTCCAGAAGAGGTAAAGTCTGTTTGTCCTTGAATATTAGGGGTATTCACCAACGTGGACAAACCAGCTCGCAAAATCAGTGCTGGAAAGCTAGTTAAAGTAGCAATATCTGGATCTGAGCCAGTAAGAGTCGTATCTGGTCCTGTAATGGTAATATTCCCTCCATTAATGCTGCCAGTAGACTCTATCTTCAGCGCCACACCTGTATAATCACCAAAGGTAACATCCCCATCTGAACTAATGATGGGGTCGAAATAGCTGACAAAGTTACCAAGACCACCTGCTAAGTTAAGAATTGAGAAACTGCCCCCACTGACAAAGTGAGAATCTCCAGAAATATTGCCATTACTGACTAAGCTGAGGTTACCTCCACTTTGGAAAGGGGTTTGAGGATGATTTAGTGCCAACAGATCAATATTCTGATTGCCTTGAATATAGAGGTTTCCCCCCGCACTGGCAAGAAAAGGATTAGCTAGACTATCTCGCACTCGCACCGTATCCCGCGCTAACAGATTCAAGTCACCAGTCGTTTGTAGTTGGCTCTCGACTAAAGTGAGATTACGATTAGCTGAGAGGGTTGCTGTTTGAGCGATCGCATTTTTGACTACTACATCTCCATTTTCCACTGAAATACCAGACCCAACTAGTTCTATCCCTCCAGCATCGTTAACTACAACTGTTGTTGTGGGATTGTTACCAGTAAGCAACTGCTGTAAAGAAAGGGGAGTTATGGGTGAAGTTGGTATGGGAATTTCTAGACTGAGTAAGTATCCTGGTTGGCTCAGGCGTAGCATACTCTCACCAGGGACTGCCTCTACAATAATCTGTCCTCCTGGAGCCTCCAAGTTACCAGTGCTGATAACGGTACCACCCACCAAAGTTAAATTAGCTCCTTGGGTTACAGCTAGTTGAGCCGCGTTGACAATCGCTCCCGGTGTTTGGGAGTTGCTAAAGCTCAAAGTGCTGGGTGTTCCCACTAAGGTTGCGTAGTCATTCACTCCAGTGACATTAAACCAATTGTCACCAAAACCAATACCAGTGGCAGTGGTAGCGGTAAAGGAAGCAGGGACATCCAAGCGAGCATTTGCACCAAATACAATGCCAGCAGGATTCATTAAATATAGATTGGAATTACCCCCTGTAACTTGGAGCAAACCATTAATTACAGAGGGATCACCCCCAGTAACGCGAGATAGGATGTTCTGAATGGCTGGGTTGGACAGGAAATTTGCTATCTGGTTAGCTTCTAGACCAAACTGGGAGAAACTATGAAAAAGATTAGCTCCATCCCCAGAAATTTGACCACCTTGGATCTCAAAGTTCTGTCCATTAGGCGTTACTACTGTCCCTGTTCCATCAGCTGCTGGGACAATAGGTTGTGCTTGTACAAAAGTTGGGAAAAAAGTAAGTACAAAAGCCCAAAGTAAATATTTATTTTTTTCTTTTTTTTTGAACATTTTTAAGATAAATGGGGTTTCTAACCCGGATTTATTATCAATGGATAATTGATAATTGATAATTGGTTAATTTGGTCTAAGACCTCTTCATTTATGAAGAAAATAAAAAGAAAATATTTTCCTGATTGTCAATCCTCTTCTTTCAAGGAGAGGTAATTATCCATTATCCATTGTTCATTATCAATTGTTGAATAGCTATTGCCTCCAAAAGATATTACCTTAAGTGATAATTACTTCTGTAAAGTAAATCAGCTCTTCTTCTTTAAGGCTAACACTGCCATATTGTCTCTTGCCACTAAGTTATCTATTTTCACTTGTTATTCCAAATTATAGTAGTGCGAGCGTCTCGCTCGCGATCGATCTAGCCGTAGGGTGGGCATTCTCAAACATCTTCAACAGCAGCAGGATGATTGAAGAAGAATGCCCACCACAGTCTTTCCCCCAATGGCGATTGGTGGGCAAAAAAAGGTAATTTATCAATCTAATTGTCGAAGATATTCAATTTGCCCACCCTACAAGAGAAAGCGATCGCGCAAGCTAACACAAAACACCAAAAATGTAGGGGCGGGTTTGCCCAAAATGTGGCAATCAGACGATAATTACTCAAAACCCGCCCTACCGACATTACCGGGGCGGGTTTAGCAGATTGATTTGTCAATGTACTTACCGGATTGGTGAACCCGCCCCTACAGGATAATAATTTACGCATAATGTGAATTAGATATCCAAAACAGACAATATCAATTGCCGTAGGGGCGGGTTTAGGGTCACCGTCAACACATTTGGTGAAAGTCTTAATACAAAACCCGCCCAAGCGATAACCAGGGGAATTTAGAATTGGGGATTGGTTGCATTAACCTGGGGATGGCGTTGGGCGGGTTTTGATCACAATATTCGGGTCAAATGGGTTGGTTTGTCGCTAAACCCGCCCCTACGATATGTACAATTTAATTCACATTATACGTAATTTATCAATGTATCCCTCTTCTGTCAGACTCCGAAAAATGGGGGTCAAACCCTGATTCTCTCGTTAAGTCTCGTTGGCTGTAATGACGGAATTTGGTGATAATTTCGGAAAGTGACAGAAGAGGGGTAACAATTTCAAGTAAGTTACACCACTACAAAATCTACTCTTCCTGCAGTTGGGCAAAATGCTCCATTAGCGTCTGATGGATAAAAATGTAGCCGCCACCGACTTTTTGTAAAAAGATATGTTCTGTCGCATAGTCGAGGAAAAGAGCGTAATTCCAAGGGATATAGCCTTTCCACCAAAGGAGTACCCGCAGAGTGAAATGTTGAATCAGGACAAACCCGGCCAAAACCGGTCCTCGTCCACCTGCCATTCCGGCAAGCAACCCAACTGCTAATCCGATACTGATTACCTCATGAATTACTCCCTCTATGTAAGGTAGGCTAACAAGCATTCCTATGGGGAAAAAGATGCCAAATAAAATCCCAGCATTTGTAGCGGATCTCCAAATTCCTTGATTGGCAATTATGGTTTGCTCTAGGTTCACTCCTTTATCTAATCCACCAAGAAGCCCAGGCAGTAGAGTAAAGATTATTAGCTCGATAATGATGGCAACATATTTAAATTCACTTAGATTCGCCAAACTTCCGTATTTGTTACTAAAAATTAAGCGAACCAGCACATAGATTGAACCCAATAGTAGACCAATCATTGAATATTTTTTTGCTTTTTGCCATGAACCTTGGAGAGTATCAATAATTCCTATCTCTTGATCTACCAGACTTAAAATGATGCCGACAACTACTCCATCAACTATTGCAGGAGATAGTATACTTCTCCATACTTCTCTTCCTGCCACACTATCTCCAAACATTGCGTAGGTTATTGGGGCAATAATAGTTGCGTATATTAGCCCAGACGGAACTACAGAGATAAACTTAGATATGTTCCGAGGGATAAAACTTGGTATGATTCTAGATATTAACCTGGGTATAATCAGTGAACTTAGCACTGATATGATACCTGCTATCACTGAAGGTATCACTAATGATATTTGGTCTGTTAAACTTTTGGTAACCATCGCACCAAAATGCAAGACCCCAACTAATCCAAAGATAATTCCAAAAATCAGTCTAACCACAATCGGATAGATCCAGTTTTGAGCACCGACAGGTAGCCAATTCGGTTGCATTTGCTCAATCAAAAATAAACTTTGAGATTCCCGTACCATGCTTTGAGCTAACCAATTGAGCCAATGCCTTGCTTGCTGTTCCGTGTATTGTTGGTTACCAGTTTCTCCTTGAGAGCTTTGAAATTGTTCAAACCTCCTTTGAATGTAAGTTTTAAATAAATGTTGGCGACGTTCCTCTAATGAGTCGATTCCTGCTAATTCTTCTTGCGACTTACCTTCATAGGCGACAGCAACAATATTAAGATTGAGAGGAGTATCGACTAAATCTTGCATGGTTTGCTCTTCTCGAAGCAATGCCCTAACACCTGGTAAATTTTCCTGAGCATCATCAAGATAGCGGTTGATTTGAGCTGATGTCAGTGACTTGTAAACAACTGCAATTTGGAGTTGCAGCTTTTCTGAGACTTGCTTGTAATCAGCAGTGCGGCTACAAACAACCATTTGAGTTCTGCCATATGTTCGCAGAAACTGATTAATTGCCCGGATACAAGTTGAGCGTCGTGTTTCCTTGACTGTATCCAAACCATCCAACAGCAGGAGTAATTGCTGGTTATTAATCCAAGCCTTACACTGAAAGATAGGAAACTGATAAATCCGATGCAGTTCTTGAATCAACCATTCAGCTAAAGGTTTCGGTTGCCTCTCCCCACCCCAGCTAGAAAGATTCAGCACTACAGGAATTGGTAAGCTTGTATCTTGTGTGGCATCGCTAATTAATTCCCTAGCAATTTCTAGCAGTGCTGTGGTTTTACCTGATCCTGGTTCACCAAGAATCAGCATGGTTCTTTTATTTTCCAGCTCACCGAAGATATCAATTGCTCTAGTGCCTTCGGGTAAATCTCCATCTTCCTGATGGGGTAGCTCCTGCTCTGTTGGTAAAACTGGTGTTACTGCATCCAAGGGTTTCTCCAAACCTAACTCAATCGTTTCTTCAATATGCAGTGCTTTCTCCAAAACGCCCTCAATCCAGGATTGTTCTACTTTATCAAGTAAGATCTCACGAGGATTCTTTTTTCTCTTCATCCCTTGAGCGGGGTTTCCCTCATTGGTATATCCCCGTAGCTGATTCCAGGTGATTTGTTCATTGCCTAGATTTTGATGAATCACTGGCAACCAACTTACTTTTGGTAGTTCCCCATTTTTCTCTATATATTCTTGTAATCTGAGTCGAGCCTCCTTTACCGAGTGATATAAAGATAGCCCTTCTGTAAAAGATTCCAGGAAATATTTGAGAAACTCTTGAGCTACCGTATCAAGTACCGGTTCTCGCCAGACAATAATTTGAGCAATATTTAAATCAGCAATTTGATGTGCTAAGCCTAGCCCATTGCAGGAATTAAAAATGGCTAGCTTCATCCCTAGCTTAATCGCTTTTTTCAGATTGTCCCTAATAGTTTGAATATCGAGATATTCTTCCGAGTTGATTTTGAGTAAGCCAGTTTTCCCGCCATCAGGAGTGTCACTATGCCCAGCAAAAAAGAGAATATCCCAGCGCTCATTCAAAAACGATTCCAACTGTGCTAGAGTTGGCTGCCGCAGAAAAACACAATAAGCTCCTGGTATTTTGCGGAACAATCTTCTATCCGCTTCCACATCAATACCTTCTCCATTATCCCCCAAAACACATAAGATTTTGACTCGCTTGATCCTGTCTAACATCGAGCTTTTCTTAGCATCAGGAGCAATTGGCTCGGATTGAGCAAAGCAGAGAGCTGCTTCAGTAAAACAGTCTTCAGGAAATAAATCCCACCAGTGCCAAGGTAATCTGTGTAGGATATTTTTGGTGAGTTCACAGCTAATCTTTGAGGTTTGAACCACAATGCGAACTTCATCCTGGGAATCTAGCTCCAGAGTTGGTGCTAGTTGTTTTTTGATAGTACTGAGCCAGTGATTAAGGTTCTGGTGTAAGGCTGCAAAGAACTGATCACATTCTGCTATATACTCAGGCATAGATATCTGCATCGGTTGCGATCGATCAATACCTCTATGGTGAACTTGGAGAAATCCTTGATATTGGTTCTGCCATTGACGGTAAAAGGCAGGAAGTTGTGGAGCTTGGGGCAATGGACAGCATAATTGAGTGGCATTAGTTTCAGCATTAGCTTCACTCCATTGCACCTGGATAGTACTGGGACTAAAACCCCCTTCAAAATCACCATCTTCTAGGTTAATGATGATTTGTGTTTCCCTCTGGTTGTTCATTGATTTACCCCTGATGAAAAACTAAACAGGACTTATGCAAAGCCTCTATTTGTAGGGTGTGTTAGCGTAGCGTAACGCACCTTTAAATCTATATGTGGTGTAGCTGCGTAAGTCCTGACTAAACAACAAATGTCTCGGTAACAGCTGCATCATCTCGAGAGATTTCAACGGTAATGGTTTTGCCGGGAACTTCTGTTAAAGGTACCTGAAGCCAATTATCAGTATCTCTGGCTACTACTTCCACACTGTCTGAGTCTAGGGTTACCTTCAGTTTTAAACCAGGAGGTAAAAATTCTTTCGTTTCCATAGGGTGAATTTGGATGACAACCCTCACTTCTTGATTCTCTTCTGGGCTGATACTAACTACCAAAACTAGCTGCTTCCTATCAGCCAATAGTCCTAGATTGAGTGGTTTAGCCCGTTCAATTGTTTCCTCTCCAGGATTGGTAGTTTTGTTGCTGATAGCTCTACTACTTCTATAAGCTAATTGCCTGGGTGCTAGTAGACTATCTAGAGTTTGCCAACCTTCATCAAAAATTCCTTGGAACCACTGGGCAAAAACGACTGGCTGTAGTGGTTGAAAAACGACTGTCTGCGGTAGGGAGAGCTCTTGAATTAACTCATCAACCGCATGCAAACTGCTGATTTCAATAACTCCCGATACAGCAGTTATAGTAAATCCTAATAGCTCCACCTGATCTAAGCGATCGCTAAATTGAACTGCTAGATAACCAAGGCGCTCTTCAATGACTTCTGGAGGCAAAAGAATTCTCTCCTCTCCCGGCAAAACCGGGCGACATTCTAACCTGCCCCTGTCAGTAATCATTAAATCGGCAATATTGCAGCGATTTCTGATGATTGGCTGCCAAGAGTCACTTTTGTTTAAGTCTGTTTCAATTCCCAACCAAGTTAAAAACCGGTGAGCTGCGTAAACAGCTAAGGTATTCAAGTAAACCTGTTTACTTTTAGCAGTATTGCTTTGTTCGGCAGCAAATTTCTTCGCGAAACCGTGTGCTTCAATACCAAGTGGAACTGCCAAAAATGGTCTTTCTTGACTATTCATAATTATTCATCCTGTCCATAACCTAAACTCTCTAAAATTCCTTGCAGGAGTGGTAGACACTTAGTTGGCCAATGGTATCTAATAGTTTGATGGTTAACGCCCAAATCCCGCCCTAGTTGAGAGATCTTTGCTCGTGGAGCCTGAAACAGCAACTTTTGGCAAAGTAACTGACAGTGACATTGAGGACAATTACGAGGATGACAGTTGCGCAAAATTCCTTCCGGATCTTGTGCCACATAATCCTCAAATTTCTCAAAAATTTCTTGAATTCTCCTTCTTCTGTTAGCTTCAAGATAGGCGTCAAGTCCTGTAACTTTTGGGGGAACCAAATTTGTTTCCCAAACTTGCTCCAGTAGTGTTGATGTATTTTCACCACTCGGATCACTAGGACTATCTAAACTCTTTACTTCAGAGTCTTGGCAGTTTTGCCTAAGAGATAAATCTCGAATTCGCCAGTACAAATAGCTATTAATCCATTTCACCAAACTTTCTTGAAGGGACAAATGTGGTCTCTGTTTAAAATTGCAGATACTTTTACTAACCCATTCCCAGGTTTTGTCTAAAGCTTCAAGATAGTAGGGGTGAGAATTTGTTAACAGACCAGGCAGTCGCTGAAGTTTAATTAATAGCAGATTAACTGCTAATCTTCTATCCGAACTATTTAGGTCTAGATTGCCACAAATCCTGTCAATAAGTTGTCGTAACTGATGATCATCTGTCATGCACATCGTTTTTGTTTATGACTCGAACAATTTCTTCAGAAATTTCAGTTTCTTGTGGAACAGGCATCTTGCCGGTCATCCTAAACATGCAAGATGAATGCGTCTAAGCTTAAGTAGGTTGGGTGGAACGAAGTGAAACCCAACCTACAGTTTTATGGGTTCTGCCTTCTTGTACTAGTGCAGCGCGGCAAAAGTAACTGACCAGTTTGAGATCGTTAGAATCCTTACTCTATAAGCATTATAAATTCTAAATTCTAAATTCTAAATTCTAAATTCCGCGCAGCGGCACTAGGCAACTATCCTGTCAAACTCCTGTTGAAAACGAGGAAAATGATCAGGTAATTTCTCCAGCTTTTTCCGTGCCTTTTTCCTCACTTTACCGGGGAATGTTCCACCCCAAACGCGAAAGTCATAATCAACAAACCTGAAGCTGCCTCGGCTATCCCGTTGTAGAAAAAGTCCAATCCTGATTTTAGAGTCTTTAACTAGCGCTCCTCCTACCGGAACTTTTCCGTAAAGATTGAGTTTAAGGCGATGAGTGTTAATTTCTTCAACTGAGATGCTCTTCCATTTCACTTTGCTGCCAGAAAATTCACGAGCGACAGACAAAATCCGTGATTGCGAACTGTACAACCTTGAAGAGACAAATTGGTAACTGAGATACCGTTGTTGTGCAATTTCAACAGTTCCTGAGCTATTGAACTCCTCAATCCTGGGAGCTGAAGGAGATATCTGAGTATAAATACTGCCGAAAGCAGTAAGGGGAAAATTTAGTCCTAGGAGAATGGAACCAAGAATGACTTTGCCTTTCATGATTATCGTCCTGATTAACTGCTAAAGCTTTAAGGCTGTGTTCAACTAACCTGTTATTTAACAATCAGGGTCTCTGGCAAAATTTATAAAATAATCTAGTGCAATTGGAATTCCTTACTGCAGCACCTGGTGGTGAAATTTTTTCATCAGGACTACCTTCTGTCCTCTTGCACTACTAGGGTGAGGTGAAAAAAGGAGTGGGAGACCTTTTTTGAGTAATGAGTAATGAGTAATGAGTAATGAGTGAAGAAACTTTTGTCAAATCCTCTTCCCTTGGAGCCCTCTGCCTTGGAGCTCTCTGCCTTCTGACTTATTTATTGAAAGCCACTGTAAATTTTACCTCACCCGCACTACTATTCCTCACAGATACCATGTGATCGCAAATTTGACAATTCTTGCTGTAGGAATTTTCCCCACTCTGTTGCCAGAGAGATTTGTGTAAAGGGAATTTTAATTGAAGTAGCAGGTTCTGGAAAGATAAATTCTAAGGCAATTTTACTACCTCTTTTAGGAGGAGTTTCCAGGTTAACTGTCTGATTATCTACCACCAACTGGAGGGATTGAACATCTTTGAGGGAGAAGGTTTCTAGATTTATTGGTCCAGTGCGTGTTGGTTTTCCCCAAGTCAAATCACTGTTTTTTTGACCCAACACTGCATAAATATCATACTTCCCTCGCTCAAAGTGCTCTACCCAGCTTTTGTAGGCTTCGAGTTTTTGATATTCGTTCCAACCAGACCAAGCAAGCCAAAAAAAGATTGCTAGCAAGGGTAGCCAGAGTAAACCACGTTCCATCTTAGAGCTTTGCCCCCTCAAGAAATAATTGCTATAACCTAAGGCTTATCTTACTCCCCACGAGTGAGAAGGGAAACTAGAAACTCCGGCTCCCGGGTGAGGGAAAAAAAGGGTGGGGAGATGGGGAGATGGGGAGATAGGGAGATGGGGAGATAGGGAAACAAAGGAGAGCTAATAATTTGAGAGGATACTTTGCTATAAATTCCTTCCCTAATTTCGCTCACCCCCAGCTCCCCTACCCCTTGACAAAGACATTTTTGTCTTAACTTGTTACTAATGCATCGCCTCAGCTTGTCTAAGATTGCGAAAATTTTGGTGGAAAATCAACAGACTGCCACCAAAGCTCAGGTTCTTCTCCATAAGGAAAAGCTCCGATTGTAGTCTCCGGTGTATTAGGAGCAGCAAGGGAGGTAGTTTTGTCAACAGTAGGAGCGCTTTGCCAGTAAAAATTGCCTCGTTTAGCATTAATAAATTGAGGACTAGCCACTAAGGCAGAAGTACCATTTATGCCATAAATATTCGCATAATTGTCAGGTGACCATCCGGCATAAATGGGATTGCTAGCACTATTTGCACCAAACACCAGGTTGTGACTGATATCAATGTCTTTTTGCTCAAAAACATTCTCGATATTAGAGCTATTTTTGAGATAAGAATCACTATAGCCAATTTGAAATCCTGTATTTTCGCTAAAGATATTGTTCTTGATTTCAATACTTTGGACATTATCTGAGAATAAGTACAATCCACCTGTTATCCAATAAAATTTCTCTCCAGGGTTAGGTGGTCCATAGCCATTGTGATGAACAGTATTATTGTAAATTTTGACATTCTCTCGTAAACCATCATTCCCCCATGTCGAAAATAAAATACCCGTTCCCCAGTTGTCATAAAGTAAATTGTGATGAAACTGGATGTTTTTTGCTGTTGAGCCTCCTTCCACAGATACAGCGAATCCAGATCCTCGGCAATCATGAACTACATTATTGAATACTTCAACATCTTCCAATAGTCCGAACCAACTGTCTACATAGAGTCCTTGACGCCTCATATGATGTATGTAGTTATGATGCACAGTTCCATGTTGACTTTTCTCTTTAATATCAATACCTTCTTTTTGCCCATACTTAATTAAGTTATAAGCAACCTCAAAATTTTCAACACTACCGAGGGAAATAGATTCATGGGGTGCTGCTGACAAATCATTGGGAAAGTCAGCCATCTTAAGATCACTGGCATTAACGATGGTATTACCAATCACTTTCTGATGAGCACTTTTCCAAACTCCAATTCCTGGGCTAAAAGTATTTTCTGTTTTATTGTTATAAAGATCAATATAATTACTGTTTCTCACAGTAATACCTGAGTTGTGAGAATTGATGATTTCTAGATTTCTGACTTGAATATATTGGACATTTTCTAATTGAAAGGCTCCTTGATCATGAGGGAAAGGAGACTTCCCCGAAGGAGGAGCTACTGCTATCCCTTTAGCATCAATAATGACAGGCTCTCCAGGAAATGCACTATAAGTAATCCAAGAATCTGCTGTACCAGAATGTTTAGCTTGGATTTGTTGAGTAGGGGTATAAATTCCAGCTCGGATGTAAACGGTTTCACCTGCCTTTAAAACATTAGCTGCATGGTTAACCGTTGCCCAAGGATGTGCAATAGAACCTTCATTTGTATCACTACCATTAAGTGCAACATAAAAAACCTGACGAGGAGTTTCTGCAACAACTTGTTGTACTCTGAACCACTCACCAGCAATGACCAATAGAAATACAGCCAATACTAGAGTGATAAACAAATAAACTCTTTGTCTAATTATGAAACTGCTGGAAGATAGCATAGAATTTTTCTACAAGTATTAGGTGTTAAGTTATAGTGCGATCGCATATCTTGTATGCTGGACAAGGGGAAACTGTACCAATATAGCAGAATCCTCATTTACCCTCGAATGAACTAATTCGCTTTTCTTCACTTGCTCCTGATACTGTGAGAAGACGGGTTGAAGCGTTTATTGAACAGTTTGAAGGGAAGAAGAAAAATAAATGAACTTTACCAAGATTTATCAAACTTTGCTGGTGTGAGCGCTACAGTTAAATAACTTATATCTTTTTTCAGCAAGCCCTACTTAAATTTTGAATTTTCAATTACTTACTACCATGACTTATAGTACCTCTACTCCCACTGGTGATTTCTGGGACTTTGATTTTCCCCAGCCACAACCAACACAAGATACTGATTTGCTCAAACAGCTGAACTTTTTGCCTGGGTTAAAAGAAATTTTAATGCTGCGCCAGGTTCATGCTCTAGAGCACGCTACCGTCTGGGTTTTAGGGGAGCGCTTTGGTGTCAGCAGCTCTAGATCTGCAACAACTAACTACCAGTTGGACAATGATACTTTAGGGGGATTATCTACCGACGAGGGGTTTTATCTCTATGGTCAGGTACACTTAGCTGATTTGAGAAGGGCAGTACCCATTGCCTTAAGAAGAATTACCAGAGGGGAATGGGATTTAGCTGTGCATCCCCGCTGCGGCACTAATTTCTCAGTTGGCATGTTTTTAACTGCAGGATTGGCATTAGGAGCACATTTGGTAATGCCACCAGGACCAGTTGAACAAATGCTGGGTTTGGGATTAGCAACAGCTGCAGCAACTCAATTAACACCAGATTTAGGTAATCTAGCTCAACGATATTTAACTACTGCAATTCCTTTTAATCTAGCAGTTGAAGGTATTACAGCAACCCCCGATATCTGGGGTCGTCCAGCTCATTTTATCCGGGTACGGTGGAAGAATTAGTAAAAGAAGGCAGGAGGCAGGAGGCAGAAGGGAAGAAAGTTTCTACAATAAGTTTCGAGTTCTACTTCTAAGGGGCAATTACAGGTAATTGCCCCAAGAAAATCCTACAGCGCGAATTTCTCTACCGCTCTTTCAAGGATTTGAGCAGCTTCATCAACTTCCTCAGCCGAGACAATGAGAGGAGGAACAAAGCGAACTACTTTAGGGCCTGCTGGAACTAACAGCAATCTTTCTGCCATTGCTGCTTTCACTACATCCACTGCTGTTAAATCAATGTCGGCATTGAGCTCCATCCCATTAATTAGACCCCAACCCCGTACTTCAACAAAAATATCAGGGTATTTAAGGGCGATCGCTCTTAGTCTTGTACGCAGTTGCTCTCCCCTTTGCTGCACATTATGCAGTAGGTTCTCTTGTTCCAAAGTCTGATTAACAGCAAGTGCCGCAGCACAGGCAAAGGGATTACCACCAAAAGTACTTGCATGTTCCCCAGGCTCAAAGATATCGCAAAACTTCTTACACATCAGCGCTCCAATCGGGATGCCGCCAGCTAGTCCCTTAGCACTAGTAAAGACATCTGGTTCTATTCCCAGATGCTCATACCCCCAGTATTTACCAGTACGACCTACACCTACTTGCACTTCATCCAAAATTAGTAAAATGCCCGTATCATCGCACATTTTCCGCAGCTTGAGGAAATATTCTAGTTCTCCTGGGCGGACACCTCCTTCTCCCTGTAAAGGTTCCATGATAATTGCTCCCACTCGCTGGTTGCCCTCATCAAGATCCGCGATCGCATTTTCTAATGCTTCAATATCATTGTAAGGTATGTATTGGAAACCAGGCACTAAGGGGTCAAAGTTCTTGTGATACTTAGGTTGACCAGTAGCAGTAATAGTTGCTAATGTCCGCCCGTGGAAACTGGCTTTTGCCGTCAAAATCACTGGTTTCTCAATCTCTAATACCTTATGGCTATACTTCCGCGCTAGTTTTATTGCCCCTTCGTTGGCTTCTGCTCCAGAATTACAGAAAAATACTCGGTCTGCACAGGAATGATCGATAATCCATTTGGCTAATTCTCCCTGTTGGGGGATATAGTACAAATTAGAAACATGGTGTAGGGTTTGGATTTGCTTTGTCACAGCTTCCACCAAAGCTGGGTGTGCATGACCAAGAGTACAAGTAGCAATTCCCGCAACAAAGTCTAGATATTGCTGCCCTTCAGTATCCCAAACATGGCAACCTTTTCCCCGTTCTAAAGCAATAGGAAAGCGTCCGTAGGTTCCCATTACACTAGCATCAAACTCAGTTGGATCATAAGGAGCAGATGCTGGGGAGGTTGACTCGGCTGGACTTGAGGGATTCTCAACAAGAGCTTCTATACTCACGGACTGATTCTCCTAAATTTTTATTCTTATTTGGGAATATTATTGCGGAATTCTCAAAAATTAGCCTGAAGTAACCGAAGGCTGATAGCTCCAATCTCCAATTGCAAGGCAAGTAAGCTATTATACCTTCTCTCCTTAATTTTGATAAGCAAGTGGGTCTTTCAATCCTAGTTCAGCAAAAGCAGCAAGCCTCAACTGGCAGGAATCACAGATCCCACAAGCAAGATCACCTCCAGCGTAGCAAGACCAAGTTTTCTCCCAAGGTACGCCCAACTGATTACCTAACTCAATGATGGCAGTTTTTTTGAGGTTAATCAGAGGTGTCACAATTTTGATTCCTTGTCCCTCACGACCTTGTTTTGTCCCTAGAGCAAAAACTTTCTGCATTGCCTCGATATAATCAGGACGACAATCCGGGTAACCAGAATAATCCAAAGCATTGACCCCAATATAGACACATTCAGCAGCGATCGCTTCGGCGTAGGACAGTCCAAAACTCAAAAAAATTGTGTTCCGTCCTGGAACATAGGTAATGGGAATATTCTGAGACATTTGCTCTAGGGAACGCTTCTGAGGCAAATCAATCTCCTGATCCGTCAAAGCTGAGCCTCCCCATTGCCCTAAGTCAAAGCTTACCACTTGATGATCTTTGACATTGGCTTGGCGAGCAATCGCGATCGCGGAGTCCAATTCCCGTCGATGTCGCTGCTGGTAGTCAAAAGAGATGGCATAACATTCATAACCATCTTTCTTGGCTTGATACAGGACTGTTGAAGAGTCCAATCCTCCAGATAACAAAACAACTGCTTTCAAAATACAAGCCCCTCATCAGCTGAGCTAATAACAAAGTACCTTTGGCAATAGATCTAATAAATCACCAACAATGGACAACTAAAAAACTGACACATCAAGCTACTAGCATAGAACTGCTAAAACCACAATAAAAACAGAATAACTACCCTTAAACTTTCCCTAATCTAACGTATTTGTGGAAAACTTTGGAATTCTTCACATTTAAATGTGCTGTGGTACTATCTGGATGGTTTAAGGCAGCTTAGAGTAAGCAAATCGACTTATTTACAGTGGTGTAGGAGTTTTCCAATAGTGCAAGATAGCATGTGCCAAAAATATCCAAATACCCATATGCAGAGTAGTCTGCTACAGCCAATCAAAATCGGAGTTATCGGCGTTGGCAACATGGGACAGCATCATGCCCGAATTTTGAGTCTTCTTAAAGATGTGGAAGTGGTGGGTGTGGCAGACATTAATGTAGAAAGGGGCTTGGACACAGCAAGTAAGTACCGTGTCCGCTTTTTTGAAGATTATCGTGATCTTTTCCCTTATGTTGACGCCGTTTGCATTGCTGTACCCACCCGTCTCCATCACGAAGTTGGGATGACTTGTTTACAGGCTGGGATTCATGTGTTAATTGAAAAACCTATTGCTGCCAATATTGCTGAGGCAGAGTCTTTAGTAAATGCAGCAGCTGAGTATAAGCGTATTTTACAAGTAGGTCACATTGAACGTTTTAACCCAGCTTTTCAGGAACTTAGTAAAGTTCTGAAGACAGAGGAGTTGCTAGCGCTAGAGGCTCACCGAATGAGTCCCTACTCCAACCGAGCCAATGATGTTTCTGTCGTTTTAGACTTAATGATTCACGACATTGACCTTTTATTGGAACTAGCAGCCGCACCAGTAACTAAGTTAACCGCCAGTGGCAGTCGCGCCTCCGATTCTGGATATTTAGATTACGTAACTGCTAATCTAGGTTTTGCCAATGGGATTGTTGCTACCCTAACAGCCTCTAAGGTGACACATCGTAAAATCCGAACTATCGCTGCCCATTGCAAAAACTCTTTGACTGAAGCAGACTTTCTCAATAATGAGATTCTCATTCACCGGCAAACTACGGCTAACTACATGACAGACTACGGTCAGGTACTTTACCGCCAAGACGGTTTGATTGAGAAAGTTTACACCAGTAACATCGAACCACTGCATGCTGAGTTAGAACACTTTGTTAGCTGTGTTCGGGGTGGCAATCAACCTTCTGTGGGTGGCGAGCAAGCACTAAAGGCTCTACGTTTAGCGAGTGTGATTGAACAGATGGCCCTTGATGGTCAAGTTTGGCAAAACGTAGACAGGGAGGATCGGATTCTCTGTTCACCAGCAGTAACGGTTTCTTGACACCCTCCTTTTTCTATATATCCAGATGTGTAGAGACGTTGCATGCAACGTCTCACAGGGTTTTCGCACGATAATTTAAAGGTTTTCTGTCAGGGGCTAGTTGCCACAGATAACTGATTCCTGAGTACTGGTAAAGAGCTGATAACTTCACTAACTCTCTTATTACCTTGGGAGCTCAGATGAATGTGATCCCGATACCAAACTTCTGGAGTTTCAGTCTGTTGGAAAACTGGTAGAAAATCTAGATAAGTGATTTGCCGATTTTTGGTAAACTCACTAAGGCGCGCACGGGCTTCCAACTCATACTCACGAGGTCCAAGTTCACCAATTTCCCTTAGTAGGGGTGTCATCGCCAACACAAAGTCGGCAGTATTGTTATTGCTAACGGTTTGAATTTGCCCAATTGCTTCTAGGTTGCTACCAACCGGATCCTTTTCTGGGGGGACTTGATTAATTCTCGACTCCCGCTCCGGTAAAATTAGTGGCAATACATAGCGACTAAATACTTCTACCAAAGCCAAGGGTGGTTTATGAGCTGGATAGTTGCGATCGCGTCCCACAGCTGCAGAACTGGGTATCATTGCAAACAAATCATCTGTATTGAGCAATAATACTACTACTTGAGCCTCGAAAGTGCCAAAGCGTTTTAGATAAGCTAACTCATTGCGCGGTCCCCAAGAATTGGCAGAAGCGTTGAGAACTTCTACACGCTCAAAGAATGTCTTGTGACTAAGGCTTTCTTTCGACGATCCTCTAATTAAAGCTTCTAGTTGAGTCGCCAGCAGCGCTGAAATCGTCTGTTGTTGATCTGTCCACCAAGCACCATTAGCAACTGAATCACCTAATATTAGTATTCGCAGTGTTGATTCTGGTCTATTAACGGTGATTGTTGGACTACGCATTGAGTACTCATTAATCGCAATGCGATTGCCAAACCTCCTTGTCTGTTGGGAAGGTGCTAGCAAGTAACCAATTTCAGGATCTGTAATATAAATAAGGGGGTTACCAAAGCCTACTAGCGATCGCAAAAGCACTTCCAGTATTACTGACAATCCCACAACAACTACCACAATCACCAGCGCAATTTTCACTCGACTTTTCTCCATGCTAAGTATCAATTGATGTGCTTATCTCAAAAACAATATGTAAGTTGTAAGAAAAAAGCGACGAACAAGAACTAGAAAAATTTAGGTAAAATTACAGTAATTGAAGCATTAATCCCACACCTTCTAGGAGTGGGATTAATGCTTAGCACCTTAAGGTGCAGTCTATCTTGTTTTTTGATTAGCAATATATTTTTTGATTGTTTCGCTAGATGCATAACCAGCAGTTGCACAAAAATAACTTCTAGTCCACATTGAAGGAAGCTTTAATAAATAAGGAATACATAGTACCGTAGGGCATAAGGGAGCTAAAGCTTGTGGACAGAACAACCTCTGTTTAGGTGGGGAAACTCCTCTAAATAAGTTGGCTGGATGAAGCAAGAATCCCACGCGCTTCTAGCCGTGGGAGTGTCAAAAGCATTCCTAGGATGTTAGCCTTGTATTCGATCAACTCTCGATTTGAGAGCAGTTATAAACTGTAGATTCATCCTTGAATTTGCTCAATTTTCTCCAAACAAGAATCAGCCATCTGGACAAATCTGGGTAAGGGGAAATGTTCCAAGTGCATCCCCAAGTAACCTAAAGCTGCTAACAGATGGCTGCGAGCATCAATAAAATCGCAACCTAAGAATTGACAATGAGTAGTAACATGCTCACGCAGTTGCCTTCCCCCTAACTTCAGTGATTGAGCCAGCCGAATTAAATCATACATGGCATATCCTTGAACCATTGCGCCCATCCAATCGATGATGATAAAATGTTCTGTGGATAATTGTTTGCCCAATCCGCTGACATTGCGATCCTCGAGAAGGATGTTACCTTTCCACAAATCATTGTGCATCACCACATGGCGAGGAGACCACTTACCGTCAGCTAGACGCTGGAGCACCTGCTGCGCTCCAGCGCGAACTCGTTCAGTCATGGCCTCTAATTCGGCCAAGTATTTCAATGGCACTATGAAATCTGGCTCTACTTGTTCAGCGTGTACTGTACTAGCCGTAACCTCTGTCACGCGACTCAACCATTGGAACACATGAGGAGATAACAAGGCACGTTGAACAGGCCATATCAGCCGCGAACTACTTAGAGGCTGACAATGAGGCAGAACAGCATAACTCAGTCCATTTATCTTGCCCTCAAGTAAGGGATCAAGGACCACTCGTCCTATATCTGAACCGAGAGCTTGCTTGACTAAGCGGGTACGTTCCATCCCTCGTGCCACTAACCCGGGAGTTACTGGTGAGGAACACAAAACTACAGCAATTGGATGCCCTGCTGTATCTTTAACTAAAAGTTTCGCCGAATCGTCCATTACTGGCTTGAGTGGACAAAGCAGTGAGATTTCTCCAACAGATGCTTGATCATCTAAAGCTTGAGTCAAAGGTTTATAAAGATCTTGCTTCAGTTGCTCAACGTTGAAGTTATCTGTCCTAGTAGGAATGTCAGGGGTCACATACAGAGTATCTACAGTTGGTTTCATAACTAAGTTAAGCTTCGACTAATCGAAGGTTAAGTAAAGTCTAAAATTAGCTTAACCTTTTAATAACCTAATCTGCCAGTCAATATTTGCCTTTATTAGGAAGAAATTATTGCTTCCCAAAAATCTCTGTAGCTGAGGGTTGGGCATTCGTGTAGCAATACCTTTAGGAGATGCTACGCACCCGAGCGCAGCACCGTAGGCTTTGAATGGATATATTTGGTCTATTACTCTATCAATCAAGAAATGATGGATAAACTCTCTCTGGTGCGTCTCTATAAGATTCAGATATGCTAATTTCTGTAACCATAACCTTAACTTCACCCTGTTCTAACTGAATCTGTAGTTCCTCTCCTGGAACTAAGTCAGAAGCTTGGCGAGCAATCTTACCGTCTGCCAATCGCACTACTGCATAACCTCTTTTTAGAACACGATTGGGATCAAGAGTAGTTAGCTTTTCCTGTAGTAGTTGGCAGTGCTGGCTAGCTTGACTAAGATGCTGGGAGGTTGCCTGAATTAGTTGTTGACGCCTCCAAGCGATCGCTTTTTTTTCTTGTTGTAATTGTCGGTCAATTTGTAGCCACTGCAAGCGTCCTTGTAACTGTTGCAATTGGGCATTAGATACTTCGAGAACTTGTTTCACCGACTCTTTCAAAACCAATTGCCGTTGTCGATGTTCTGCAATCAAACTCATCAGTTCCGGTACGGCTAGTTCTGCTGCTGCTGTTGGTGTGTGAGCACATTTATCTGCCACTAGATCTGCTAGAGATTCATCCCGTTGATGACCAATTCCTGTCAATATGGGAATTGAACATTGAGCGATAGCTCGCACTACCCGTTCATCATTAAAGCAAGCCAAATCTTCAGAAGCTCCACCCCCCCGCGCTAAAATCAGCAGTTCGGCTCTTCCATCTTGCTCAACCAGTTCAATTGCCTCTACAATTGATGCTGGTGCTAATTCTCCCTGGACTTGAGCTGGTGATAACAAAACCTGCAAACCAGGATATCTCTGCTGGAGGGTTCGCTGAATATCACCCCAGGCTGCGGCTTGGGGTGAAGTGACAACGGCTATAATTTGAGGATGAGTTGGAAGGGGATGTTTGCGTTCTTCATCAAATAGTCCTTCTGCTTGAAGTTGTTGATGAAGCTGGCGATCTCGCAGTGCCTGCAATCCCTCTCCTGCTGGCAATGCCTGCCAAACATTCAGCTGGTACTGTCCTCGCTGGGGATAAACTCGAATACTGCCCAAAACCAACAACTGTTCTCCCGTCGTTGGTAGCTTTGACAACTTACTCAGTTGGGAACTCCAAGTTACACACTGAATCGAAGCCTTAGAATGGGGATCTTGAAGCGTGAAAAAAATCCCACTCCGATGTCGGCTGGTACTGGAGACTTCCCCAATCACCCAAACCTGCAGAAGTTGCTCATCTTGCTGTAACAACTCCTGAATATACTCGGTTAAGCCAGCAACAGACAAAGTTGACTCTGGTATGAGGGAATTGAGCAGAGGTGAAGTCATTAGTTCGCAGAGGGGTGAACTCTGAAGTATAAAGGATGAGGGCGATTGTTTGTCAAAAGAAGCCCCCACTTGTTTTAGCTGGTCAATGTAAGCAAGATTCCTTTTGAGATATTGCAGTTGTTTTTTGCTCGTTCTTCTTTCTTTGGGCTTTAAGTGCAGTCTTTCTGAGGGAAAAAACAAAAGGCATATTCTGGTAGATACTTTCTGAGAACCCCAATTTTTTAATATAAACTTGCGACATATTCCCCATAACCATTATAAGGAAGGGTCGGTAGTTTTTCCCAGGACAAATCTGGTCCTTTACTAATGAATTTTTCTGTCGCTTGTGACCAACGAGGGTGAGGCTTGTTAGGATTCACATTTGCCTCAAAACCATATTCGTGAGAATCTATTGTATTCCAGTAGGTTGCTGGCTGTGTTGCTACAAACTCAACTTTGACAATCGACTTAGCTCCCTTGAAGCCATATTTCCACGGTAACACTGCACGAATTGGCGCACCGTGCTGCTTCGGTAGGATATGACCGTAAATGCCAACAGCAAAAAAGGCTAATTCGTTTGCCATTTCCTCAATACGTAAGCCTTCTGTGTAAGGCCAAGGTAAAGAACCAACGTGGAACCCAGGACCAGGAGTAATTTTGGAGTCGTAAAATGAAGTAAATCGCACAAATTTTGCTTTGGAAGTCGGTTCCACCGCAGCTATCAGCAACTTCATGGGGAAGCCAATCCAAGGTAGTACCATAGACCATGCTTCAACGCAGCGGAAGCGGTAGATACGTTCCTCCAAAGGAAATTTTTTCCTGAGGTCATCTAGATCGTAAATGCGAGGATTATTCACCAAACCCGTCACTTCTACCTTCCAGTCTTCCGTGGGCAAATTCTGGGCTTTAGACCAAATTGATTTGTTACCACCAAATTCATAAAAGTTATTGTACCTTCCAGCTAACAACTCATCTGTGATTGGTCGGTTAACTTCTGCAAAGACCGGATTAGTATCCACTGGTCTTAAACTAGCTGTATCCAAAGATGTTGCCAGTGCCTTCTTCGATTCGGAGGATTGTTCACAACCTACAATTGGCATGATGCTGGCTCCTAAAGTAGCACCAACTAAGGTTTTAAGAAGACGACGGCGGTTGAAGTAAGCAGCTTCTGAGGTTACTTGTGACTCTGATATCTCCCAGGATTGGGGCTGGCGGATAATTGTCATTGGATACAAATCTATAGAAATAAAGGTTCAATTTTGAGACTCAAAAAATAGTGTATAATTACTAAAAATAAACTGCCAACTATTTGGTCATACTCTATACGGCGTTTTTCATTTAGATGAGGTACAAAGAGCCTGTTTTTTTGGAATGGGGAATGGGGAATAGGGAATAGGGAATAGGATCTGTACCTTACTAAACAGAGAAATGCTGTAGAATGAATGGAATAATCATTTGTGTTTAATTTTGCCGATATTAAGTAAAAACACTTAAAATGGTTGAAAACCTAGGAGAAAGAGAATGTTACCTAAAACATTAGTTGTCTTAGGAATTGGAGCAGTAGTCACAGCTTTACCACCCATTGCCCAAGGGCAGTCAGAGATACCATTTGAACGCAATCCTGGCTCAGTTACTCTATCTGGCGAATCTCTCACCACAGTTGAGGGTCGTTCAGCAGGGGAGTTCTTCAAAAAAACATCCGAAGTTGAGCAAGGTAATGGTACTGAACAGTATCAATCTTTGTCAGATACTTTTCAGCCGATTAGAGGGGTAAACCTAATTTATGGAAATCCCATCGAATTTGAAGACGAATACGAATTATTTAAACCATCTGGAGACGTTAATAATACTCAAAGAGTAAATGTAGAGCTTCCCTTAGGAGATTAATCTGTATCTGGAGCAATACCCTGCGATCGCAACAGTTCTTCAAGACACTGTGCTCGTTGCCATTGGTATTCTTCATTTAGCCCGTTTTTGTTTTAGCCTCTATGATAATTTGGTCATAACTAGAACTAAACAGGCAGTGCGATTGCCTCTGTCATTCTGAACAGAGCGATAGCGCAGTGAAGAATCTCGCCAGATGCTAACGTTTCACTGAGTCTACCCTCGAAAAAGTGAAGTGTTTACGACAAGCGTATGCTTAGCACTACCTTACCAGAAATATACCTCTATTGGGTTTTATTGAAAAACATGCAAGAGCCAATTTTTCCAGAATAAGAAAAAGACTTGAATACGCTCCAAGCCTTTGAATCTATTTGTCTTAATTTTGCTTTGTAATGATTTTATACTTTTAATTGCCTCTAGGGAAGAATTTAAAGCGTTTAAATCATGCCGTTTTTGGATCACTGTAGGTGATTCTGGTGGGATAGGGAAAACTATTAATGATTCAACCGTTTTTTCGTATTGGTTGAGAGATGTTTGAGCATTTCGTTGAAATTCAGATAAATAATTATAGATAGCATTTTTATAGGCTTTCCACTTTTTCCTTTCATATTCTTGATCTAATCTTCTTCGATTTTGTCCACCATTAAAAATGTCACCAATCCATTGTTGAACATTTCTATCTTGACGCTGAGGTAAGGACACAGTAGGATAACTAGGCAATGATAGATGAAGACTATTATCTCGCTTTTTCTGAAATTCATCACAGGACTCATTAGCCCACTTTTCAATTATTTGAGTATAACTAATAATTCCTGTCCTAAATTGACTGTCTTGCCACTTGTTGAATTCTCCCGTTTCTAAAGATTGTGCTGCTTCCATTTGATAACTTCCTACAAGTGTATCTAAAGATAGCCAATTTCGATACTGTTTTACTCTGCTTTTAAATTCTTTTCTTAGAAATGCTTCTCGTTCTTTACCTTGGTTAATAGTAAGCTCTCTGCTATATTCAGCATTTTTAATTTCTTCAAACAAATCATTCGCTTTTTTTTGTAAAATGGACTCAATTTGAGTCGCTATAGCAATCACTCGAAATAATCTAGTTTGATTTATTCTTTTTTTTTGCAGGGAGATGACAGTTAATAAAGTTGCTTCTAAGGTAATGATACCACTTGTAATAGTTTTCCAAAAACTTCTTTTTTGTTTTGCTTGAAGAGCAGGGAGTGCGTCAACGCGATATAAGTTTTTTAAACCTTGAGGTAAATCAGATGTTACACTATTAGCTATTGAACAAACTTCATTATAAATTTCATTTTGATCATCATTACTTTCTATTTCATTCATCCGGTTCAAAACAAAAATAACTGTTTTAATTCCTCGCTCAATTAACCATTCACGAAGTGTTTCTTGTTCTCCTAGCGTAAAAGGTTGTCTGGCATTTAATATTTGAATAACTAAATCTACCCGTAATAATTGATCACGTACTAAGGTATCTTGTTCTTCTTGATCATTTGTTCCGGGTAAATCAAAAAACTCTATTCCATCTTTTAGCAATCTATGAGGATATAAAACTTCTACAGAAATCACATCTTCTCTTCGTTGTCCTTTACGATTTAGAACCGCAAATTCTTTGAGTATTTCCGTGTCGCTACTCCTAATTACTTGACCTGATTTTAATGTAATAATAGTTGTCAATTTCTTTCCATATTTAACACTAATTACTGTTCCAGTAGTTCTGATCATTTTAGTTGGCACTATTTCCCTACCTAATAGAGCATTAATGAGAGTAGATTTACCAAAATTAAAGGGAGCCAGTACAGCTATTCCAAAGTGAGGATTAACTAATTGTTGACAGACTAATTCTACATCTTTGATAAGTTGCTGATGTTCTTGTGCATTAATAAATTGACAGGCAGCTTGAAGGGATTTCGATATGGTAAGAGAAGTTTTCATCTTTATCAAAAGTCAGAAGAAGGTAAATTAACTAATTAGAGGAAAGCGTAGCTTACTAAAAAATAGATAATTTAGTAAACTACGCTTAATAAAGTATAAAAGAATGTCAACTTACTTGAGATTGGGTTAAAGCTATCTTTTTATATTCTGCTTCGATTATTTGCAATTGAGCACCAATATCAGCTACGAACTTTTTTAAACGTTTTTTCTCAGCTTCACTGTTAACTTCAGTTGTCTGTTTTGATGCCAACAGATTATTGAGAGAACTTTCTAGAGATTTAACATCCTCGCCCATTAATTTCGCCAATTTTTCATAGGGATCAAATAAGCTTTTCACTTGCTCTTCAAGAGCCGATACTTTATCTTGCTCAAGTAATTCTTTAAATGCTTCTTTGACTTTATTCTGCATTTCTTTTTGAAATTTTTGGACTTCTCCGCGTCTTTGCCTCCAAGCTACCATTCCCCCAACAATGGCGCTACCACCTAATAAAGCCCATCCTACAGGGGTTAAAGCTAAACCAGCACCAACAATTCCTATATTTGCGCCTAAAAGATTTGCTATTGCCACTGTACCAGTTGCTGCTGCAGCTGAACCTAATGTCCCACCAGTCGCTCCCCAGAGCATTTTTCCAATTGCATGAGCATCAGCCTTCTCTAATGACAAAGATTCTCCCGATGAATTACTCTGATAGCTTGATAACCCTGTCTGGTTGTTAACATCAAAACTTCCTTGATTAAGAATTTCTCTGATTGCGTTTCTTTGTTGACGGTAATCATTAATTTCTTGAGCAAATGAATCTCTTAAGGCATTAGTAGCATCTGACACTATACCCTTACTAATGTTATGCCAATTTTCCAACTTTACTTGCCGATATTCTATTAATTTTTTCTCTAAATCTTGGGTATATTGTTCACGCTGATTAGTTTTAAGACCAGATACTGGCGGCATTTCAAAATCTCTCTCAAAGTTGATGACTAATTGAGAAAAATATTTGTGATATTCTCCAGCCACTTTCTCAATGCAGGCATCTCTTTTGTTAGTAACATTCTCTTCTAAAATTTGGACACCTTTTTTCATGAGCGCAATACAAGGCTTGGTTTTATTAATTTTTTCTTCTAAGGTTTTTACATCATCTTCAAGTATAAGCAATCTGTCATCAACTTTTGAAACAACCTCGATTTCAACTAATTTTGCTGTATTAACAGTTTGCAGTAACTCTGTCATTAATCGCTCATTAATCAAAAAATCACTAAGTCTTTTTTGCAATTCTATAAGTCCAGTGCCATCAAAGGATTTTCCTTGCTTTAGCCTGTCTAAAGCTGTTTTAGCATACACGTCAAATACAGTATCTTCCCACATTTTTTTTGCTTCATATTCACTTATATTTAAACATTCGCAGAATTTTTCAATAAAAGTTTCATGTATTTCCTCTATTTCATCTTCTTCAACTTTTTCCCATTTATTAATCAAGTAAAAAATAGGTCTGACTTGGTTTATATACTTGCCTTTCTGAGATGTAATTTCACTTTGTATTAATGGTGATTTATCTTCGCTATTCTCAATTTCCTTTTTAATACCGAGTAACCTTTTTAAATAGTCTTGTTCTTGCTGGGTAAACTGTTGATCTGCGGCTAAAACAAAAAGAATTGCATGAGATTGTTGAATGTACGAAAATGTTTTTTGATTTTCCTCTTCTGTATGATTTAATCCTGCAGTATCAATAAATTCTACACCTTTTGACAACACATCAATTGGGCAATAAAATTCAGCATAGTCCAGAGGATTTAGCCAATCTCCTAATGACTTAAATACATTCTTAATTTTATTTTTTACTTCTTTTGAATTGAGCGTGTATTTCTTTTTATATTGTTCAAAACTCAACTTTTCTTTTGTGCCATCTTTTTTGTAAACTAATACCTTTTCTTCTTCACCATATTTGACAAAAGTAGGAATTGCGGTAGTAGCAGTTGCTCCCATTGGCAGCAAATTTTGTTCAAAAAAAGCGTTAAGAATCGTGCTCTTACCACGATTAAAATCGCCAATAATCAAAAAGTGAAACTTACCATTTTTTAATTTTTCAATTTCTTCCTCTAAATTATTGATGAAAGCAGATAAGGCTAGCTTTCCTGATGCCCCTTTTTCTTTTGCTTGCTGTTCAGATTGAGCAATTATTTGAGCCATTTCTTCAAGTTTTTCAGCAAACCAAGGACGAATTTTTGTTACTTCTAAGTCGAATGCGCTGTTGGAATTATTCATGGAGTTTAGCCTCATTGTTGTTTAATTACTTTCAGGTTTAGAAAAAACTGGTTATAGCTTTCTTTAGAAGACAAGATCGAGCTTAAATTGAGATTTAGCCAAGGTCGTTTATAATCTCATTATATTTACCCGCAATTATTTCCACTTGAGTAGAAATATTAGTTACTAAGTCTTGTAAATATTTAGCTTCTGCTTCATATTCAACTTCAGTCTGTTTAAGTATAAATAATCTTTCCCTGACTTTCGACTCTACCTGAATTTTAACAAATTTTGCCATTTGAAGAGCTTGACATAATTCAGTTTTTAATCGCTCATTAAGTATAAAATTGTCAAGTCTTTGACTGAATTCTTTAAGTCCAGTGCCATCGAGATTTTTCCCTTGCTTTAAATTGTCTAAAGCTTTTTTAGCATAAACATTGAATACTGTATCTCCCCACATTTTTTCTGCTTCATTTTCATTGATATCTAAATATTGACAGAACTCTTCCATCAAAAAATCACGTATTTCCTCTTTATCCTCTTCTCCAAGTTTATCCCACTTATTAATCAGATAAAATATTGGCTTTTTTATCTGATTGGGATGAGATACCAAATTATGTAGGTATTCTTTTTCATTGTGAGTGAATGGTTGATCTGCGGCTAAAACAAAAATAATTGCATGAGATTGTTGAATGTACGAAAATATTTTCTGATTTCCTTCTTCTGTATAATTCAATCCTGGTGTATCGATAAACTCTATTCCTTCCAATAATAATTCAATCGGATAATGCAATTCAGCAAAATTTGGATTATTTAGCCATTTTTCAACCGATTTATAATAATATTTAATTTGATTTTGTACCACTTTGGAATTGAGACTATATCTTTGTTTGTATTGTTCTAGACTCAATTCTTCTGTTGAACCATCTTTTTTGTGAACTAATACTTTTTCCTCTTCACCATATTTGACAAAAATAGGAATTGCAGTAGTTGCAGTCACTCTCATTGACATCAATTCTTGTCCCAGCAAAACATTAAGAATTGTACTCTTGCCGCGATTAAAGTCACCAACAATCACAAAGCGAAATTTCCTATCTAGCAGCTTTCTGATTGCTTCTTTTAAATTCTCTACGATAGAGAATAATTTTAACTTTCCTTTGTCTGTTACTGGAGTTTAGACTAGTTCCCGGTGCAAAACCCAAAAGTCTTACAGTCGGTAAGATAAAAAATCAATCAATCAATCTAACGATGGTGTCCCAAAAGTGCGTGAGATCGCTAATCCTGCATTCGACGC
>JAAHGL010000004.1 GCA_010692635.1 Symploca sp. SIO2C1 | reverse complement strand
AGGAAAGCGTAAGACTGCCGTAAAGGGAGCAGCAACCTGCGAAGCGTCAACCCCATTCGGCGACTGTACTTAGAGGTGTATAGCGTGGTGAGGAATCCCCTCGCCTTCAGGCAGGGGAGGATGTCAAAGTATTAGCTATTAGCCATTAGCCATTAGCCATTAGCCATTAGCTTTGAGCGTGTTTCTTCGTAAATTCTCAAGAGAGAAGATTGTGCCAAGTTTTGTTTTAAACTTGACAAAAAGTGTGGTTTTGATTGGGCTCTATGACTAAAATTTGTGTTGTTGGCTTGGGTTATGTCGGTTTACCAACCGCAAGTCTGCTGGCAAATCGTGGGTTTCAGGTTTATGGGGTTGATGTCAATACTCACATAGTTGAAACCATTAATCGGGGGGCAATACATATTTATGAACCCGATTTGGATGTGCTGGTAAGAGCTGCCGTCAACAGTGGTAATCTGAGGGCGACTTTAGAGCCTCGAGAGGCTGATGTTTTTATTCTTGCTGTTCCCACGCCGTTTCAGGGAGAGCATAAACCCGATATTTCTTACATTAAAGCAGCAACAAAAGCGATCGCGCCTTATCTTGGTGCTGATAATTTAGTCATTCTCGAATCTACTAGTCCCGTGGGGACAACGGAGCAGATTGGTGATTGGATTGGAGAATTAAGGCCGGATTTGAAGAGGGTTTATATTGCCCATTGTCCAGAACGGGTACTTCCAGGTAAAGTTTTGAAAGAGTTGGTGGAAAATGACCGGATTATTGGCGGGATTAATCCAGAATCTACGGCAAAGGCGGTTTCATTTTACCAACAGTTTGTCAATGGGGAAATTTTAGCAACCAATGCTCGTACCGCAGAACTAGCTAAGCTGACGGAGAATGCCTTTCGGGATGTGAATATTGCCTTTGCTAATGAGCTGTCCTTAATTTGCAACCAGCTCGATATTGATGTGTGGCAACTAGTAGAACTAGCTAATCGACACCCACGGGTGAATATTTTGCAGCCGGGCCCTGGTGTGGGAGGCCATTGCATTGCCGTAGACCCTTGGTTTATTGTAGACTCGGCTCCGGAGCAAGCACGGCTGATTCGGGTAGCCAGGGAGGTGAATGATCATAAGCCTGAGCATGTCGTCAGTCAGGTTCAAGCAGCAGCGAGTAAGCTTAAGCAACCAGTCATCGCTTGTTTGGGACTCTCCTACAAAGCTAATATAGACGATCTACGGGAAAGTCCAGCCTTAGAAATTGTTAAGGCATTAGCTAAACAACAAACCGAAGAGATTTGGGTAGTGGAACCCCATATTCAGCAGTTACCAGCAACCCTCGCTCAGCTAGGTAATGTCACATTAGTTCCCCTAGAAGTCGCCTTGCCAAAAGCAGATATTTTGGTATTGTTAGTTGACCATCAAGATTTTATCAACTTAGATCGGCAACTTATTGAAGGTAAAACTGCAATCGATACGCGGGGTATTTGGCATTGAAGCAAGTACTAATTCGTCAGGGTCAAGCGGTGGTGGAAGAAGTACCAGCACCTCAGGTTGAATCAGGAACAGTACTAGTTCAAGTAGCTCATTCCTGTATTTCTGTAGGCACAGAAATGGCAGGAGTGAAAACTAGTAGCCTGCCTCTGTGGAACAGAGCCTTGAAACAACCAGAAAATGTCAAAAAGGTTTTACAATTGGCAGCAACCCAAGGTATTGTTCGCACAGCCAGTGTTGTTCAAGGGAAATTGGCAAGCGGTACGCCAACAGGATATTCTGCCGCTGGCATGGTAGTAGCAGTAGGAGCAGGAATTGAAGATTTACAAATTGGCGATCGCGTTGCTTGTGCAGGAGCACAATGTGCTCATCATGCAGAATTAATCTGTGTTCCTCGTAATCTTACTGTACCTTTACCGGAAAAACTAGAGCTAACTCAAGCAAGTACAGTTACCTTGGGAGCGATCGCACTCCAAGGGGTTCGTCGTGCTAATCCTACGTTAGGGGAAGTATTTGTCGTCCTAGGCTTAGGTATTTTAGGTCAACTTACCGCACAAATGTTACAAGCTAATGGCTGTCGAGTCATTGGGACAGATTTAGATTCCAAGCGGATTGCCATTGCTCAGAGTTTAGGCATGGATGTGGGGATTGATCCCCAGGAAGGCAATAGTATTGAGCAAGTGATTCGCTTGACAGACGGTTACGGAGCAGATGGGGTAATTATTACCGCTGCAACTCCTGCTGATAGTGTCATTTCTACCGCTTTTCAGATGTGTCGCAAGAAGGGACGTGTAGTCTTAGTGGGAGATGTGGGACTCAATCTCAATCGAGCCGACTTTTATCAGAAAGAGCTGGATTTCTTTATCTCTACATCTTACGGTCCTGGTCGGTATGATCGCAATTATGAAGAACAGGGTTTAGATTATCCGGTTGCTTACGTTCGCTGGACAGAAAACCGTAATATGGCAGAGTACTTGCGTCTCATTGCCGCAGGAAAAATTAAGATAGACCCCCTGATTAATGCTACTTATCCCATAGAAAAAGCGACTGAAGCCTACGAATCCTTAAAAGGGGATGGAGACAAGCCGTTAATGGTGTTGTTAGCTTATCCCCAAACAGAACCCAAGCTGATTCGTGTTGTACCCAATCCTCAAGCCAAGGCAGCAGGGAAAAATTTAATTCGAGTTGCTGTAGTGGGAGCCGGTGGCTTTGCTAAAGGGATGCACCTGCCTAATCTCCAGACATTACCTAACTTATATCATTTGCAGGCAATAGTCAGTCGGACAGGGCATAATGCGATCGCAACAGCTAAACAGTTTGGGGCGAATTATGCCACAACGGACTACCAACAAGTTTTACAGGACTCGGAAGTTGATGCAATTATTATTACCACTCGTCATCATCTCCATGCTTCGATGACTCTGGCAGCACTTGAAGCAGGCAAGCACGTTTTAGTAGAAAAGCCTCTGGCTTTGGAGCCAGCTGAGTTAGAGCAAATTACCTCTTTTTATCAAGGGTCTAGGGAAGGAAAACCGATTCTACTCACCGGGTTTAATCGCCGTTTTTCTCCCTATGCTAGACGCATTTATCAATTAGTTCAGGGACGGAGCAATCCAATGATTCTCAATTATCGGATGAATGCGGGGTATATTCCCTTAGATCATTGGGTACATTCTGAGGAAGGGGGAGGCAGAAATCGAGGAGAAGCTTGTCACCTTTATGATTTGTTTACTTATTTGACAGGGAGTAAGGTAACAGCAGTTAATGCTCATTCAATTGTTCCCAAAACTTCTCACTATAGCTCCAGAGATAACTTTGTCGCGACGATGAATTTTGCCGATGGTTCAGTCGCTACCTTAACTTACACTGCCTTGGGAACTACCAGTTATCCCAAAGAGAAGCTAGAACTTTTTGTCGATGGGAAAGTGCTAGTTATCGATGACTATAGAGAATTGATCCTTGCAGGAGTGAGAGCTAAAAATCTCAAAACACCAACTATGGAGAAAGGACAGAAACAAGAACTAGAAATATTTGCTCAAGCGATTCAGCAAGGAAAGGAATGGCCAATTTTACTTTGGCAACAAATACAAGCTACGGAAATTAGTTTTGCCGTTGAACAACAATTAGGGGAGTAGGTAATTGATAATTGATAATTGATAATTGGTAATTGATAGGTTACCGAATTTGTAGGGGCGGGTTCGCCCGAAACTTGTCCATTAAACAATAATTTAACTAAACCCGCCCTGGCCCGGAAGCAATTACATCTTGTTATCGCCGGGGCGGAAGGGAACTGGCAATTGGGAATAGGAGATGTACCTCATGTGTAGTCGATCAATCCTCAATTAAATGTTTTGCTCAATACCGAGACAATGTATTAAATCAAATTCAAGGGACTAACAGGTTTCTCCAGGTTACCCGGCCATTGCCGAGATACCTGATATCTTCATTTGGTACGTTCGCGCCATGCACTAGCATGCCTCCATACCGCCAGGGGTTCCACACAAAGACTTGCCATCCTGCAGGATTCCCGGCACACTTTTCATAGTATAGGGTGTGCTGTAGTTGTCCTCCTACATTTTCATTGATTAGACCGTGGGAATTGTTCGGGACAGTTTGTAATGCTTGTCTTACAGTATTAATATTATTCTCTTGTTGGAGCGCATCGGCACCAAATATTTCCACAGCTAGTTGGTCATATCTGTTTCCTCTGTTATTCGGATGATTATCTGGGTTGCCATTTCTTATTTCCAATATGGTGGCCAAACAATGATTCACTGGCTGTTGTGCCCTCACGCACATTGTCAGTCCAGCCGCCGCCCAACAGCTGGCACCGACATTCATCAGGGCGCGAAAATTGTTAATGTCTGCCATACCGTTTTGGTCAAACCCTGCGTTTTGCCAGTTTTGTGGAGGAGCTTCCCTGAAGTCATACGTACCATACATCGCCAGATTGTTGAATTCTTGCATAGTGCTTCTTCTTCCTTCTAAATCCCTTGGACTTTGGACAAAATTGGTTGTTCTGTATTTGGTCTTCTATTTCATGTTCCATATTGATTTATTTGACCCGGCTCCGTCAGTCGGAAAAGTAAGATTATAAAGTCGGAAAGTTAGGTATCAGGGCTGCCAGGGCGTGTTTTCAGACTTGTTAGCCTAACTTGAGCCTGTACTGAAACCTGTTAGTTCCTACCGGAGCCGTGAAAATCCCCTCAGTATTCAGTCCAGTGCCAGAAATCTTCTCAAAAGGGACAATATAATAAGTAGCGATCGCAGTTTTTGCCCACCAATCCACATTGACATCAAAAGTCTGAGTTGGACATTTCTCCTATCATGTCGTCGCAGTTGGAGATGTTTTATTATGCCCAGCTTATTTTTAGTTACTGTAGGGGAAAGATGAGATAAGGTAGGAAATTATGAATGATCCAAATTTAACTAATTCCCTTAACACAACCAGTACCGAAAGGGACTTCCCACAGGACAACAAGAGAATTTAGAATTTAGAATTTAGAATTTAGAAAAGAATAATCACATCACAACTGCAAGTGTTGTTAAAAAAAGTCTTGATATTTTGCGATCGCATCTCATACCAGATAGAAAGCTATTGGCTTCTGGTAGTAGCAGTGGTATTAAACTCTGGAATCTAGACCTTGACTATTTGATAGAATGTAGTTGCGATCGCGTCCTTTCACCCAAACTACATCTGATTTTTGTGGTATAGTGAGCGAATTAAACCAGCATCCGAGAATTCTACTAACTTTTAATGAGTTATTTGATGATTATATTGAACGATTGGGTCAGTAAGAATCGTTGATTCTTTTCGATATGCCAGCAAAAGATATTTACCACAATGCAGTCAAGAATGCCCTAGTCAAAGACGGTTGGACAATTACTGCTGATCCTTATTTCCTCAAATATGAGGATGCAGAGTTATATGCGGATTTAGCAGCAGAAAAGCCGATTGCCGCAGAACGCCAGGGGCACAAGATTGTTGTAGAAATAAAGAGTTTTGTTGGACGCTCACTAATGTATGACTTTCACAGCGCACTGGGTCAATACATAGTCTACCGAAATCTGATTGAACTTACGGCTCCAGAATACACGCTCTATTTGGCAATTGATGATGCTGTATATAAAGATTTTTTTCAACGCAAATCTATACAAGTAATTACTCAAGAAAATCAGCTTCTTTTAATGTTAGTTGATATGAAAAAGGAGAAAATTCTGCAATGGATAAAATAGATTTCTATAGAACTACCATCAAACAAATATTGACCAGATATTATGAGATGACGCTCCAAGCAGCGCTCGTATCAGATGACTCAGAAACAGAAGATCGCCTTGCGCTTGACGAAGAACGAGACCAATATTTGTGGTTTCGCTCTGGTTGGGAGGGTAAACAACGGATACGCTACATTACTATGTATCTTCGTATTAAAGACGGTAAAATTTGGGTTGAAGAAGATTGGACTGATTTGTGTGTAGTTGACGATTTGCTCGCAGCAGAAATTCCTAAGAGCGATATTGTTTTAGGGTTTCATCATCCCAGTAAGCGAGCTTTGACCGAATTTGCTACAACTTGATTTTTAATACGGATTTGCTTTGGTAATTGGGAAGCTCAGGATGCTCTGTGCTCTGCTTTAGCGCTATTTTGTCCGTCTACAAACATATAGTTTCTAACAGTAACTTCAAACGCTTTAATTCAGCCATTGTGCATTCTCCATTCACCGAAAGCGGCGCGAAGCCCATTCCTTTAGGGATGGGAGGGATAGCCGCCCGCTGCTTGGTTGGCAAGTTATTTGTTAGAAAGTTTTTTTGCAAACAACCAACAACTAACAACTTGCTAACACTTGCATCCCCCGGAAGACAGCACGGGGGATGAGTTAATAGTGGGCAGTGCCGTTCACTGGTTGGCACTGTGTCCGTATGTCTGCTAGTATGAATGTATTCTTGAATTCATGCAATCATGCAAGAAACAATTCTTTAATCCATGCGACACTAGAGAGGTAAGTAAATTGCTAAAACAATTGACAGATATGGTTTCAAAGAGGGCTGACCCCAATTACCAGCAAATAAGTGGGTACATCCCAAAAGAAATAGGAACTGAGTTCAAAATCGCCTGTACCCGTATGGGAGTCAACCATAGTGAGGGACTCGAACAAGCGGTAACTTTGTGGCTAGCTCAAAACACACAACAAAGTGCAAATAAAAAATAGAGGAAATGACAGAAGAACAACTAGCGGAAATAAGACAACGCATCCAGGAAATAGAAGACCAAGACTTCGCAAAAAAGGCTAATACCTTACTGGATGAAATTATTGCTAATGACCAAGCTCTATCAAATCAGACAAGAAATTTAAACGAATTCATCGCTGAGTCTCGTAGAGATAGAGAAGCGGATCGTGAACGTATAGCTTTTAACGAAATGCGTTTAGATGTTTTCAGAGAGCGAATCTTGATGCAAGATGAACGCTTCAATACTATCCAGCAAAATATAGAAAGGAATACTAGAGACATAGCTGAGGTGCAAATACTTGCTACTCAAGTTCTTCAGGCTCAGCAGATTTCCGTGCAACAGGCTGAAGCTGATAGAGCTGTGATGTCTGAAATCTTGCAATATCTCAGAAACCAATATCCAGGTAACGGCAGAGGAGGGACAAATCAATGACCCACACACCGGGTTAGCGAAAAAAAGGGTGGGGAGATAGGGAGATAGGGAGATGGGGAGATGTTGACAGATGAGCTGTTGCCTTTTCCTGAATAATTGTGTTTAAATGCCTTAACTTGTTACCAATCGCCATTAGCTATTAGCTATTAACAATTAGCCATTAACACCTAATACCTAATACCTAAAACAGTATGCGCCAAATTTTAATGAATAGTAAAGGAGCATTAGTTGCTCGGATGCCTCGGCCTAACATAGAACCAAAATCTGTTCTGGTTCGGGTTCATTACTCATTAGTTAGTGTAGGTACAGAAATCGCTCCTTTACGAGCCAGTCAGACACCGACGGCTACTAGTCCTACTGAACAGGTGAAAACCTATAGTAGCTTGGCCAAGCTGTACTTAGGACTTGCGGCGCGTAATCCGAGGAAGGCAGTCCAACGAGGGTTAGGAATTGCGAAAAATCAAGTTAGGTCTTGGCTGCCAGCAAAAACTACTGCTCCGACGGTAACTCTTAGTTTAGGTCAGGTGGATTGGACACAATGTGCAGCACAATCGGTGAATCAGCAAGATGAGCAGTTGTCGATCGTCACCGATGACTCCGAAGCCGCTTATCAAGTCATGTCTCAAGCGATCGCAGTTCCTGTAGGTCAGATTCCTATTGTACAAGTGAAAGGAACAGTAGAGAAAGGTGCGATCGCCATTGGCTGGCTTAATGAAAACCAAAGTGCTTGGCTTGGCTCTCGTGCTTACGATGTAGGTGTATTTGAAGATCGTTTAATTTTTCCTTTACAAGACTCCCAGAAAATTACGATCGTTATTACTACTGCGGGAGCCGGACAACCTTCTCACGCTACCCTAGAATCTTTAGAACTGCTTTTCGTTCCCCCTACAGAAAATGGACTCCCCCACAGTGAGCTAGAAGATCAAGGCTGGAATGTGGGTTATTCCGTGGCAGGAGAGGTAATTGCCGTGGGAGAAGGAATTAACGATTTAGTTCCCGGGGACTTGGTAGCTTGTGGAGGAGCAGGACAAGCCAATCACGCTGAATATGTTAGTGTACGGCGTAACTTAGTCTGTCCTCTACCCCCAAACTGTCCCGTTAAACTAGCTGCTTCCACCACCGTTGGTGCGATTGCTCTCCAAGGGGTGCGGCGAGGGGAGCCTCAACTGGGAGAAACAATCTGTGTGCTGGGATTAGGCTTAATTGGTCAAATTGTAGCTCAACTGCTGGGAGCCAATGGTTGTACGGTTATTGGCATGGATTTAGACCAAAAGCGGGTTCAAAGAGCCAAAGATTTGGGAATGGATAGTGGTACAGATAACCCAGAAGCCTTAAAAAAATTGATACAAGATTTAACTGGGGGTAATGGAGTTGATCGCACTTTGATTACCGCTGCCACCAAGTCCGATGCGGTGATTAACTTGGCAATGGAAGTTACCCGCCGTAAAGGAACAGTGGTAATAGTAGGAGACGTGGGTTTAAATGTCCAACGAGCAGTCTTTTACCGCAAAGAAATTGACTTGCTCATGAGTACCTCCTATGGACCGGGACGGTATGACCAAATTTATGAACAAGAGGGTCAAGATTATCCTTTTGCCTATGTTCGGTGGACACTTAACCGCAATATGCAGACCTACTTAAGCTTGATTGCTCAAGGTCGTCTAAATATTGAAGCACTAATCGATCGCGTTGTTTCCATAGATCAAGCTCCTAGTGTCTATCAAACCCTAGCCCAAAGTCAAGATGAGCTTCCCCTTGGGGTTCTCATCCACTACCCAGAAGATCCAAGGGACTTACCAGAACCTCCCGAAGCGACTAAAATCACCATTCGAGGACATAAAAAAGCTCCTGGGGAATTGATTAATTACGCTTTAGTGGGAGCAGGAGCCTTTGGTACTAGTATGCTCGTTCCTCAAATGCAGAAGCGAAAAGACCGTTTCTGGTTACGGGGAATAGTCAGTCGAGATGCAGTACGAGGGGGGAATTTTGCTCGTGCCAACCAAGTTGAGGTTTTAGCTACAGAACTCGATACAGTTTTACAAGATCCAGCCTTTGATTTAGTTGTTATTGCCACACGTCATAATGATCATGCCTCTCAAGTGGTGCAAAGCCTAAAAGCAGGTAAACACGTTTTTGTGGAGAAACCTTTAGCTTTAACTTGGGAAGAGTTGGATTCAATTATCACTACCTACGAGAGTTTGGAACCAAAGCCTTTGTTAATGATTGGGTTTAACCGTCGCTTTTCTCCTGCTCTCCAGGCGCTTAAAGAGGTTTTAAAAGAACGGCGCTCTCCTTTAATTATTAATTACCGCCTCAACGGTGGCTATATTCCCCAAGATAGTTGGATTCAAACCCAGCAGGGGGGAGGACGCAATTTAGGGGAAGCCTGTCATATGTACGATGTTTTCCGTTCTTTAGCAGGTGCGCCGGTAACTTCCATTACTGCCACAGCCATCAATCCGGACACACTACCCTATCAACGCAATGACAATTTCTGTGCTACCCTTGCTTATCAAGATGGCAGCGTTGGCAATTTAGTTTATACTGCCTTGGGTCCCAAACAGGGTTTACCCAAAGAACGGGTAGAAGTGTTTTGTGACGGGGAAGCTTATATTGTTGATGACTACAAAAGTCTAGTCAAAGCCAGTGATGGAACAGTGTTGTGGCAAAGTAAGGAGGTAGATAAGGGACATTTTACACAATTGAGTCAATTCGGAGATGCGATCGCAGCAGGCACAGTAGCTCCCATCCCTTTTGAGCAAATTATAGAAACGAGTGCTGTTGCTCTCCAGATCGAAGATTTACTTTATCAAAGGCAAGGAAATTGTCAGGCGTAGCAGTATAGCGAGCTAAGCAGACAATTAGCAATTAGCAATTAACCATTAGCCATTAGCCATTAGCCATTAGCCATTAGCCATTAGCCATTAGCCATTAGCCATTATCAATTCTATGCAAAAATATCTCTACCTAGCTCCCCCCACTAATGGCTTCTATTCCTGCGTCTTTACCGATGATCGCTTGGCTGATTTGACAGAGCGCCACAAGATTCAGTTAAACTTTCCCCCTCTGCAAGCATTAACTGATTTATTTCAAGAAGTAGAGCATCACAAAGAAGTTGATGGGGTTATTATTGGTTTAGAACGTGGCTGGTTAGGTTGGTTGCATCTAAACTTAGCAAGCAAAATTCTGAAAAATAAGCAGCAACTCTACTTGTATTGGCCTTTAGAAGCAGCAGTCGAAGTTGTTAATCAAGAGCGTTTACAGAGTTATTGGTATCATTTTGTTATAATCAAGCTCTTCACTGTAGTTTATGCCTTAAAAAATAAGCTTCGTTTCCTCATAAAAGGTGCTAAATCAATTCTACGGGAATATTACCGCTTGGCACGAAGTATCTATCGTCAGCAGAGCTATACTTATTTGCCTGCTAAGGAAGCAGAATCACAAGAGTTGAGTCTAGTCAAGAGTTACTTGGATCAATTACAAGCAATCATTGATCGTGCTGAACCTGTTCTGTTTAATGATTTAACAGAGCCAGTAAATTCAGATAACCCTCTTCCAGGATGCGGCATCTATCTCCGCACAGATTTTTGGGCAAAAATTCAGTCAGGGGGTAGTTACGGACATACCTGCTATGTTGCCAAAGAACTAGCAGCAGTAACGGAAAACCTGATTTGTTTTATGCCTCATCGTTATTTACTCTTAGATGAATTAAAACTGCATCAGGTTGTCTTAGAACCTCCTGGGGAAACAGGAACTGAAGATAATATTTTGCGAGGAGCTGCACATTACGAGTCTTTGCTCAAGATTCCTGTAGAAGTATTAAAACCAGCTTATATTTACGAGCGGCTTTGCTTAGGCAACTATACAGGTGTACTTCTGAGTCAACAGTTCAACATTCCCTACATTGTTGAGTACAATGGCTCAGAAATTTCCATGAAGCGCACGTTTGAAGGGTCTGCTTACCAGTATGAAGAGATTTATTTAAAAGCTGAAGAGGCTGCCTTCCGACAAGCGACATTTATTTCTGTGGTTTCAGAACCAGTTAAAGAAGATTTAATTAAGCGAGGAGTAAAACCCAGCAAAATACTAGTTAACCCCAACGGAGCTGATGTAGATACTTATGCTCCTTTACCAGCTGAACAAAAACGTCTTCTGCGTCAGGAATTAGGCTTTAATGACTCCCATTGTGTGATTGGGTTTATTGGTACATTTGGTGGCTGGCATGGTATTGATGTTTTAGCCGAAGCAATTCCTCAGATTTGCCAACAACTCCCTGAAGTACGTTTTTTGTTGATTGGGGATGGTAATTACAAACATCTTATCGATCATCAGGTTACTCAGCACCAACTCGCCAACCGTGTCATTAGTATGGGTAGAGTTCCTCAGCAAGAAGGAGTTCGACTTTTAGGAGCTTGCGATATTTACGTATCCCCTCACAATAGCCATATGATTGATAGTCGCTTTTTTGGCTCACCCACCAAAATTTTTGAATATATGGCAATGGGAGGAGGAATTGTTGCCAGTGACTTAGAACAAATTGGCAAAGTCTTATCACCTGCTTTAAGGCTTGAAAGAAGGCAGAAGGCTTCCACACCTACTCATGCACAGGAACTTGCGCTAACGGATGAAGAACGATTCCCTTCTGCCTCCTGCCTCCTGCCTTCTGCCTTACAAGGCGAAAGTCTTGTTGATGAACGAGCTGTTTTATGTACGCCGGGGGATGTTGAAGAATTTGTTACTGCTGTTGTAGAGTTAGCCAAACAACCTGATATCTATCACCTTTTAGGGAAAAATGCTCGTCAAGCGGTGCTTGATCATTATTCCTGGAAGCAACATGTTGCTAGTTTATGGCATTTTTATCAAAATGCGATCGCGTCTGAGCAATCGACATCAGCATCAATCCCAACTGTTCCATTATCCCAGATGGAGCAAGTAGCATCCAACGATGCTTATAAAAATCAAACTCAACAGCAGTGGAACAATGATCCTTGCGGTTCCCATTATGTACAGCAGTCTCAACAACACACCTTGGAGTGGTTTTTAGAAGCGAAAAATTATCGCTACCAAGAATATGCTCCTTGGATGTCTAAAGTGATGGAATTTGCCAATCATGCTGAGGAAAAAGTCTTAGAGATTGGCGGGGGTATGGGAACAGACTTATCTCAATTTGCTCTCCATGGTGCTCAAGTTACTGATATTGATCTATCATCCGGTCATCTGGCACTAGCTCAAGAAAATTTTAACTTACAGGGATTGTCAGGGGAATTCATTCACCACGATGCAGAAGAATTACCTTTTGAGGATAATTACTTCGATCTCATTTATAGCAATGGTGTGATTCACCATACCCCCAATACCGTTGAGATGGTTCGAGAAATTTATCGCACCCTCAAACCTGGTGGTAAAGTAATTATCATGGTTTATGCAGAAAATTCCCTGCACTATTGGCGTAACCTAGTCAAAGATATTGGGTTAGACCAAGGAGAATTGTATGATGCTTCTATGGGAGAAATTATGTCCCGTCATGTAGAAATCTCGGAAAATAATGCTAAACCCTTAGTCAAGGTTTATACCAAGAAAAGAATCAAGCAAATTTTTAAGGATTTTACCAATATCAAGATTGTACAACGGCAATTAACCGCTGCTGAACTCCCACGAGCTTTGCGTTGGTTACCGCTGGAATTCACTAGTCAGTGGGTGGGTTGGAACTTAATTTTAAAGGCAAGGAAACCGGAAGATAGCAAATCCGGATAATGGTTCTCACCACTCCTATCCCAATCCTTGAGCGCATCATGATAAAGCAAGCAGGGATAAAGTCTCATCTCTGTAAAATAATTCGATCGCGCTAAACTCCCGACGCAGCAAATTTTCAACTTGTAATGTCGAACAGTTCCCCAGGCGAAGCCAAATAACTTTCGGTGGATTTCCAAATACTAAACTCAGATCGTGTATGTCAGCATCTTTCGAGACGATCATTAAATCATTGTCTTTTGCATAATCCCAAACGATTGTGTCAATTGTCGCTTTCATCCCTACATCTCGAACATGAAGCGAGTTGGGGAAAAGATCGCTCAAACGGTTTGGTAATTTAGGCGATAGATTTTCATCAAAAAGTAATTTCATGCGGACAATGGGGCAGTCATAAACCGACGCTCACGATCAGCAGCATAAGCAATGCAGGCTTTTAAATCTTCTCGCGTCAGATCGGGAAAATCGTCGAGAATTTCTGCTTCAGTCATCTCGGAAGCTAGGTACTCTCCATCGGTGGCTCCTGAGGAGTTCAGGTTGCCGGTCGTCACTCCTCCTGTAGTACTGGTAAGGTTAATTGTGCCACCAGCATTACTAGCAGAAGAACTGTTTACGTCACCAATGGTAATGTCTTGATTGGCTAATAAGGTAATAGGGGCATTGCCTGTAACTGTTAGAGTTCCACTAGTATGATTGATGGAGCCTGAACCAAGAGGCGATCGCAAAGTTACTGCTTGAGAGAAATTCAGAGCACCAGCGATGGTAATCGTACCGCTGCTGTCGGCTCCTCCAATGGTGATGCTGCTGAAGTCACTGCTTAAATTACTAAGTTCCGTTCCTGTCAAATCCAGAACATTGGCGCTGTCACCTGTACCACCAAGTTGGATATTTTGGGTTGCAGTTAAAGGTTCTATCGTTAAATTACCTGTACCCAAAACATTACCTCCCCAGTTAAGCTCATCTCCCATTAAGGTAAGATTGCCTGCTGCTCCATCAATGTTGCCGCTGATACTGGCATCATTGCTAAAAATGAAGGTATCGTTGCTGCTACCGCCAGTGAGTTTTTCAATATTGTGGAAGGTTAAAGTGTTGGTAAAATGGTGATTAAGGTTGCCTTGGTTAGCACCTGTAAGGTTCCAGGTAGTGTTTTGCTCAGGACCAACTAAAGTGGAACCATCTGCGATCGCTACAGGGTCGAGGAGAGGATTGGTTCCTTGATCAGTAACAGTATCAAATAGAGTAATCGTGCCAGTACCATTAGCGCTACCGATGGTAATGCTCTTAAAGCCATCCTGCAAGGCAGCAAGCTTACTAGTAGTTAAATCTAGAGTGTTAGTTCCTGTATCATCTACCCCACCGATGGCAATATTTTGCTCTCTGGTAGCAGGCTCTAGTCGTAAATTACCAGTACTACTAATGGATGGTATGTTATCCACTCCTCCGGTAAAGTCAATTTCGTCAGCAGTAAGGTGGATATCTCCGCCTCCTAAGGAACCTGTAGCTTCAAGATCACCAGTAACGATTCTGGCAGCATTAAGTACGACAGTTCCACCAGTCCCTTGAGCAGAAGTGGAATCTATTAAGCCACCGACTGAAGTTTGACCATTAAAAATAACAGCACTAGTGTCAATTGTGCCGCCTGCAGTGAGCTCGATTCTACCACCTGCATCACCACCACTAGAATTCATGCCACCGGTGGTAATGTTACCAGCAGCTGTAAGAGTTATATCACCGCCAGTGCTTAAAGAAGCGGTATTGAGTTCGCAAGCACTAACGATACCACAGAGGCTGCTGAGAGTCGTATCGATGTTTCCATCACTGCTAGTGATGGTGATTTCTCCGCTACTAGAGAGATTACCGGCGGTGGTAGTAATCGCACCAGGGGTGATGTCACCAACGGCAGTGAGGGTAACATTGCTTTCACCAGAGTCGATACCACCGTCGATCGAGATAGCACCACCACTCAGTACGTTAATATCTCCACCTGCTTGCATGAAGATACCCTTACCGGTAGGAAAGGTGATATCGCTGGCAGCTTCAAGATTGATGGTACTGAAATCTAAAAGTCTGAGGTTACCTGCGGTGAGGGAACCATCGGTACTAGTAAGATCAATATCTCCGAAGTGTTGGACATCGTCGAGGTTAACATCCTGCTGTGCGTTGATGGTGAGACTGCTGCCGTTATTGAGAGTAGCTAAATTTACAGCGCCATTACTACTTATAATGTCCACATTACCGACATTGGCGAAGGTAATGCCGACGCCTGTCGTGTTATCTGTGACGTCTCCCACCGCTTCTAAAATTACCGGTCCTCCATTAGTAGTAATGGAGTCAATAGCAATGCTGCCTGGGGGAGTAATCCATCCGGTAGAGGTAAATACTGTTCCTCCTACATTAGTTTGGGGAGCAGTCGGAGCATTATCTAAAGTAGTTTTACCTGCTTGTAGAACTAATGCGGGACTAGTGGTCAAGATATTGAAATGGGGGTCTGTATTAGGAATAGTTCCCGTTTGATCTGGTCCAGTAATGGTAATATTGCCACCAATGATCGTGCCGATCGCTTCAACTTTGAGTGCTACCCCGGTATAATCGCCAAAAAAAACATTCCCATTAGAACTGATAATCGGATCAAAGAGACTAACAAAATTACCAGGATTATTTGACAAGTTGAGGATGGAAACATTCCCACCACTTCTGAAATGAGCATCTCCAGAAATGTTGCCATCACTGACTAAAGTTAAGTCGCCACCACTAACAAAAGCCGGATGCTGGTGATTCAGTGCTAGAGCATCAATCTCCCCATTTCCTTGAATATGTAGGTTGCCTCCAGCTTCAGCTGTAAAGGGGTTGACAATACTATCTCGAATCTGGACAGTATTGCCAGCTAATAAGCTTAAATTCCCAGTGGTATTTAACTGACTCTCTACCAAAGTCAGATTATTGGTAGCTGATAGTATCGCTGTTTGGGCTGTTACTTTCCGAGCAACAAGATCACCATTCTCAATGCCGAAGCCAGAACCGATTAACTCTACTGTGCCATCTGGAGTAACAGTCAACTGTGCTGCATCAGCTGCGCCATCAACTGTTAGTAAAGTTGGTAAATCTATAGAGTTAATTGGTAGTATTGCTCCTGAAGTATCTCTTGGTGGTTCAATCACCAAACTCAACATACTTCCCGGTTGACTAATCTTAACTAAGCTTTCTCCTGGGACAGCAGCCATAATCATATTGCCCCCTGGAGCAGTTAGTTCCCCCTGCGAGATGAGACTACCACCAACTAAGCCTAAATTTTGTCCCTCTTGTACCGCTAAATTACCAAAATTGATAATACTTCCTGGTTGAGACAGATCAAAGGCAAAGGTAGTAGGATCACCAACTAAATTTTGGTAGTCATTATTACCGACAGCCTCAAACCAATTATCTTCTCCAAAACCAATACCTGTAGCAGTAGTAACAAAAAAATCCCCAGGGACATTTAAACTAGCATCACCACCAAAAATAATCCCTGCAGGATTCATTAAGAATAGGTTGGAATTGCCACCACTGACTTGAAGGAGACCATTAATAACTGAGGAATCATTACCGATAACTCGTCCCAGGATATTGCGAATTTCGGGATTAGACAGAAAATTAGCAATCTGGTTGGAGGGAAGTCCAAATTGCTCAAAACTGTGAAACAGATTCGTTCCATCCCCCGACACAGTGCCCCCGTGGATATTAAGCTGATTACCGTTAGGAGTGACAATTGTGCCTGTACCGTCAGCACCTGGAGTAATAGGTTGAGCTAATACCCCAGAAATAGGATGAAGCGCCGCTACTCCCCAAGGAATTACTCCTGCCAGAGAAATTAATAAATTTAACCTATTAATGCACCATTGAGGGAATGTCATGGCAAGATGAACCCTTAAGCTAAATGATTACCATCTCTTTCAAATCTTATTTACTTTTTACACCAAAAATAAACTCTACTTTGGTATAAATTTTCTATTTTCAGAGAAAATTAGGAAAAATTAGAAAAAGTTAGGGAATTGGGAATTGAAAATTGTGAATTAATTGTGAATTGTGAATTGAAAATTGTGAATTAATTGTGAATTGTGAATTGAAAATTATGAATTAATTATGAATTGTCTCCAGGTCTCCCCTATCTCCCCTATCTCCCCATCCCCCTCATTTACGGGATGGGCGATTTTTTGAGCGATAAAAGGGTTTTTTGACGATAATTGCAGGATGAGTCTTGTTCCGGATTTCTACTTCTAATTGTTGTCCAATCTTTGCCAATTGCAAGGGAACATAAGCTAAAGCGATCGCTTTTCCTAGAGTTGGTGCTAATGTACCACTGGTAACCTCTCCTACTTTTTTTCCTTCGGAGATGATGGGGTAACCGTGACGAGCAATATGACGGCTCTGCATTTCAATACCCACTAAGCGTTTTTCTACCCCAGTTGCTTTTTGTTGCTCTAGCACTGAACGTCCAATAAACTCATCTTTAGTATCCAGATCAACTAACCAACTTAAGCCAGCTTCTAAGGGAGTAGTAGTATCGTCAATATCTTGTCCATAAAGTGCCATTGCTGCTTCCAATCTTAGGGTATCTCTAGCACCCAAGCCACAGGGGGTTACACCACCACTCAGAAGATTACGCCATAGTTGTACCCCTACCTCTGGAGCTACCATCACCTCAAATCCATCTTCTCCGGTATAACCGGTTCTAGCCATAAAAGCAGGTTTACCTAATATGGTTGCTTCTAAATGTCCAAAGGCTTTGATTTGGGTTAAGTCTTCCTCAACTAGGGATTGAAGATGGGTAACTGCTTGGGGTCCCTGAACTGCAATTAAGACTTTTTCTGGGGAAAGATCTTGGAAATTAACCGGAGCAGCTTCTAGATTAGCTAAGATCCAAGCTTTGTCTTTCCTAAGAGTGGCAGCGTTGACAATCATCATACCCCGCTCCTCACCACTTTCATCTTCACCTTGATAGTAGAAGATGATGTCATCAATAATGCCACCTTGAGTATTTAACAAAACAGTGTACTGAGCAGCACCCACTGACAACCGGGTTAAATCCGACGGTACCAAATGCTGTAAGTGTTGCCGCAGCTGTTTACCCCTCAAGGCAAATTTCCCCATGTGGGAGATATCAAACATCCCTGCGGAAGTGCGTACTGCTTCATGTTCAGTGGAAATACTGCTGTAGAGTACTGGCATTTCCCAACCGGAAAAGGCAGTTAGCCGCGCCTTCTGTTCTACTGCTAGCTCAAATAAGGGTGTTCGAGAAAGGGGAGTAGTTTCTGATTTTGATGGTTCTGAGTTGGCCACGAATTGTCTAGAGTTGCAAGTGAGTATTCTTAATCATCTTAAGGGCTATACAGACTTCAGTGCCATATGAGGGAAATTTAGAATTTAGAATTTAGAATTTAGAATTTAGAAAAAAATGGCTCTGTTAGATTAAGTGTGTTTTTTTGGGAGAATAATTGATTCGGGTTTTAAAGTAATGAGCGCCTGACGGCGAATTAAAAATTAAAAATTCATTCATTGTTTATTCAGAGATTAGCAATTAGCAATTAACCATTAGCCATTAGCCATTAGCCATTAGCCATTAGCGCATGAGCGTGTTCCTCGAAAGTAATGAGTTCAGATGTTCATTACTTGCGCACCAGATTGTACTTGCCAAAGGGTTGCATAAATCCCCTGTTGCTCTAAGAGTTGCTCGTGGGTTCCTTGCTCGACTAATTTGCCTTGCTCCATGACATAAATACAATCGGCATTGCGTACAGTGGAAAGACGATGAGCGATCGCAATGGTTGTCCGATTTTTGGTAATCTTTTCTAGTGATCTTTGAATTGCTGCTTCTGTCTCATTATCGACTGCGGAAGTTGCTTCATCCAGAATTAGCACTGGAGGATCTTTTAACACTGCTCGTGCGATCGCAATCCGCTGTTTTTGTCCTCCAGACAATTTCTGACCTCTTTCCCCGACAATTGTCTCATAGCCTTGGGGTAGTTGGTCGATAAATTCTTGGGCTTCAGCAATTTCTGCTGCTGCCATGATCTCTGGTAGGGTAGCATCAAAACTGCCGTAGGCGATATTCTCCCTGACTGTGCCATGAAATAAAAAGACATCCTGGCTCACTAAACCAATGGCGCGACGTAAATCCTGCAACTGCAATTGATTAATTTCAATGCCATCAAGGGTAATTTTCCCTGCTTGTACTTCATATAACCGCAATAAGAGTTTGACTAGGGTACTTTTACCAGAACCTGTGGCACCGACAATGCCAATGGTTTTACCTGGATGGATGTTTAGGGAAAGATGTTGGATGGCTGGAGCCCGATGGTGGTAAGCAAAGGTGATATCTTCTAAGACTAACTCCCCTTTTACTTTACCTACAGGCAAGGCAATATCTCCTGAACGGACGGCGATAGGAGTATCTAAGAGATTCATTACCCTGGTGGTAGAAGCCATTGCCCGTTGGTACTGATCGAGAGTATCACCTAGGCGTGTTAATGGCCAAAGCAAACGCTGAGTCATAAACACTAACACACTGTATGTTCCTACAGATAATCTGCCTGCTACTGCTTCGGTGCCACCAAACAACAAAATACTGGTAAAGCCTACCAAAATGATCATCCGAATCAAGGGTACAAAAGCAGCAGAAAGAGTAATTGCTCGCCGGTTACTGAGGCGGTAAGCTTCACTTTGAGCAGCAATTCTGCCTAATTCATACTCTTCAGCAGTAAAACTTTTAATGGTGGTGATACCTGTGAGATTATTGGACAACTGCCCATTAAGTAGACTTACCTGCTCTCGAACTTCAGCATAGCGAGGAGCCAACAAGCGTTGAAAAGCAATGGAACCCCAGAGGATAAAAGGTATCGGTAAAATAGTCATCCAAGCGACATTGGGAGCTAGTACCATAAAGGCAGTACCGATAATTAGCACTGTTGTGCTTAACTGGAGAATCTGATTAGCTCCGACATCCAAAAAGCGCTCTAGTTGGTTGATATCATCACTGAGAATTGACATCAACCCTCCCGTACTGCTGTCCTCAAAATAAGCTAGTTCTAGGGATTGCAAATGCTCATAGGCATCAAGACGCAAATCATGCTGCATCGCCTGTGCCAGATTACGCCATAATCGGTTGTAGGCATACTGAAAAATAGATTCTAATCCCCAAACCAGGAAGCTGAGGAAAGCTAGAACTAACAGTTGGCTAAAAGTATCAGTGACTCCCAGTCTAGCGATGAAGGAGTCCTCTTGCTGAACTACCACATCCACCGCTGCACCGATTAACACTGGTGGCGCTAAATCAAAGATTTTATTGATAATCGAGCAAGCGATCGCTTGCCAAATCAAGGTACGATATTTTCTACCATAATTAAGCAGACGCACCAAAGGAGGCGCTGACTTCTTCCTTTTTCCCTTGGTTGTAGTAGTTAGCAGCTGCTGTAATTGTGATTTTGACACCCGTTTTCACATAGGTTCGATGAACTCTCAACATACTAGTACAAGAAGGCAGGAGGCTCCAAGGCAGAAGACAGAAGGGAAGAAAGCTTACTGTAAAAGCTTTTTAACCTTTTTTAACTGATCACTTATTTCCCCTGAGCTACACTAGACTTCTTGCAGAAGTAAGAAACTGAGAGATGGGGGGATGGGGAAGCCAGGGTAGATAAGGAGACAATGGAAAAATCCCCAATTATCAATTATCAATTATCAATTATCAATTATCAATTATCCTCTACAACCAACCGCTACTTTATTTTTGTGCTCTATCTTTTTGAAGGGTTGGGGAATCAAATCCTTCCTCAGATATTTCTTCGCAGATTTCTGATGTCGTCCCTGTACCCCCTGCTGTACATTGGTGTAGAGGTTCACGAGAATCTGCCTACCCTCTGGCGTTACTTCTAGATATTGCACCGCTTCTGGGATATAAGGATGAACTTGATGACGATAAAAATTTGGTAAGCCAGAACGTAAGTCTTGGGGATGGTGGTAACCTAAAGCTTTATTCGCGCCGACTTCTTCAAACTCCTTAAACAAACCAGGAATTTTTTGCAAGTAGCGTGGATCACTCAGTTGACCAATTAGATCAGCAGCACGAGCTAAACCAGGATAGTTGCAGGTGTCTTGATACTCTTCATCACGGGGTACAGGGAAGCGAGTCAACTCAATATTGCGCTTAATCACTTCCACATCAATCAGCGGGTGACCAGAAAAATGTTCTTCGACAAATAGTTTACCTCGGTCTACATGGTAAGGAGCAAGGCTGGCATCAGTGGAATCTGCAGGGAGAGTAACCATCTCATTGCTTATACCTGTAGCATACAAATTTTCGTTTACCTGATCTCTATGGCAAACTCCTTTAACATAGCCAATGTCATGGCATAACAAAGAAATAATAAAATGTAACCAATCGTCACAATAAACACTGGTATCACCTTCAAAGAGCTGCTTGCCTCTTAATATTTCTTGTCCTGCGAGGGTGACTAATACGGTATGCTCAATATTATGGTAAGGGGCATTGCCCTTGACAAGATTATCTAAAATTAGTTTAGCTGCCCAGCCAATAACGTTGGCATAATTTGGTTTATATGCACCGTACATAAAGCGGTAGCCAGTTTGTAGTTGCTCAACACAAGCACTGATCATTACCTTGGTAGAATTAAACATCTCAGCTATCCTCTGACAAAAGTTTCAGCTCACTAGCGGATTTTTTACTCTTGCTAAGCTTTGTTTCCTAAACTTTTTATAGATGCGACCCTGATGTGCTTACACAGTTCGGCTTGGAAAATCTAGGTAAAGAAATATTACTTTTTCTTTACATTTATAAATAGCGATCGCGCTCGTGAATAGTTTACTTAACTCTCAACAGCGAGATCTAGACAATGCCGAACGGAAGTTTTGGGAAAGCTAAGCTTACGTAATGAAGCACTTGGGTCTAAGGTACTAACATTATATAAAAAAAGGCTCTGTATTTATTCTCTCTCCAGAGCAATTGCACTGAAATCTTATCTAACCTTGTAGGTAGAAGAATCTGATTATGGTAACTGTCATTCGATACCTTAACTGGCACAATCGGTATTTACGTAATTTATTAGATATGACTAGTAATTCTTGATACATTAAGTACTTAAACAACTCAGAGCTTTAATTTTGTCAAGTGCAACTTAAAGATGTAAATCTTTGTAACTAGGAGCAGACATTACTGAACTTAACAGCAAAGCTTTTGTAGAGATTCACAGAATTAGTTGTTAGTCATTAGGAAAAAATGTCATGTTATTACCTCGTTTACGCCTTTTTACCGTAATAGCGATTTTATCTACCTTAACTGTTGCTTGTGCTTCACGACGGACTCCAGTAACAGTCAATAATGCGCGTGTTTGTGATGATAGTAAGATCACAACAACTTGGGAAGATGATTGTGATAACTACAACAGAGGAGGCTACTATCGTCATCCTGCGACTCATATACTGTACTATAGTCCTCAAGGTAGTGGCAGAACCAGGACTATTATTGAAATGCCAAGTACTAAACCTTCAACTCGTCTCAATCCAGGTTCTACAGTAACCCTATCCCAACCAGTTGTAGTTAATAGTAATGGCTCACCTAAAGTTGGTAGTGACGGTAGTGTTCTGCGAACAACTGGTAAAATTGGCAAACCTTATACTAGTGCAAGTTTTGGTAAATCACCTGTAAAAGCATCAGGTAGTGGTGTGGGTAGCAGCAACTTGAACACTGGTAAGGGTGCAGCTAGAGGTTCAAAAGTTGGTGGCTCTGGTAGTAGAGGTTTTGGTAGTGGCGGCTAGGCTGGGGAGATGGGGAAGACAAGGGAGACAAGGGAGACAAGGGAGACAAGGATGATATTCTCAATTCCCAATTCCCAATTCCCAATTCCCAATTCCCAATTCCCAATTCCCAATTCCCAATTCCCAATTCCCAATTCCCAATTCCCAATTCCCAATTCCCAATTCCCAATTCCCAATATTAACTAATGAGTTTCCAAGAAAAGCTGGCTGGCAAAGATAAATGGAAGTTTTTCAGAGAAATGCCTGCGGAAGCTACTTTCGGCTTCGATGTACTTACCATGATGGGAGATGTAGAAAATGGAGAGCCATCTCAAAAGTATGTTGTCTTCGATGCCATCCAAGTCAAACCAGCTTTGATTGAATACATCAAACAAATAGCACAGCAAGTTTGGCAAGTTTATGCTGTAGGGTGTAAGTATATTGTTGAGGAGTTTTCAGAAGAAGATTTGTTGGAGTGTGGCTATCTACCCGACTACATTCCTCATATCCTCAAAGGAGGTATTCTACCCCCTGATATGAGATTTGATATTGCCATTCACCCCTCGGCATTTTACTCAGAACATTATGAACCTAAGAATATCCGGATCTTAGAAGCAAATGTAGCAACACCAACCTTCTTCTGGGAATCTTTTGTGGGTAATATGTTTGTTGCTGAACATTTTGGTTTACAAGATCCTAATCCCAAAGCTTTTGAAACTCACGCTGCTCTGTTTTACCAATACGTTTCAGAAATTGCCCAAATCTATGGGATTGATTTATCTAAGTTTCCCTTATGTTTTTCAGTTCCCCAAAGCTATATAGAAGATATTCTAGCGATGGCAACTCGCCAAGGAATGTATAGCTTGTATGAAGAATCAATCAGCTGCTTTACTGATGATTTGGTATTTGAGTCTCATCCCCAAGCCGAACCTGCACTCTATGCTCACAATCAACTCGTCAAAATGCTGATGGTTCACTATCCCAACGAATGGTTTGTCGAGGATATTGGCGAAGGAATTAACCAACCTCCTAATATCTTAGATACTCCTGCTAGACCGTGGGATTACATGGCAGAATTGACTTATCGCGATCGCGTAATCAAACTACCTTCGATTTTAGCGGATGTCATGCAAAACAAAGCTTTTATGGCAATTTTGCATGAATGTTTAGATGAATTTGATCCTGATATTGTAAAAACTATTCAAAATCATATCCCCAAAACTTACTTTCGGGAAGTAGACGCTGCTCAAAATTGTGACAAGTGGTGGGAAAAGCCAATTTTGGGAAGAGAAGGTGCAGCAGTTAAACAACATACTCAAGTTCAGCCGGAATCCCTAACTTGGAATTTCCAGCCAGGAGATGAAGAGTATCTCAATCAACTCGCTGTATTCCAAGAGCATTGTGAAATGCCGGAAATTGATCTAGGTAATGGCTTAAAAAAGATCATGTTTACCTGTTATGTTGGACCAAATGGTCAAGCAACAGCTGTTGCTGCTAGAACTACCACCAGCGAGATAATTGATGCTGAAACTGGTTTATGGATACCTATAGGTTTTTGAGTTAGTTAATTTTTGGACAAGACTAGCTTATCAATTGATAATGGATAATTGATAATTGATAATGGATAATTGATAATTGGTTAATTTGGTCTAAGACCTCTTCATTTATAAAGAAAATATAGCAGTTCTCGCATCCGTGAGGTACAGATCCAATTCCCAATTCCCAATTCCCAATTCCCAATTCCCAATTCCCAATTCCCAAAAACCAGGATCTTTGTACCTCATCTAAATGAGAAACGCTATAAGCTGTCAAAGTGGCACTGAATAACCAAGAGCAGCTTTTACTCGGGAAAGAGTTTGATTAGCAACAGCTTCTGCTTGCTGTCGTCCCTCTCGCAAAACTGACTCTAGATATCCCTTCTCTTCCATCACTTCTTGATACTTTTGTTGAATTGGTTTGAGAGCCTCAATTGTTGTTTCCGTCAGTAAGGGTTTAAACTGTCCCCAACCCATATCCTGACATTCTTGGGCTACTTCTTCCTTGTTTTTACCAGATAGTAAGGTATAGAGAGTGAGCAAATTGTTGCACTCTGGACGTTCGGGATTATCAAACTCTAAACCCTTAACTGCATCAGTTTTACAGCGCTTAATTTTCTTTTTAATCTCTTCTGGAGAGTCAAGTAAATTAATCCGGCTTAACTCTGAAGGGTCAGATTTAGACATTTTCCGCGTACCATCGGTTAAGCTCATCACCCTAGCACCTTCCTTGCGAATCAAAGGTTCCGGCAGCTTCAATACGGTTTTTTTCTTGCTGCCAAATTGATCATTGATACGAATGGCAATATCACGAGTTAACTCTATGTGCTGCTTTTGATCTTCCCCTACAGGTACTTGATCTGCATCATAGAGTAAAATATCTGCTGCCATCAGTACCGGGTAATCTAGTAAACCAACACTGACATTTTCCCCTTGTTTGAGAGCTTTTTCCTTAAACTGGATCATCCTCTCCAGCCAGTTAAGGGGAGTGATACAGTTGAGCAGCCAAGCGAGTTCACTGTGGGCAGAAATATGGGATTGGACAAAGATAGTAGAGTATTCTAAATCAATCCCACAAGCTAAGTAGAGGGCAGCTATAGAGTAGGTATCTGCGGCTAGGGTTGCTGGGTTGTGAGGTACAGTAATTGCGTGTAAATCAACTACACAGAAGAAGTTATCGTATTGACTTTGAGATGCAACCCAATTGCGGATTGCTCCTAGATAGTTACCTAAGTGAAGATTGCCAGTTGGTTGAACTCCAGAGAGAACACGCTGCTTACCCAAAGAGTATTTACTCATTACTCATTACTCATTACTCATTACTTCAAAAAGCTCTCCCCAGCTTATTACTAAGCCTCAGCCACCGGCAACTGCTCCTAAAATAGTGACTTCATCCCCATCACTAAGGGCAGTATTAAGACCATCTAGAAAGCGGATGTCTTCATCATTAACAAAGAAATTTAAAAAGCGATTCAGTTGACCTTCTTCTTTATACAACCGTTCTTTAATACCTGGATAACTGCTTTCGAGGGAGTCGAATAGTTCAGCAAGATTGCTGCCGGTAGATTTAACTTCTTTTTCATTGTTGGTGAATTTCCGCAGTGGGGTAGGAATTTTAACTGTGACAGCCATAGATTTGTTGTTTGTTGTTTGTTGTTTGTTGTTGGTGTAGGGATTGATTTATTGCGCAATTGGTTTTGCAATCCCTAACTTTAAGTATTAGCTAAGTTAGGGTGGTTGAATATCTGTTTTCCATTAGCCATTAGCCATTAGCCATTAACCATTAGCCATTAGCCATTAACCATTAGCCATTAACCATTAGCCATTAGCCATTAACCATTAGCCATTAGCCATTAACCATTAGCCATTAGCCATTAACCATTAGCCATTAGCCATTAGCCATTAGCCATTAACCATTAGCCATTAACCATTAACCATTAACCATTAGCCATTAACCATTAACCATTAGCCATTAGCCATTAGCCATTAGCCATTAACCATTAACCATTAGCCATTAGCCATTAGCCATTAACCATTAGCCATTAGCCATTAGCCATTAGCTATTAACCATTAGCCATTAGCCATTAGCCATTAACCATTAGCCATTAGCCATTAGCCATTAGCCATTTTCAAACCAAAACTTGTTGCCATTCAAGACGTTCAAGTGTACGGGAGCGCTCTAATGCTCGCTCAAAACTATCTAGCTTCGCTTCAATAGTTAGAGGTTCACCAATATAACCTTGAATCGCTTCTTGGGTTTTCAGTCCATTACCAGTAATGTAGGCAACAGTAGTTTCGTCAGAGTCAATTTTGCCAGCTTCTACTAGTTTTTTCAACACTGCAATAGTAGTACCTCCAGCTGTTTCAGTAAAGATACCCTCAGTTTCTGCTAGGAGCTTCATCCCTTCAACAATTTCTGCATCGGTGACTGATTCAATATTGCCGCCGGTTTTCTTGGCAATCTCCAGAGCATAGATACCGTCAGCAGGATTACCGATAGCAATAGATTTAGCGATCGTACTAGGCTTCACCGGAGTGACAAAATCCCGTCCTTCTTTGAAAGCTTGAGCAATGGGGGAACAACCTTCTGCTTGTGCCCCACTGAAGCGAACTGCTTTGTCCTCAATCAGACCAACTTTGATGAATTCTTGGAAGCCTTTATGGATCTTAGTGTACAAAGAACCAGAAGCTAGGGGAGCAACTATATGATCCGGTAGCTGCCAACCAAGTTGTTCAGCTACTTCAAAACCAAGAGTTTTCGAGCCTTCTGAATAGTAGGGTCGCAGATTAATGTTGACAAATCCCCAACCATGGGTATTTGCTACTTCACAGCAGAGGCGGTTGACCTGGTCGTAGTTGCCTTTTACTGCCATAACTGTGGGATTATAGACAAGAGTACCCAGGACTTTACCAGCTTCCAAGTCAGCAGGGATAAAGACACAACAATCAAGTCCAGCATGAGCCGCGATCGCAGCTGTAGAATTAGCTAAATTGCCTGTACTAGCACAGGATACAGTCGAGAAGCCTAACTCCCTAGCTCTACTTAGGGCAACTGACACTACTCTATCCTTGAAGCTGAGAGTAGGCATGTTAACGGCATCATTTTTGATGTAGAGATTTTTCAAACCCAGGCGACGTGCTAAGCGATGGGACTTCACCAAGGGAGTCATGCCAGTACCAACATCGATGAAGTTATCAGTGCTTACTGGTAGGAAGGGACGATAGCGCCAAATTGAATTAGGTCCTGCTTGGATAGTTTCGCGGGTCACCTGACGTCGAAGAGCCTCGTAGTCATAGCTGACTTCGAGAGGACCAAAGCAATTATCTTCACATATATGTATTGCCTTGGCATCGTACTCCATACCACACTCTTTGCACTTGAGATTCTTAATGGTCGCAGATGTCCCTGCTGTTTGGGTTAAAGTCGCCTGAGTCATATCTTTAATTTCCCAACTTTCATCAACACTCGACACACAGTAGCACAAGCTCTAATAGCCGTCAAACATACCCGACTTTTTTTATCGGGATTGATTTTAGGTATTGAATAAGGCTGCTATAAGTTAAAACAGAAGAAATTCTCCTCAGGGGATGACAAGCAAGCCGATGAGATTTGACTGGAGAAATTTAGTTCAGCTGCTAGGATACGCATCAGATTCAATGCCGGAAATCTTACAGCAGCCAGCAGTTCGCAATCCCATAGCCGTAAGTTTAGGGGCGATTGGGGGAGCGTTGAGTCGTTATTACCTGAATCTGTGGTTTGCTAAACACTTTGGTAGCAGTTTTCCTTATGGAACTTTGTTTGTTAATTTAACTGGCTCTTTTCTTATGGGTTTTTTTGTTACCTTGGCTTTAGAGCGAATGGTTACTATTTCTCCAGAATTGCGCTTGTTAATAGCAGTGGGCTTTTTAGGTTCCTATACTACTTTCTCCAGCTATAAATTAGATACCATCAATTTAGTCAAGGGACACGGATGGCAATTAGCGGGATTTTACTGGATTGGCAGTGCTATTTTCGGTGTTTTTAGTCTTTATTTAGGAATTATTGTCGCCCACTTATTGAAGTAATAAGTAAGTAGGTGAAAAAAAACGATCATTGGATTTGTAGGGGCGGGTTTAGCTAAGATGCTTGCTACGTGTACTGTTTCTCTCCTTCAAAACCCGCCCTGCCCATGTGAGTTTATTTATGCCCACCTACTTAAGTAATAAGTAATAAGTAATAAGTAATGAGTAATAAGTAGGGTTTGCTGCATTAGTGTATAAGCTATGACAGACAAAGGTTTCAATCCTGTTTAGTAAAACTTGAGCCAAGTTTTCAGTAAAATAAGTAGGTCAACTCCAAAAACTGGATATAGCAGTTCTCGCATCCGTGAGGTACAGATCCAATTCCCAATTCCCAATTCCCAATTCCCAAAAACCAGGATCTTTGTACCTCATCTAAATGAGAAACGCTATAATTTATTTTCACAGAAGTCCCTAATGCCAATCAGCGTTGTCCCTTCTCTGGGTGGAATTGTTTACTTGCCTCTACTGGCATTATCTATGCTGGCTTTCTCTCTAATTTTTGAACGCTTAGTATTTTGGTTGCGAGTTATTAAGCGTCAGAACCTAATCATCCGGGAAGTTCTCAAGCTCTACCAACAAGACTATTCTTCATCATTGCGTAAGCTAGAACAAAATAGTGATCTGCCGATAGCACGGATTTTCTTAGCAGCATTGTCCCTAAAACAACCCACCCCAGAGAAGTTTAGGCTGGCACTAGAAACTGCTGCTCAAGCTGAGTTACCCGTACTGAGGCGCTTCAGTACAGTCTTTGAGACAATCATTAGTATTGCTCCTCTGTTAGGTTTATTAGGTACAATTTTAGGATTGGTTGAAGCCTTTTCTGGTCTAATGATTGGCGATATTGGAGGTAGTGATACCATTACCGTAACGGCAGGACTTAGTGATGCTTTAATTACAACAGTTGCAGGGTTATCTGTGGCAATTTTTACACTGCTATTTGCCAATACTTTTCGAGGGTTGTATCGGCGTCAGCTAGCAGCAATTCAAGAGTATGGTGGTCAATTAGAACTATTGTATTTGAACCACTACCAGGGTCATAAGGAATTTAGAATTTAGAATTTAGAATTTAGAATGGATTAGGTCGTCCACTTTGTAAAGAAATGTTAAATAGGGCTTGCTGAATAAGTCTGGAAGCGATGCCAGACAACGCTTTCAATCATTTCTTGCCCCAAAAAGTCCAAGGTTTTTGAGCCCATCGAGACAATTTCGTTGCACCATCGTAGGGAAACACCCGCTTAAATTCCGAATATGTGGTTACAATCGTTACGGCTACTAAGATTGTAGCAATAGTGGTTGGTCATTATTAACATCTCAATGTCATCAGGTTCTTAAGGTTATTTCCTAGAAATAATGTCTCCTTTGTAGGGTGTGTTAGCGAAGCGTAACGCACCGTCGGGAAGATACTTTTATTTTCAGAGAGCACCTAAAACCTGATTGATTCTTCAGTCTCCAGAAAAACTAAATTGTCACTGAAGCACCTGTAATTTTATAGGTGCTTGTTTTGATTGTTTACTGATTATAGCTTTAATTTTGTGCAATTAATTCTGATTATATCCTTAAACCCTAACCACTTGTCTATACTGAAAGAAGCAGGAAACTCAAGTCGCCTTAGGAATATTTGAGAATATCCAGTTATGCCGCTTGCGGTTAACCGGATAAATACCTCGACTGATAGCCTAAAAAGGTTAACTCGAAGCAAGCAAGGTTAAAAAAATACCAATGGTACAAGCAAAATCAGGTGACACTGTAAAAATCCACTACACAGGAAAATTAGAGGATGGTACAGTGTTTGATTCTTCTACTAACCGTGAGCCTTTAGAATTCACCATTAGTGGAGGACAGGTGATTCCCGGTTTCGATGAAGCAGTTATAGGTATGAGTCCTGGAGAATCCAAAACTGCAACAATTCCCATGGATCAAGCTTATGGCCCTTATCGAGAAGAGATGGTTCTGGAAGTCGGTAAAGATAAAATGCCCTCAGACTTACAACCACAAGTCGGTCAGCAATTACAAATTCAACAACCAAATGGTCAAAGTATAGGGGTTATTATAACCCAGGTCACAGAGTCTGATGTAAGATTAGATGCCAATCATCCTCTGGCTGGACAAGATCTGACATTTGATCTGGAATTAGTAGCAATTGGTTGAGATTTCCCCACAGAGTTACAGCCGTTTGCTCTGCTATGCAGTACATTTTTGCTCCCCCTAAATCCGGGTGAACGAAATTTTGGGTGGGATTTCCTCGCTAAGTATCCAAAAATTATAAGTTCTCTCTTCTCCCTCAGCTCCCCCAGCTCACCCCCTAAATCCCCCTTGGAGATCCCCCTCCCGTCCCCCTTCCCAAGGGGGAAGCCAGAGGATGCTTCGCTTTTTATTCCACGGGGGACTTTTGCCTAGTGTACCGATTCAGTATTCATATTTACGCCAAAATCGACATCTCAGGGCGAAGCATTCGGACAGAAAAACTAGGGTTTGAGGGATAAAATATCGCCCGAATGCTTCGCCCCTACATCTAAGTAGGGTTTGCTGAATAAGTCGATTGATTCGGGTTTTGACGTAATAAGTAATAAGTAATAAGTAATAAGTAAAGAGTTCATTATGTCCTACTGAATAAGCTTTTGGGCTAAGTTTGGAAGACGAAACTAGTCCTTTAAAAATATGCTTATTTTTCCAAAATATTCTCAATTTAACCAAGGATTTACTACAAAAGTGCAAGGAAAATGAACCTCTAGATACAAAAAGCTTGGACTTATTAGGAACAAAAATGATTGAAAGCATAGTCTGGTATAGCTTCCACACTTATGCAGCAAGCCCTAAGTAATGATTTTTAGAATAGAAGAGGAAGAGATTTCCAGGTAAGCTGTTGAGCATTTAACGTGGCATGGCAGACTAAAACTGTAGTTTGTAGGTTGGGTTAAACGATAGTGAAACCCAACAATGCTTTACTGGTGTTGGGTTTCGTTCCTCAACTCAACCTACAGCTATAGTTTGCCATTCTGAATGGAGCAAATGTGATTGCTATTTCTTATCTTCATTGTGTTTATTTTACTTAGTGATCAGATATAAAGAGATCAGGATAGCCAAACCAGTTAAAAACCCCAAAGGTTGGGAATAAGCCAAAAGCTCTACAACAATTCCCATAATTCCCAGTGCTTTTATAAAGCAGTCAAGGTCTGTTTTCTGCATGGTGGATTAGATTTATTTAAAAGACAATTCCATTGTTAGATGGCGGTAGCTGCTATCTCAGTTGAGAACGGTTTGACTTTGAGCTGACTTTGAGCTGAGGTGATTGCTTGTATCAAATTTGCTCTGAGTTAAGATAAATTTATAACTAAAGAAATATTCCTGGAGTGAGATATGTCGCGATCGCTTAAGGTTGCTCCAGGGTGCATCACAAAAGTAAAGTTGGCTGTCAAGCGTAATCATTTTCCCAGCCAGAAAGCTCTGGCTATCGAGATAGGACTAGCTTTATCTACCGTCAAAAATTTCCTCAATGGCAAACCCGTGGATTACCTGAATTTTGTGGAAATTAGTGAAAAATTGGGGCTAGATTGGCAAGAGATTGCTGCTGAGTTGGTAGATGATTCAGAGCAGCAGAACAATATAGAAGAACTAGAACCGCTAGATTATAAATTTTATGTAGAGAGAATTCCTTATGAATCTCAATGCTATGAGGAGATTTTGAAACCTGGTTCCCTAACCAGAATTAAAGCCCCCCAGCAGATGGGCAAAACCAGTATGCTAGAAAGAGTCCTTTGTCGAACGAGGAAACAAGGCTATCAAACATTGACTTTGAGCTTGGAGCTAGCTGACTCTACCGTTCTCAGTGACTTATGTCGATTCTCCCAGTGGTTCTGTGCCAGTGTCAGTCAAAACTTAGGGTTGCCGAATAAATTGGACAATTATTGGGAGGATATTTTTGGCTGTAGCAGCAACACTACGGCTTACTTCCAAGATTATCTGTTAAAGGAAACTACTACTCCTTTTGTACTAGCTATAGATAAGGTTGATCTAGTTTTTGAACATCCTGGTATTGCCGATGACTTTTGTCGCCTGTTGCGTGGCTGGTACGACATGGCAAGGCGAGGTAATCGCATTGGTACTATCTGGCAAAAACTTCGATTAGTAGTGGTACACTCCACAGAAGTTTATAGTTCGCTGGATATTAATTCCTCACCCCTTGCTGGTATTGGGTTGGAAATTGAGTTGCCAGAATTGAGCTTTGAGCAAGTGCAGGAATTGGTAAAGCGTTATGGACTAGATTGGGATGCTAGCCAAATCAAACAATTCATGGCTATGGTAGGAGGGCATCCTTATCTAGTGAGTAAGGCTCTTGATTACATTAAGCTTAACCAAGTCACACTGGAACAGCTTTTGCAAGCGGCACCAACAGAAGCTGGGCCATTTAGTGATCATCTGCGACGACACTTGGGGAATCTACTAAAGTATCCAGAGTTAGCAGTAGCTTTGGCTGAAGTAATTCAAGCAAATCATTGGGTGACAATTCCATCAACTCAAGTGTTTAAGTTACACAGTATGGGATTGGTAAAGCTGCAAGGAAATAGCGTGATGCCACGCTGCAATTTATATCATCAGTATTTTCAAGAGCAACTTACAGACAAATGCCGTTAAGGTTATCCCCTCTAAATTGAGGGTGCATCTCCATGTCTAGTAGGAACCCAGTAATATATACCAGCTAAATCACAGTTATCCGGATTATTTGTCTAGTTCATTTGAACAGCTCAATTACTTCCTCAATCAATCAATGGGTTACAGCATTTAACAGAATCTATCAATGTCCTACGAATACATCTTTTCAGGAACTCTGCCACCTGATGCACCAACCTATGTCAAGCGACAGGCAGATGACGAACTCTATGAGGGACTCCAGGCTGGACAGTTTTGTTATGTATTGAACTCACGACAGACTGGGAAATCCAGCTTACGAGTGCAAGTAATGCGCAGGCTTCAAGCAGATGGCATTGCCTGCGCTGCGATTGACCTTTCGATGGATGGTACTCAGCACGTAACTTTGGAACAATGGTACGCGAACATTGTTCGCTCTCTCATCAGCGATTTCGAGCTAGAGTTCAATTTAAGCCGTTGGTGGCGCGATCGCAATATGCTCTCTCCTGTGCGACGCTTGAGAGAATTTATCGAAGAAGTACTGCTGAGGCAGATAACTCAAAACCTTGTCATTTTTATCGATGAAATTGATAGTGTTCTCAGCCTCAATTTTCCCACCGACGATTTTTTTACTTTTATTCGTGCCTGCTATAATCAGCGGGTTGATCAAACGGTATACAAACGTTTGACCTTTGCCTTGTTAGGGGTTGCTACCCCATCTGATTTGATTCAAGATAAAAAGCGCACTCCGTTTAATATTGGTCGAGGGATTGAACTAAACGGTTTTGAGTGGCACGAAACTGAACCCTTGTCCCAAGGATTAGTAGGGAAAGTTAGCAATCCCCGGAAGGTACTGCAAGAAGTTTTGAACTGGACAGGAGGACAACCTTTCCTTACCCAAAAACTTTGTCAACTTGTCCGCAATTGTAAATCTACCATTCCCACTGGTCAAGAAGCAGAGTGGGTTGAACAGTTAGTGCGATCGCAAGTGATTGAAGATTGGGAAACTCAGGATCATCCAGAGCATCTGAGAACAATAAGCGATCGTATGCTCAAAATGCAGCAACATGCTGTTCGCCTACTAGGACTATATCAACAAATTTGGCAACAAGGAGAAATTGCTGCTGATGATAGTCTTGAACAGATGAAACTGCGACTCTCTGGGTTAGTCGTGAAGCGCCAGGGCAAATTGGTCTTTTATAATCCCATTTATAAATCAATTTTTAATTGGAGTTGGATTAACCAAGAATTAGCTAATTTGCGACCCTATAGTGAAGCAATAACAGCCTGGTTAGATTCCAATTGTCAAGATACTTCTCAACTATTGCGGGCACCAAAATTGCAGGATGCTCTGGCATGGGCACTTGATAAAAGCTTGAGTCATGAGGATTACCAGTTCTTGACTACTAGCCAGGAATGGGAAAAACGAGAATTTAAAAAAGCTTTAGAGGAAGTTCAAAGGTATTCAGAAGCAAGAAGACAAGGAAAACTCAATCCAGCGCTAGCCGTCACTACCCAGAAAACTGTCCATGAGCTTTTCGAGCACCTTACTCCAGAAAGTTTTAAATATATCATCTCCAGCCTAGAATTAGACTTTGGAGTTGTCAATCAAACCCTATCAATGATGGACAGTATGCTGGCAAGCAAGGGGTTTGATGATATCATAAAAGAGATGTTAAATTCCATCACCTTAAAAACAGGGGAACTTCTGAATGCAGATCGCACCACTATTTTCTTATTAGATGAAGAAAAAAATGAACTCTGGTCGATTGTAGCTAAAGGTAAGGGTGGTGGTTCTGAAGAGATTAGGATTAGTATAGATCAGGGAATTGCTGGTGAAGTAGCCACTTCCAAGAAAGTAGTTAAGATTCCCTATGATTTCTATAATGATCCACGCTCTAAGACCGCTAAAAAAACTGACAAAAAAACTGGGTATAGAACCTACACACTACTAGCTTTACCACTGTTAAATGAGCAAGGATATTTAGTGGGAGTTGCTCAATTAATCAACAAATTAAAGCAACCACTTACTCTAGAAGCACCTTTATTTGAACGAATTGATATCAAGGGCTTTACCTCAGCTGATGAAAAACTTTTTGCTGAATTTGCTCGTTCGATTCAGCTGATTATTCAGTCATCCCAGTTGTTTTATAAGGCAGCCCAAAAACAACGGGCAGCTTCAGCCTTGATGAAAGCTACCCAATCCCTTGGTCAAAGTAGCTTGGACTTAGAAGAAACCCTGAAGAAGGTGATGGAAGAAGCACAAAAATTGATGAATGCCGATCGCAGTACAGTCTGGCTGTTAGACAATGAGCACAATGAATTATGGACAAAAATACCGAGATCTGATGGTACTTTACAAGAAATTCGCATTCCTAAAGAAGCAGGTTTTGCTGGTGAAGTTGCTACCACTCATCAACCATTGAGGATTTCTTTTGATGCCTATGACTATCCTAATTCAGAAACAGCTAAACAAACAGATCAGAAGACTGGTTATCGCACTTGTAGCTTATTATGTATGCCTGTGTTTAACACGGACGATGAATTGATTGGTGTTACTCAATTACTCAACAAAAAGAAACAGGGCAATTTCCCCCCATACAATCCCGCTGATTGGCCACAAGCACCTGATTGCTGGAAGGCAAGTTTTGATCACAACGATCAAGAGTTTATGGATGCCTTTAACCTACAAGCTGGTGTTGCTCTCCAGAATGCCAAACTATTTAGTACAGTTAAGCAACAAACCCAAGAGCAGCTCAGTCTTATTCGTAGCTTTTCAGGTGGAGTAATCTTTACTGATAAGACAGGTAATATCACCCTAGCTAATGAAATTGCCAAGAGTTTTCTAGGGTTGAGTGCTATAGAAGGTAAGTCTTTGCGCGACTTAATCCGGGTTAAAGATACTGACTTTGCTCAATGGTTTGATGCGGCTTTAGCAGCTAAAGATGAAAAAGACCGACAACAGTACTACCCAGAACAAACTTTACTTTCCTACGGAACTGAAGAAAAATACATTGTTAATCTATCTATTAACTCAATTGTGGATGAGAGTGATGCTACTCAAGTCTACAGTACCTTGGTGATGATTAATGATAGTAATGATGAGCAACATAAACAAGAGCAACGAGAGCTTCTCCGTAGTGTTTCTAGTGGGATGCTTTTTACGGATAAAACAGGTCAGCTCACAAAAGAAGTGTCAGTTTTGTCTTCCAATATTCTTAACTTCACTACCTTGAGTGAAAGTATGAATAGTCAAGAAGTGGAGGTTTTGATTAACGAATATTGGGAGATAATGGTAGAACCGATTTATAAGTATAAAGGTACTCTCGATAAATCTATTTACGATACTATCACCGCTATTTTTGGTTCATCCCTACCTCAAAAAGATCATGCTTGGTGTGCTATACAAACAGCAGTGGAAATGCGCCGACGGTTGCAGGAATTCAATCGGATACGCCTCCAAGAGAATAAGCCCATACTTCCGATAGGTATTGGCATCTATGCTGATAATGTCATTAGCAGCAAAATTGCTTCCAGTAAGCGCATGGAGTTAACTTTTGGGAATGCTATAAATCTAGATACTCGCATGAAGGAGATGAGTGAGCAATCTGGCTGTGGCATCCTCATCAGTTCTAACACTTATAAGCCTTGTAAGGAGAGGATTTGGGTTAAGGAACTTGACCGAATTCCGGTAAAAGGCAAGACCAAACCTGTGCCTATTTATGAACTACTAGAAATTCGTAGAGGACCACTACGCAAACGATTAACCAGCAAGCAGAAGCAGTTACTTGAACACTACCATCAGGGACGGGAATATTACCTCGATCGCAAGTTTACTCAAGCCATAGCCGAGTTTACCAGAGTTCTGGAGATTGATGAGAATGATAAAGCCGCACAGTTACACCTGACTCGTTGTCAGCAGTTACTCCACGAACCACCACCAGAAGACTGGGATGGTGTCTGGAGGTTTGATGATTCAGGTTCGATAACGAAGAGGTCTTAGACCAAATTAATCAATTATCAATTATCAATTATCAATTATCAATTGATAATAGCCTCAAATGTTAATACTCTGAGGGATCTTAGACGGTAACAAATATTGGTAAGCAGGACGCGCTAAATTCCGCTGCTCAATGGTTGCTTCAATCTCTTCAAGCTTTTGTTTAAAGGTTTGCAAAGGGGTTTGCACCCTAGGATCATTAAAGTGACCATTCTCATACTGCCCTAATTCGGTGAAATATGTGGAGCCAAGCAAATAGAGCAGATTTAGCTGATCCTGAGCCTGGTTTCGGGGGGGTAACAGGTTAAGATAATCTTGCTCAGTGGTATGTGAACCCAGTGATTCCACAGGTAAGTACCCTGCTGTGGGCATAGATGGAGCATAGCTCATCAAGCCCAATTGAGGAAAGTTCACTGCCGCATGTTGAGCACTAGCGGTAAAAATAATCAAGGTTGCTGCTTCAGTAAGATACTTAAGGGTTTGAATTTGCCCATTCTCTTCACCAAAGTCTATCACCCGTCCACCATTAAAGTCAGTTAACTCCTTTGCCCAGGCTTGTAGTTCTTGATCCTGTTGGATATCCTCATCAGATTTGTAGTATAAACTCAGATAAGCCGACACCCATTGATAAATAGCATCCCAAATCAGCAGAGCATCATCTCGGTAAGGATAAACCGGCAACTGCTGAGTATTATCTACACCCCGACTCTTAAGCTGTTTTGGCAGCATAGCTTGGTTAAAGCTATAGGTTTGCAGCCCGATAACAGCCAGGACACGAGAGTTATCAATACTAGAGGAGAGTAAACTGTCTACACCACCACCGGATGAGATCAGGCTTTTTTGAGCAGCATTGTTGATCGCTAATGTACCTTCAAAATGAGGCTCTAGCAATAGACTAAGGGGATGTGTATTCGATAACTGTCGGGGAGTTGCGATCGCAAAAGGTCCGACAAACAGGTGAGTTCGAGCCAGATGACTGACAGCTTCATGGAAGTTAGTATCAGCAATTTGAACCACAGTTTTGGCAATCAACCAAGCATACTCACCAGTCTTTGGGGTAATGATAGGATTCTCAGGACTCGGTTGTGAGTGACATTGAATAGCAACAGGTTGTAGCATCCGATTCGGATCGGAGCCTGGAGGTACTGCAAACAGAGCTAAAGGAGAATAGAGGTACTTCTGAATCTGGAGATGGGGATGAAGAAACCCAGTATAGGTACCATTAATCGCCCCTGCCAAGATTGAATAATCAGCAAGGTAGAGTCTTCCTGACTCCATTGCTGCTTCTAGCGAGTCATCAGATCCCATCACTTCTTGATACTGTTCGTTGGTGATGGGCAACCGCTTATCTGCTGAGCTCATCTGCTCAATTATGACTGGATTAGCACCTGCAACCCGCATGTAGGCAAAGACTTCATCCTCCTGGAATGTGTTAGCAATTGCCGGTAAATCAATAGTCTGGAACAACTCCTTGAAATCCTCTAAGCTCGTAGCTTGGAGCATGGGAGCCTCTTTTTTGAGATCCTCAAAAATTTGACCTAATAATGGTTCGAGAAAGTCGTTTCCCAGTAACTTTGTCAGAGAGTTTAAGAAGAATTCAACTTCATCAAGACTGTTAGGAATATGACGGAAGAGGAGTTGGGGCACAAATCGCACTAGTTTTCCATATAGATTGAGATGCTCCTTTCTGCTCTCTGCAACTAAGGTTTTCTGGAGGGTTTGTCGCAAAAAAGGCTTTACATCATTATTTAGCATAAACTGCTGACCGCGATCGCCACGATTAGCAGTAATAGTATTTCTCAATAATTTGAATACTTGCTGGGCCACCATCAAAGACCAAGAGAAAGAGAAGCCTTCCCCGGATGGCAGTTTATCTACCATAGCTAATGGTGGAATATAAGTATAGTTATATTGGTATTGCTCTCTAGCTTCTGTTAGGCTTTTTCTCTGCTCGAAAGCATTAAGCAATGATGTATTAGACATAGTGACTCCTTACAATAACTTCGTATGCCAAACACATCTTACTCTCGAGAAACATGCTCATGCGCTAATAGCTAATGGCTAATGGCTAATGGCTAATGGCTAATGGCCAATGGAAAAGAATTGTTTCTCCCATTCAATTGGGGGCGCGAAGTGCTCCTAGGGAGCTCTTGAGAAACACTCCAAGGCGAGTGAGGGTGTAGGGTATCAATTGTGGAACTGGCATCTTGCCAGTTACGAGAAACGAGAAATAATTCTAGTTTCTCCCATTCAATTGGGGACCCGAAGCGCTCCTCAGGAGCTCTTGACAAACAACTAACAACTAACAACAAATAACACGAAATCCCCCGTTCTTTAGCCGGGGGATGAGTTATTGAATCAAATGTTAATACTCTGAGGGATCTTAGACGGCCGCAAATATTGGTAATTGGGACAGCCAAAATTCCGTTGCTCAATGATTGCTTCAATCTCTTTGAGCCTTTTTTGAAAAGCTTGCAAGGGCTCTTGCACCTGAGGATCACTAAAATGATTATCCTCATACTGCCCTAATGTTGTGTAATAGGTAGAGCCTAACAGATAGAGCAAGTTTAGCTGATCCTGAGCCTGGTTGAGGGGAGGTAACAGGTTAAGATAATCTTCCTCAGTAGTATCTGAACCGAGTGATTTGGCTGGTATATACCCTGCTGTAGGCATGGATGGTGCAAAGCTCATCAACCCCAACTGTGGAAAGTTCACTGCTGCATGTTGGGCACTGGCAGTAAAAATAATCAAGGTTGCCGCTTTAATCAAATACTCAAGGGTGTGAATTTTCCCGCTTCCTTGATTACCAAACTCTATAACCCGTCCACCGTTAAAGTCAGTTAACTCCTTCGCCCAAGCCTGTAGTTCTTTATCTTCTTTAACATCTAGTCTTTGCTCCTGTTGGATATCCTTGTCAGACTTGTAATAAAGGCTCAGATAAGCCGATACCCATTCATGAATGGCATCCCAAATCAACAGAGCATCATCTCGGTAAGGATAAACCGGTAACGCCTCAGTATCATCTACCTCCCGCTCTTTGAGCTGTTTTGGCAGCATAGCACTGTTAAAGCCATAGGATTGCAGCCCTAGAACAGCCAGAACACGAGAGTTATCAATGATACAAGATAGTAAACCATCAACACCACCACGAGGTGGAACCAGACTTTGCTGAGCAGCATTGTTGATTGCTAATGTGCCTTGAAAATGAGGCTCTAGCAATAGTCTGAGGCGGTGTGTCTTAGATAAATTTCGGGGAGTTGCGATCGCAAAAGGTTCGATAAACAGGTGAGTTCTACCTAAATGACTAACTGCTTCATGGTAGTTAGCATCGGCAATCTGAACTACAGTTTTAGCAATCAACCAAGCATACTCACCAGTCTTTGGGGTAATGATAGGATTCTTCGGTCCCGGCTGTGAGTTACATTGAATAGCAACAGGTTTTAGCATCCGATTCGGATCAGAGCCTGGAGGTACAGCAAACAGTGCCAAAGGAGAATAAAGGTACTTTTGAATTTCAGGATGGGGATAAAGAAGCCCAGTATAGGTACCATTAACAGCGTTTGCAAAGATTGAATAGTCAGCGAGGTAGAGCCTTCCTGACTCCATTGCCGCTTCTAGAGAATCCTCAGTCCCCATCACTTCTTGATACTGCTCGTTAGTGATGGGCAACCGCTCATCAGCTTTGCTCACACGTTTAATCATGACTGGATTAGGACCGGCAATCCGCATGTAGGCAAAGGCTTCATCCTTCTGGAATGTGTAAGCGATTTGCGGTAACTCAATAGTCTTGAACAGTTCCTTGAAGTCTTCGATGCTATCAGCTTTGATATTGACAGCATTTTCTTGTAGCTCCTTTTTTATATCCTTAAGAAGTTGACCTAATAATGATTTTAAAAAATCTTTTCCCAGTGAACCTTCCAGACTAGTTATGAAGGGCTTAACTTCTTTATGCTCCCCGGGAGTACTGATACGACAAAAGAGGATTTGTACTCCTAATACCAGTAATCGCCCATATATATCAAAACGCTTCTTTTTGATTTCTTCACATAAAGTTTGCCGGAAGGTTTGACACAAAAAACTCTTGATCTCATCTGCCGTGGGCAACCGGTTCTTATTGACAGTAAGAGTATTTACCAATAGCTCGAACGCTTGTCTTGCCACCATCACACCCAAATCTGTGGAGAAATTTTCGTTTGGCGGCAAATGCTCTACCATTGCTAATGGTGGAATGTAATTATAGTTGTATTGGTACTGCTCTTTGGCTTCTTCTGGACTTAGTTTGGGTTGTGGGTTATTAGAAGTTTTGTTCATTGAGAAACTATGTTGTCAAAATCAGGGTAATCTCATCTTAGTCTATAGACTGTTTATCTGGTTCATCAACACTGAATGGTCTGTAAAAAGAACAGGCAGCGAGAAACAGGTAACAGAGAAATGAATAAACTAGGAAGCATTTAAACTACTTAGTACCAATCTCCACATTCCCCTTTTAACAAGTCACCGCGTCAGTAATAATTTTCAATTTAAATGCACAACAGCTTAACGAGATGTGTTTCAGAAAAAAACGAAAAAACGCTATAGTTCTCCAATCAACGCACTATTATCTAAAATTTGACCAATGAAGTTTGCATCTCACCGAAAGCGGCTATCCCTCCCATTCCTTCTAAGGATGGGAGGGATAGCCGCCCGCCGCTTGGTTGTTTGTTATTTGTTAGAAAGTTTTTCTTAAACAAACAACTAAATAGGTAAGTTATTTTTGCGCGATTCCTATTGTACTTCGTTACCGGGGAAACTGATTCTGACCCCTAACAGATCATGATAAAGCAAGTAGGGATAAAGTCTCATCTTGGTAAAATAATTCGATCGCGCTAAACTCCCGACGCAGTAAATTTTCAACTTGTAATGTCGAACAGTTCCCCAGGCGAAGCCAAATAACTTTCGGTGGATTTCCAAATACTAAACTCAGATCGTGCATGTCAGCATCTTTCGAGACGATCATTAAATCATTATCTTTTGCATAATCCCAAACTATTGGGTCAATTGTTGCTTTCATGCCCACATCTCGAACATGAAGTGAGTTGGGGAAAAGATCGCTCAAACGGTTTGGTAATTTAGGCGATAGATTTTCATCAAAAAGTAGTTTCATGCAGATAATGGGGCAGTCATAAACCGACGCTCACGATCAGCAGCATAAGCAATGCAGGCTTTTAAATCTTCTCGCGTCAGATCGGGAAAATCGTCGAGAATTTCTGCTTCAGTCATCTCGGAAGCTAGGTACTCAAGCACTTCATAGACTGTAATACGCAAGCCACGGACGCAAGGCTTACCACCACGTTTTTCAGGCTCAATTGTAATGATGTCTCGGTAGTTCATAAATTGGCACAAGGGAAAAATGTCTACTTGATGAAAGTATAGCAAGCGATTACCTGCGGTAGCGCTACCGCACCAGGTAAACACCTTAAACTCTGACAAGGTTGGTGGCGAGTATACAGAATGTTTTTTTATATCCCTAAAGGAATGTTGCCTCATAGGTCTGGTACACATCAACCAGAGCCTAAATCTTTTATCGGGGTACAATCTCAATTATCAAGTCCAATTTTAGAACAGTTTACGGTAATTTGAAAATTTAACTAAGATGCGATTACCATTAGTTACTAATATAGCTTTCGCTTTATTAGTATGATCGCAGATTTTGTAGGTTGGGTGAAGTGTTGTAAGGATTGAAGCCATCATCTTGGGAGCAAAACCAAGAGCGCAACCCAACGCCGAGTCTACCACGTTGAATTAGGGCTTGCTGAATAAGTCGTAATTTTCTGGTTTTCAAGTAATAAGTAATAAGTAATAAGTAACAAGTAAAGAGTGTACTATCGCTTGCTGCACAACTCTTTGAGGCAATTAATTGAAGTGAAAGTAGCTCTTAAAAATCTGCTTACTTTTACCTCATATTCGGAATTTAAGCGGGTGTTTTCCTACGATGGTGCAAGGAAATTGTATCGATGGGCTCAAAAACCTTGGACTTTTTGGGGCAAAAAAATGATTAAAAGCCTTGTCTGGTATTGCTTCCACACTTATACAGCAAGCCCGAATTAGGTTTATTGTGCGATCACACCAGCACCAGTTGATCCGCCTTTAGCAATGTTTGCGCGATCGCTATTATCTCAATTAATCGGCAAAAAAGCTTCTCCCAATTTACCTTTAAGCTGCTGTGTTGGGTTGCGCTTGTTAGGGCGAGGGTCAAGATCTACAATTTCTCCGCAAGAACGCTTCACCCAACCTACTTCAAACAACAAGATATCTTTGTAGCTTTATTTAGTCTATATGCGCACAACTTCTCTATTATTAATAATATTAGCAAAAAACAATCTCTTTTGCAACCAACTTACTGGCAAGATGCCAGTTCCACATATTGTATGGACTAAGACCAACAGACTGGCTTCTGCCAACAAATGATAGTAGTGGGAGCATCTTGCTCCGTAGAACAATCTTGCTCCCTAAACAACTCACAAAGCTTCGATATCTTCCCTAGATAGTTGGGTGATTGCCATAATTGTCTCTATATCTAGACCTTGTTGTTTACACGAACGTGCGATCGCTATTGTATTTTCTTGGATACCTTCTTGGCGACCTTGTTCAATACCTTCTTGGCGACCTTGTTCAATACCTTCTTGGCGACCTTGTTCAATACCTTCTTGGCGACCTTGTTCGATACCTTCTTGGCGACCTTGTTCGACACCCTCCTCTCTTGAGGTTGCCACTACATTCTGTAAATCTCTGTAGTATTTCAAGCTATTTTCATAAGCCTCTTGCTCAACAACAGAAAAGTTGGCGATTTCCGATATTTCAAATAACCGCTCAAACACCACTTCTTGTAAAACTTCTGGTGGTTCTTCCAAATCCGATAAATGCTTTAATAAGAACAGCCACTTCTCAAAATGACTTTCTAACTCCTCAACAGTTTTGGTAAACTTCGGTAGTTCCACATAGATAAATTTTAATTTGTCATAGAATACTTTACATTTTTGATTTTTTAGTTCCACGATATGGAACAGTTCTGGCTCCTCTTCATGGTCATCAAAGATAAAATCCAAGATGCCAATCGTATATACAGAGGACAATTTATAATTCCACTCTCCTTTCACCGCTTGTTCTTGAATGGGAAAGGTGGCATAATAAATGCTCCGGTCTTTAAAGTAGTTTTGCTTAGCCTTTTGAAGCTCGACGATAAACTTTTCTCCAGTTTTGCTTTCACAATAAATGTCAAAGATTGCTTTGCGGTCTAGGGGAGTATTGCCCAGATTTTCGTTATTTTTGTAGCTGACATCTTGCACCGTATGTTGTGGAGGCAACATCACATTCAAAAAATCGATCAAGAGTTCCTTGTTCGGTTCAGTACCGAACAACCGTTTAAATCCGAAGTCGGTGAGTAAGTTAATATATCGGTCTTGATTAGGATAGCGGTTTTTTATGGACATTGATTATCGATAAATTCGGAGATTGCAAATTCTGTGAGAGGTTCTAAGGATATTCAACAATTGATAATGAACAATGGATAATGGATAATTACCTCTCCTTGAAAGAAGAGGATTGAACTTAAGGAAAATATTTTTTTCATATTCTTCATAAATGAAGAGGTCTTAGACCAAATTAACCAATTATCAATTATCAATTATCAATTATCAATTATCCATTGATAAAATGGTCTATTGTACTTGTCTTAGTACTGATATTTTAGCTAAAGCTGGTTTCAATTATGTCTTATACCCATCGCGTCGCTATCCTAGAAGATACCAATGCGATCGCTTCTTTGTGGTACGGACCTCACAGCAGAGATAACTGCAGTAGCTACAATCCTCTCGTTTCCCTTGTTTTCCTTACCTTATGACTCAGTTTAATCTCCAAGCTCCTTTCGCACCTACAGGTGACCAACCCCAAGCGATCGCGCAACTAGTTGCTTCACTCCAAGCTAATAATCGTATACAAACTCTATTAGGAGCTACTGGTACTGGTAAAACCTATACCGTAGCTAAAGTTATCGAGGAAATTGGCAAACCTACCCTAGTTCTGGCTCACAATAAAACCCTGGCAGCTCAGTTGTGTAATGAGTTACGAGATTTCTTTCCCCATAATGCCGTTGAATACTTCATCTCCTACTACGACTATTACCAGCCAGAAGCTTATATTCCCGTAAGTGATACCTATATTGAAAAAACAGCAGCAATTAATGATGAAATTGATATGCTCCGTCACTCAGCCACGCGATCGCTTTTTGAGCGCCGGGATGTGATAGTAGTAGCCTCAATTAGCTGCATCTATGGCTTGGGGATTCCTTCGGAATACCTCAAAGCAGCAATTCCTTTACAGGTAGGTACAGAAGTAGATCAACGCCAGCTCTTGCGGGATTTAGCCTCTGTCCAATATTCTCGTAATGACTTAGAACTAGGACGAGGTCGTTTTCGGGTGAAAGGGGATGTTCTAGAAATTTGCCCTGCCTATGAAGACCGAATTATTCGGGTAGAATTCTTTGGGGATGAAATTGATGCTATTCGTTATGTTGACCCAGTTACAGGTGGAATTCTCCAGAGCTTAGATACCTTGAATCTCTATCCAGCACGCCACTTTGTCACTCCTGACGAACGATTAGATGAAGCCTGTTTAGCGATCGAGGAAGAACTCCGAGAACGGTTAGTGCAATTGGAGCAAGAAGGTAAACTGCTGGAGGCTCAGCGCATGGAGCAGCGGACTCGCTATGACTTGGAGCTGTTGCAGGAAGTGGGTTACTGCAATGGCGTGGAAAACTACTCCCGTCATTTGGCAGGACGTAATGCTGGGGAACCACCAGAATGTTTGATTGATTACTTTCCTCAAGACTGGCTGTTGGTAGTAGATGAATCCCATGTTACTGTGCCGCAGATCCGGGGTATGTACAATGGTGATCAAGCTCGGAAACGAGTGCTGATTGAGCATGGCTTTCGTTTACCGAGTGCAGCAGATAATCGTCCTTTGAAGGCGGAGGAATTTTGGCATAAAGTAAACCAATGCATCTTTGTTTCTGCCACTCCTGGAGACTGGGAAATGGAAATCTCAGAAGAGCGGATTGTGGAACAGGTAATTCGCCCGACGGGAGTAGTTGATCCAGAAATCTTTGTACGTCCTACAGAAGGTCAAGTTGATGACCTTTTGGGGGAAATTAAAGATAGAGTTAGCCGCCAGGAACGGGTATTGGTAACTACCCTAACGAAGCGGATGGCAGAAGATTTGACAGAATATCTGCAAGATAGGGGAATTCAGGTACGCTATCTGCACTCGGAGATTAACTCGATTGAGCGGATCGAAATTTTGCAGGATTTACGAGATCAGAAGTTTGATGTGTTGGTTGGGGTAAATTTGTTGCGGGAGGGATTAGATTTACCGGAAGTGTCTCTAGTAGCAATTTTGGATGCAGATAAGGAAGGGTTTTTGCGAGCCGAGCGATCACTAATTCAAACTATTGGTAGAGCTGCACGTCATGTACGAGGACAGGCGATTTTGTATGCTGACAATCTTACCAAAAGTATGGCAAAAGCCATTGATGAAACGGACCGTCGCCGGGGGATTCAGTTAGCCTATAATCGGATGCACGGAATTACCCCCCAACCGATTGTCAAGAAATCCAGTAATGCCATTTTGGCTTTTCTCGATGTCTCCCGGCGCTTGAATTCCCAGCAACTAGAAGATGTTTATCAACAGGTGAATGATGTGCCTTTAGAACAAATTCCTGAGTTAATTTCCCAGCTAGAAACTCAGATGAAGGAAGCAGCGAAAAAGTTAGAGTTTGAAGAAGCAGCCAAATATCGCGATCGCATTAAGCAACTACGAGATAAATTGTTGGGTCATTAGTTGGTTATCCTCATCCCCTAGCCCCTTCTCCTTGCAGGATATCACTGGTCTTAAGGGTTTGTTGGAGAAATTCCCTAATCTTTTTGCCTTCAAACCTCTCAATCCAGATCGCGATTTTCTGACAAAATGGAGCCAGTGCTTCGTTACCTGACTGTAGCTGGTCGAGTTCGTCTTTGAGTTCAAACAAAAGACCGCATCTGGCCAGGTTATAAAAATTCTCTAAGATTTCCCGCTTAGGCAGCATCATTTCTGACGTTGAAACAGTCTGATGGGAGATTTTGGGGTCTGCAGCGGCTTGATAATGCCATGTTAACTGCAAGTGGGTTTGCATGGTTGCCAGTAACTGATCAATGTCCAGGGGTTTAGCCAGAAACTCTGTCGCACCGCATTCTTTGCTGTGGGTGCGATCGCGTTCGTAGGCACTGGCTGACAAGGCAATAATCGGTATTGCTTTAAACTGATCCCTCTCCCGTAACTTTTGGATCAGCTCAAAGCCATCCATCACGGGCATTTTCAGATCACTGAGAATCAAATCTGGCGTTTCAGACCGGGCAATTTCTAACCCTTCGCGGCCATCCTCGGCAGTGAGAATCTCAAACCCCAGGGGAGCCAAAACCTGGCAAACAATGTCACGACTTTCCGGGCGATCCTCCACCAGCAGGATCTTACGCCTGCGGCCCTCATAACCGACGATTGTTCTCGGTCTGGATTGACTCTGCTCCCCGTCGGTTTGCCAACTGGCAGGCAGGAAGATCTCAAACCCAAAGGTACTGCCTGCACCGACTTGACTGGTGACCTCAATTTCGGCTCCCATCATCTGCACCAATTTGCGGGAAATCGCCAATCCCAAGCCTGTTCCCCCTTGCTTGTGGCGGTGGTCTCCCACTTGCTCAAAGGGCAGGAAAATGCGCTCCAACTGCTCTGGACTAATCCCCACACCTGTATCTTGCACCTGGAATCGCAGACTGGTCTGAGAATCGCCAGCTCCATCCTCCTGCTCTCTGATATCATGTCCGCCTAAACAGTTATTATTTCCTTCTACCTTGCAACCTTCTTCCTTCCCTTCTGCCTTCTGCCCTCTGCCCTCTGCCTTATTGCCACCAAAGTGTAAGTGTTCAACCGGATATGATATGATGCCTCTCTCGATCGAAAACGTCACCGTCCCAACGGGGGTGAACTTAATGGCGTTACCCAAAAGATTGATCAACACCTGACGGAGACGTTTCTCATCCGCCTCAATTATCTGAGGCAGCTGTTGCGGTGCTTGATAAATAAACTCAATGCCCTTCTGTTCGGCTTTGATGCGGCACATCTCCACAATCCGAGTTAAGAAACTGGGGAAATGGATCTCAGCGGGGAATAATTCCATTTTCTCCGCCTCAATTTTACTTAAGTCCAAGATATCCTCAATCAGCCCCAACAAATGAGTGCCGCACTGATGGATCGTCTCAATCCCCTTGAGGTGTTTGTGAGCTAAACTACTGTCCTGTTGGAAGAGTTGGCTGTAACCCAGAATGCCGTTGAGCGGGGTACGCAGCTCGTGACTCATGTTAGCCAGAAATGCACTCTTGGCTTGGTTTGCCTGATCTGCTGCTTCTTTAGCCGTTTGTAGTTCGACAGTGCGTTCCGCCACCCTCTGCTCTAGGGTTTGGGAATAGTCAGTCAATTGTTGATTCGCTTGCTCTAATTCCTGGTTCAGATCACAGAGATCGCTCAGTAATTTTTCCCGTTCGGCTTCGATTTGTCGTCTTTGGGTCACATCCACAGCAATGGAAATCACCACTCGACGGCCATCAGGCAGATTTCCCAAGGGGGCAGAGCTAAACTGCCAAAGGCATTGACCACCATCACGAGTGTTAATCTTAAATTCCCCTTCCTCCCAACGACTAGTCAAAGTATACTTTTTGGCAATTGTCTCTTTGAGGACTTTGGTGGCTTGCTCACCATAGGCTTTTTGTGCCCAAGCTTGGGTGGTAGGAATGTCTGCATGGGTATAACCTGTGAGTTTAGTCCAAGTTGAGCTGATTTGCAGTACTTCCCCATCTTCAGCGTGAATCATAATCGGGAACGGGGCATCTTCAATTGCCCGACGGAAGCGCTGTTCACTGGCACGGAGGTTGTCTTCTGCTACTTTGCGATCGCTAATATCTCGGCAAACACAAATTATCCGATTGTCGGGAAGTAAGTTCAGCGATAATTCTTCAAAAAACAGACTCCCATCCTTACGTTTGGCAATGGTTTCTCCGCCCCAGACACGTTTTTGGACTAGCAGTGGAAAAATTTCTTGTTCAATCCACTCAACTTCGGAGGCTCGGTAAAGTTCTCGCCAGGTTTTTCCCAGCAATTCATCTGCATGTTCGTAGCCAAAAACCTGGACATGAGCATGGTTAAGATAGGTGTATTCTCCTCGTGAATTGGTAATAGCAATGCCCTCGGAAGAGGTTTCAATTGCAGCTAATTGTTGTTGCAAAATTTCTTCATTGCGTTTGAGATCGCTAATATCTCGGATGATGGTAGAAAAATTCTCAACTTCACCCGATTCAGATTTGTGAGCAATGATCACTTGTGAAACTGGGATTTCATGACCTTTTTTATCCAGCAGAACTAATTCTCCAGACCAACTGCCATGTTGACTTGCAATGGGTAATGCCTCGTTGAGGATAATTTTATTGACCCAATCTGGATGACACTCAGAAATTAACCGACGTTCTTCGGGGTTGCCTAAATCGGGGCGAATCTCTCTAAAACGCTTGTTGTGCCATATGATTTCACCCTTGGCAGTGGCAATTCCGATAAAGTCAGGGGTTGCTTCGAGAACAGCAATGAGCCGTGCTTGTTCTTGTTCGAGTTTTTTGCGATCGCGAATATCTCGCATGACTGTAGAAAAATTCTCAACTTCACCCGATTCAGATTTGTGAGCAATGATCACTTGTGAAACTGGGATTTCATGACCTTTTTCATCCAGCAGAGCTAGTTCCCCTGACCAACTGCCATGTTGAATTGCACTGGGTAATGCCTCATTAACAATAATTTGATTGACCCAATCTGGATGGCAGTCAGAAATTAACTGATGGTTGTCGGGGTTGCCTAAATCAGAGCGAAACTCTCTAAGACGCTTGTTGTGCCATAGGATTTCGCCTTTGGCAGTGGCAATTCCGATAAAGTCAGGAGTTGCTTCGAGAACCCCAATGAGCCGTGCTTGTTCTTGTTCAAGTTGTTTGCGATCGCTAATATCTCTGGCAATACAATGAAATATGATTTCTTCCTGATATTTGATTGGGGTTAGGGTGATTTCTGCCCAAAATTGTTCTCCATCGGAGCGCTGATGGACCCACTCAAATCGGAAACTAGACCTTTGCAAAGCTTCCTGAATCATAGATTGAGCCTTAACGGCGGAAAGTTGACCGTCTGGTTGCCTCTCAGGTGATATTTGGTTAGGCTCGAGTGCGAATAACTCCTTTTTATTGGAGAACCGGAGGAGATGAAGGGCAGCTCGGTTACAATCGATAAATCCTTGTTCTCCCAACAAAAAGATTGCATCTGCGGCTTGATTAAATAGGGTTTTGAGACGTTCTTCTGAAGCTGCCAGTTGTGCGGTGCGCTCACGGACGCGCTTTTCCAGTTCGCGGTTGAGCTGTTCCATTGCATGCTCTGCCCGTTGGCGCTCTAGTTCCGCAGCAGCACGGGCAGCAAACACCCGCAGGATTTGCTCCGAGCGCTCCGGGTCAACTATAGGCTGACGCGCCAAGATGCAGAGCGTTCCAAGTACTTGGCCTTGGCGATCCTGTAGCGCAATCCCCTGGTAGCTTTCCACCCCCATTACTGCCAGCCTGGGATTGTGAGGGAAACGAGCTACCACATCCTGTTCACAGTGGTATGCACCTTCCTTAAGCACAACTGCGCAGGTAGTACCCCTTGCATCAATTGTGTCATTCGGTAGATACTCGCCATCAGCCCAGGCAGCCAAAAAATGTAAGCGATCGCCATCGACGACTTCAGTGATAAACGAGTGGGAGGCTTGTAGGGCTTCGGCGATATGACGGACTAGGGCAGAGAAAAAGTCTGGACCAGTTAAAGCAGCCGTACCCGCAAAAAGGTTTTGTAGGGTCATTTCGGCTCGTTGGCGCTCCGTAATATCTGTCGTGAAGCAGCGCGTGTGAATAAATTCCCCGTCTTGATAAAAGACATTGGAATTGATTTGCACGTAGCGAATGGAACCATCTTTGCAACGCAAACGAGCCTCATAATTGCAGAGGGTTTCATTGTTCAAGAGGCGAGCAAGGATATCTTCAATCACGTCCTCATCGACATGAAATTTGGCAATGGGCTGCCCGATAAATTCTTCTCGGCTGTATCCCAAGAAATCTAATTCCGTTTGATTGGCCCAAACAATGATTCCATTGGCGTCAAGCCAATGCAATGGGGTTGCTGCATTTTCCACATAATCAGAGAGTTCCTGTTGACTTTTTCGCAGTGCTTGGGTTCGCTCTTCGACTCGCTGTTCTAAGTTCTGGTAAAGTCGGGCGTTTTCCAAGGAGATGGCGGCTTGGGTACAAAGGAAGTTGAGAATTAGGATGCGATCGCGGGTGAAAACACCTTGAGTCGATTGATTGCTGACATACAAAATGCCAACTAACTGCCCTTGATGCAGCAAGGGCAGGCACAGGAGGCTTTGGGGTTGTTGCTGGTCAAGGTATGGATCAATGATCGGTAAATCAGTATGGAGATTGTCTATCACCAAGACTTCTTGGGTATTTTTAACATACTGAATCAGGTTGAGTGGCAAGTTGGCATGGTTTTCAAGGGGAATGCCACACAGGTTTATACTTTCGGCAGTCGCGATCGCTTCTACCTGCCATTCCCCTGTGCTGTTGGGGAGGATGAGGACACAGCGATCGCCCCCTGAATTTTGCAGAATGATTTGGGTGAGCTGACGCAGCAGTTCATCGAGTTGAATAGTACCGGAAATGGCTTGGGAGGCTTTCAGGATACTAGCAAAATCAAATGCCTGGTTGAGGCTGCTGCTACTGGAACTGTGAAGAGTGCTGGAATAAACCGATACTGTAGGCGTAGCAATGGTCGTTAGGGTTTCAAGTATATCGACCGATGTTACTGACGTTTGTAAGATGGGGTGCAGCAGTTCAGGATAACGGGTTTCCAGATCAGCAACTTTGGCTTTAGCTCCCCAGTGAGAATAGCAATAGTAGGCTTCTTGCATATAACCTGCAGCAACTTTTTCTTTGCCCCAACCGAGATAGAATTTAGCTGCAAGTTCATTAGCAAGGGCTTGTTCTTGGATGTATTTGTTTTCTTTTGCTCCAACAATGGATTTGTCGTATAGCTCTATTGCTTCTAATTTTTGTCCCAGTACGCGAGAATATTCTGCTTTTGCCAAAGCATATTTATGCATATAATTCATGGGTGCATTTGTTGCACACTTTTCCAAAATAGATAAATTCTTCAAAATCTCTTGGAGTTTCTGTTTTTGTCGAAGCTCTTCAACATTGCAGCAAATTGCTAACAATGAGAGGGAAGAATAAAAAACTGTGGTAGGAATAAAGTAGGTTCCAAAGACACCAGCCTTATTCTTTAAAGCAATGTCAGTATACTTAATTGCTTCTTGGTATTCGCCCAACAAGAAACAAAGTAAGCCTTTAACGAAAAAGTTGACAAAGCCCAATGTTAGTTGATTCTCATCCACAATTTTGGTAATATGTTCTCGTTCGTCATAACATTCTCCAACCAACAACGTTGGTGAAAGTTTAAAATTTCCTTGCAGATTTAAGACTGCTTGCTGCCAAGGAGCGAGGTATAACAAATGAAACTTTAATTTAAGATTTTGTATCAACAACAAATATTGGCAACATTGTTTTTCCACAATATCAAGGGATTCGCCTACTAAGAATAAATACTGGCAGTATTCTGCTGCACCATACCCTGCGTACTCTAAATTGCCTGTTTCCAACCCTTTGCGCAAGCCTTCTAAATGAAAAGGTAGTGTTGTGCAAGTATGATCTTTCCAGTGACCAATATGTGTAGCAAACAAGACATTCACGCTTGCGTACAACTCTTTAGCATCAAATTCATCTAGGAGCTGGAGGGCTAATTTTCCAAATTGATATCCTGAATCAATATCACCCAAAGTTTCGCATAAGAGTGTTCCATACCAGGCATACCCGAAAGCAGTGGCAGGACAATTTCCAAAGTTGAGTGACAGGTTAACAAGGGTGAAAATCGTTTGCTGAAATATCTCAGGATTGAGTGTCCAGGCTGGAGTAATTATGTCAATTAAAATATCTGAAGCTGCTAGCTTGTAGGGATCATTTATTTTGGATAAATGAATTAACTCATGAATCGACTCAACTTGTTGAGGGAGTTGAGTTTCTAGGGAAATATCTAACTTTTGAAGAACTGATAAACCGATATTTAGACAATCTTGCTGTTGATTTTGAACTATGCAAGCCTGAAGTTTAACCTTGTATACTTTGATAGCATCCAAGATACCCTGTGCGTGATTTAGCACGATATCTATCAGTTCTTCCATCTGTTGATATTCACCACACAGAAGAGCACTTTCTGCTCCTAGTGAGTACAGATTTAAGGTTAAATCATACTGGGTATCCCAGCAATCTTCAGCCAAAAAATAGATCCCAATCTTGAGATACCTGAGAGCAGATTCATAGGCAGCAGAGGATTTTGCTTTTTGTCCTGCTTCTAAGTTAAGTTGTGCCAGTTTTTGCTGCTCCGATAAGTCACTAATCAAATCTCTAGCAACATTCCAATGATTTACCATCTCAAAGATGCTAATTTCCGAATCGGCTCTCAGTGCATTTTGTGACAATAAACGACCAATTAGCAGATGAGTTGACTGCTTTTGAGCTTCAGGGATTAAAGAGTATGCTGCTTGTTGGACTCGATCATGCAAAAAACGATAGCCCACCGTAATGTCCGCTCTAGTTTGGATCTCACGACCTTCTCCCTGGAAAAACTTGTAGGTTTCGTTGTCTGGGATCACCAATCCTTCTTGGAGCGATCGCCATAAATCTGTTGCAACATCTTCCTGGCTCTGCTCACAAACCACTGCCAACGTAGCTAAATCAAATTGATTGCCAATACAAGCCGCAATTTTTAGAACATCTTGGGTAGCCTCGGGCAACTTCTGAATTCGCCCCACCATAAACGCCACAACATCATCCGTCAGAGCCAACTGACGTACCTGGGTCAAATCGCACTGCCAATAGCCAGCATCCGCGTTAAACGTAATCCAGCCATCTCCCTGTAACCCTTGTAAAAACTGGGTGGCAAAAAAAGGGTTCCCTTGGGTCTTTTGATACACCAGTTGAGACAGAGGCATGGCAATCTCAATAGGACAGTGCAGGCTATCAGCGACTAAATGGTTGATATCCTCTTCTGCTAAAGGATCCAGAGTAAGGGTATTTAAAGTTGACCCCTCTTTGCGAATTTCATCTAGCGTCAGCATCAATGGATGAGCTGGAAACACTTCATTGTCTCGATAGGCTCCCAACACAAGCAGGTAGCCTGATTCGTCATCCATTAACAGCTTGAACAAGTTCAATGAAGCAGAATCCACCCATTGCAAATCGTCCAGGAAAATAACTAGGGGATGTTCTGGGGTAGTAAACACCCGGATAAACTTGCCAAAGAGCAGATTAAAGCGGTTTTGAGCTGCACTCCCGGAGAGTTCCGGGACAGTGGGTTGCTCACCAATAATGTGTTCCAGCTCAGGAATCACCTCAATCAAAACCTGACCACTCTCCCCAACCGCCGCCAGGATTTTAGCTTTCCAGTCTGCTAATGCAGCATCCGATTCACCCAATAGTTGTCCCATTAAGCTACGGAACGCCTGCACAAAGCCAGAAAAGGGAATATTGCGGTTGAACTGGTCAAACTTACCCTTGATGAAATAGCCCTTTTGTCGGGTGATAGGCTTGTGGACTTCATTAACCACAGCGGTTTTACCAATGCCGGAAAATCCTGCCACCAGCATCAGTTCTGATGCTCCTTGGGAGACGCGGTCAAAGGCATGTAGAAGCACCTGCACTTCTGCTTCCCGTCCGTAGAGTTTTTGGGGGATAAGGAAGCGATCGCTTAAGTCGCGCAATCCTAATGTAAATTCAGTAATCTCACCCTGGTTTTTCCACTCGGTCAGGCACTGTTCAAGGTCTAATTTGAGACCAAGGGCACTTTGGTAGCGGTCTTCAGCATTTTTTGCCATCAGTTTTGCCACGATCGCTGCCACCATCACTGGTGCTTCTGGCTTGATCTGATTCACCGCAGGTGGCATCTGAGCCATGTGGCAATGGATCAATTCCAGTGGGTCTTCGCTGCTGAAGGGAAGTTGACTGGTGAGCAGTTGATACAGTGTTACCCCCAGGGCGTAGAAGTCTGTCCGATAGTCGATGGCCCGGTTCATACGCCCGGTTTGTTCCGGAGCCAGGTAAGCCAGGGTACCTTCTAGGCTCTTGGGACTTTGGATCGCCTGGGTTTCTTTTGGCAGCAGTGAGGCGAGACTAAAGTCAATCAGTTTGATGTGCTTCGAGTCTGGGTGGATCAGAATATTGGCAGGTTTAATGTCTTTATGGATTACCCGATTTTGATGAAGTTCATGCAGAATGGCAGCTAACTGGATAGCGATGTCGAGGATCTCAGTCAGGCTAAGGGGATGTTGCTGGGTATATTGCGCTAGGTCAATACCCCCAAAGTCCTCCATGACCATTCCGTAGCTATTACCACAGGTTACTAGGTTCAGAGGGCAAACAATGCCTGCAATAGGTAAGTTTTTCGCAATCATATATTGATTACGAAACTGCACCAGTTTTGTGAAGCTTGGATAGTCCTGAGACAAGACTTTAATGACTACGGGTTGCTGGGTTGGCATTTCCACCGCACGATATACCGTTGTTCTGGTGCCCTGATAAATGGGTTCAACAAAAGTATAATCAGACAGTTGCAGTTTTGCTGGGGCAAGTGAGTTGGCAAACCTAGTCATATGCTCAATTGAAAAATAGGCGTAGTGTGTCCTTGGGATACCCAAAAAGAGGTACTACTAACTTATAAGTCAGCGCGATTGCACACTAGACCCTACAATCCTATCTATTGGTCAACTGAAGCGGTACAACTATTTATTATGCGGAAACTTTTTGGATATCCACCTTATATAGCTGTATATCCACCCTATGTAAATGATATCAATTGACATCCTCTTACCGCTAATTGCTAGCAGTTTTGTAGCGGGAGACTTCTGCCGACATTAAAGGTATACATCCGGGTTAGCTATCCCTGTTTTGGTAGAGGGCTAATTCATTGTCAACAGAGAAAAATTAGGACAATAAGAAGCTAGTGCCGCTGCGCAGAATTAAGAATTAAGAATTAAGAATTAAGAATGCTTATAGAATAAGGATTCTATCACTCTCAAACTGGTCAGTTACTTCCGCTGCACTGCACTAGCTAGGGAGCACTAATCTTTTGCCCTAGTTTCAATGCACACAAAGAAAAGATGAAAATCTTTCTTCTCTTATTCCCCGTTCTCTGTTTCCGTTTCCTTTTCCGTACTTTCACCTTCAGTATCCGTTTCCGGTTCTTCTAGCTCGATAATAGGAGGAATTTCATCCTGCTTTTCCTGTTCCTGGTTTACTATTTCCTGTTCCCGGTTTACTATTTCCTGTTCCCTATTTTGCTCTGAAGTATCTGTTATAGGCTGTGTTGGCTGCACTCTGGGGGGTCGAGGTCGAGGTGGGGGTGAGGGTGCTAAAATCTTTTGCCATGCCTGAATTTGTGACTGTGCCGACTGATAAGCTTCTGTACCAGAAGGAACCATTTTAGCGATCGCGATCGCTTGATTTAAATTAGATGAGGATTGCCGATTTGCCATTCCTAATATTTGACGGCTCCAGCGATTGACGGCAATTCTAGCATCCCCTCTGGCTTTTGATGAGGTTGGGACTTGCCTTGCTAGTTGAATTGCTTTGATAAGAGCCTGTGGGTTTCCTGGTTTAGCCGCACCGTAAGCTTCCTGTAAACGTTGCTTTCCTAGCAGTTCCGTTTGCCAAGTACTGATTTTTCTTTGCGCTTCATTGTGAAGAGAAGTTCCCTGTCTAACCTTTCTAGCAGCAGTGACTGCAGCCGGAAGATTCCCTGAGGCAGCATAAGCGTTGGCATTATCAAGGAAAGGTTTATCTTGCAAACGTTGGATTTGACCTCTCCACTGCCTAATTTTGCTTTGTGCTTCCTGGTAAAGTGCTCTACCAGGAGCAATGCGACTAGCTTCTCGAATCGCCTCTTGCAAAGATTGAACTCCACCAAAACTAGCAAATTGTATCGCTTCGTCAAGATAAGGTTTATCTTCTATCGTCTCTATCTTGGTTCTCCAGCCACTGATTTTGTTGCGTGCTTCCTGATAGCGAGGATTGCCACGGGGAATCTGTTGTATTTCTGCGATCGCCATTCTTAAGTCATTAGGTAAACCAGAATTAGCATAGTTTCCTGCTCTCTCCAAGCGGGTAACATCATCAATCTCTCTCTTCCAGCGACTAATTAATTTCTGTCCTTTCTCATACATAGGACGATCTTTTTCCAACCTTTCGGCAGTAGCGATCGCATCTTCTAAATCGGTAACTGTCCCTGCTTCAGCGCGAGACATCGCATTGGCTAAATCAATTAAGTCAGATTTTTCCTCCGGCATTTTGACACTTTCGGGAAGTTTATTACTAATATCTAACACCCCTTGCCAGTTACCCTCATCGAGCCATTCCTTGGCCATCTTTAGTAGCTTTTCACCAGACTCAGCAATTAAATCTTGAGCTTCTTTATAGGCATAGCTACTAGGAGGTATTTGAGCGGCTTGCTTAATTGCTTCTAAAATATCATCTACCCTCCCAGTTCTAATCAGCTTGAAAGCTTTATCTAGCTGCTCACTTTCTTTGCGTGCCTTCTGAATTTTTTGAATTAATTCTTCGTACTTAGTTGTCCCCCAATAATCATTTCCCACATAAGTCAATCGCACTGCTTCTTTAAAAGCCTGGTTCCACTTTGTGTTCCTCAGTGCTTGCTCCGCTTTATTATAATGCCCCTCAGACTTTGACCAAATTGTCTGCCAGTGGTCAATGCGGTCTTCTACTAACTTATAGGCAGCTACTCCAGCAGGGATTTTTTTAGCAATCTTAATTGCTTCATTGAGTTTACCTGCCTGGAATTCTTTTTCACCAATTTTCAGTAGATCTAGAGACCATTGTTCAATATTACGGTCAATTTCTGGTCGTAATGGATGGTCTTCCGGCAAATTCTTCACTAGAGAGATTGCCTCTAGCAAGTTTTCCATTGTCTGCTTGTTTGCCGCAACCTGCCCACAATAAAGGCGCATCGATGCCGAAGCCGTTGGCAAAAATAGCCTAGGGCAATTGGGAACTGCAGGCAATTTTAACAATAGTGCTATAGACATCAATCCTAGTCCACTGGAAAGCAAGACAATAAGTATTCCCCAAAATCTCCAGTTAGTGGGAAAAGATTTCTTCAGCTGCTGAAGCTGTTTTAGCGGATGTCTAGGCTGTTTGTTTGCAGTGACGTGTTGATTAGCTAACTGTTTTGAATCTAGATTTGGTGAGTGTTCCGAGACAGAAGTGCTAGCAACATGATGAGCATCTTGGTATCCTGAGGCAGGATCAGCCAAGGGTAGTTGGGTGTCCGAGGTACTTTTGGGCTGTTGCCATTCATTAAGCTGACTCTGCCTCGAACTATTCGAGGTAGACCAACTGTTGGAAATTTCTCGATTTCTGCTCATAACTCACACCACTCCCTATGCTAAGCCATCATAATCGATTTTCTAAACAAAAAAAGGACTAGATGATCTTGCCTATTCATCCGATTATGGAACAGAGTTTTGCTGTCATTGACCAAGAGATTGGCGAGCATAACTTTAGCCCTGCTGAATATGCTATTGTACAGCGGGTGATTCACAGTACTGCTGATTTTGAATTTGCCCAGCTAATTAAATTTAGTCCAGAAGCGATCGCTTCTAGCATCAAAGCTCTCCAGCAGCGAACACCAATTATCACAGATGTTGGTATGGTGAAGCAGGGGATAGCAGGAATGGTAGCAAAAACCTTCGGTAACCGTCTCATTGTGGCTGTTGAACAGGCATCAGTAGCACTACCAGGAAAGACTAGAACAGAAACTGGTTTAATACGATGCTTTGAGCAATTTCCTGAAGCTATCGTTGTTATTGGTAATGCTCCCACTGCTCTATTGGCTTTGTGCGAGCAGTTATCAGTAGCTTCCCTTCAGCCAGCTCTAGTAATTGGCGCACCAGTAGGATTTATCTCAGTTTTAGAGTCAAAAGCTGCTCTAGCAAAAACATCAGTACCTCAGATTCGCGTTGAGAGTCGTAAAGGAGGTTCCCCGGTTGCGGCAGCTATCCTCAATGCTTTGTTAGTCTTGGGTTGGAATCGGGAGCAGGGCTACTAATTTCATAGACGCACCAGACACAGAAGAAAGATCATGAATGTGGTAAATGTTGTAGGCATTGGCTTAGATGGTGCAGCTGGACTAACAGATACAGTACGGCAGTTAGTAGAGCAAGCAACTTTCTTGGTGGGAAGTGAGCGCCACCTGAATTACTTCCCCAATCATCCTGCCTCACGCCTGATACTCACAGATTTTACCGAGGCAATTCAACAAATTAGCACTCACTTGGAAACAGCTAACTCCAACATCTGCATTGTTGTATTAGTCAGCGGTGATCCTCTATTTTTTGGTTTAGGACGCTTGTTACTAGCTCAACTTCCCCCTTCCCAGCTCACTTTTCATCCCCACCTGAGTTCAGTTCAACTGGCTTTTAATCGGATTAAAGTACCTTGGCAGGATGCCCAGTTAATTAGTGTTCATGGACGCTCCTTGGAGCAATTAACTGTCGCTCTACAGCAAAGTGAAAAAAAGATTGGAGTGTTTACTGATCGGAAGAATACACCAAATGCGATCGCAAAATTGTTGCTGGGTTTGGATATTGCTAAGTGCTACGAATTCTGGGTTTGCGAAAATCTGGGAGGCACTGATGAGCAGGTGCAATGTTTCCCAGTAGAACAAGTCTTACAACAGACTTTTGCACCGCTGAATATAGTAGTTTTACTCCGTCAGTCTGAACCAACTCACCAATCCCTAGATATTAACTCCTTACCTTTGTTAGGATTAGCAGACAGTACATTTGCCAACTTTCCTGATCGCCCAGGTTTGATAACTAAGCGAGAAGTGCGGCTTCTGATTTTGGGAGAATTAGCACTGCAACCAGGTCAAATAGTTTGGGATATTGGTGCAGGAACTGGTTCAGTTTCTATTGAAATTGCCCGTTTGTGTAAGACATCTCAAGTATATGCCATTGAGAAAACCGCGATCGGTAGTACCTTAATTGAGGAGAATTGCCAACGCCTACAAGTTAAAAATGTTGTCTCAATACATGGCAGGGCACCAGATATATTAGCTCAACTACCAACAGCTAATCGTATTTTTATTGGTGGTAGTGGAGGAAATTTGAGTGCCATTCTTGATAGCTGTCAGGCTAATTTGACGACTGATGGCTTAGTAGTATTAGCTCTAGCAACTTTGGAACATCTTAACCAGGCTCTTGACTGGTTCAATTCGCACTCCTGGAATTATCGCTTACTACAAATTCAGTTATCTCGCTCTGTACCTGTGGCAGAGCTAACCCGCTTTACTCCCCTCAATCCAGTAACAATTTTGATGGCTAATCCTGTCTAAATTACAGTGAATGTAGAATTTAGGATGTGGAATCAGTTACTAATTCTAAATTCTACATTCTACATTCTACATTCATTTAGATAGGTCGGATTGCTTTGTGGGTTTGGGGGTCAAATAAATGAATTTTATCTGGTGTCAGAGATAGCCAAATTTTTTCACCGATTTTAACCAATTGCTCCGGTGGAATTCTCACTTGTAGAGTCGTAGATGACTCGGTTAGAGTTACGGATAAATAGGTGTCATTCCCTAGTGCTTCTACCAAATTAACTTGAACTGAAAGGTTTTTGGTAGCAGGAGGGCTGAGGTTTAGATGTTCTGGACGAATACCTAAATTTAGCGTTCGTCCGTCGTACTTTGGCAGTACTGATTTCCAGACTTCTGGGAGAGTGAGACGGAACTGGGAATTGTGAATCAGCAAAGGTGCTTTAATTTTTACCGGGAGAAAGTTCATTGATGGTGAACCAATGAATTGGGCAACAAATTGATTGGCTGGTTGGTTGTACAATTCTAGAGGAGGTGCAATCTGCTGGATTTCACCATGATTCATGACAGCGATGCGATCGCCCATTGTCATTGCTTCAGTTTGGTCGTGGGTAACATAGATTGTAGTTGTGCCCAACTGCCGCTGTAGTTTAACAATTTGGGCGCGAGTTTGGTTTCGCAGTTGAGCATCTAGGTTAGAGAGAGGTTCATCCATTAAAAAGACTTGGGGATTCCGAGAGATAGCACGTCCGAGTGCTACCCTTTGCTTTTGTCCCCCAGATAGTTGTTTGGGTAGTCGATTTAGCAGTGGCTCAATTTGCAACAATTCAGCAACATAATGTACTCGCTCATCGATCGCTTTCTCTTGCTCGGAGAAATACTGAAGTTCTTTAGGTAAGTATCGCGTTATTGCCACTAGTAGGTTCTCGGTCCATTGAGTGCAGTAAGAAGCGATAGTGGAGTATATATCTTTCTGGGGACTTCTTTGACCTATAGTATCTTCCCTACTAGTGAGTCGCAGTCCAAAGGCAATATTTTCATAGACACTAAAGTGGGGATAGAGAGCGTAGTTTTGAAAGACCATCGCAATGTTACGTTCTTTTGCTGGTAAATCATTTACCAGAGCATCATCTACCCAGATTTTGCCCCCTGTCAGCATCTCTAACCCTGCAATTATCCGCAGTAAAGTACTTTTACCGCAGCCAGAAGGTCCCACCAGTACCATAAACTCCCCATCTTGAACTGTCAGGTTAATGCGTCGCAAAATATTGACAGTAGTAGATTTGGAGGAAGATTGAGCCGCTGTAGTAATTGAGGCTTCGTCTGTTGACGTCAGTAAAGGTTCATTAGTTACTGATGCAACAGTGGATTCTCCTTGACGAGTAGGAAAGCTTTTATATACGTTTTCCAGAATAACCTGTGCCACGATGTTTATAGCAGTGGGACTTTAATTATTATCTATTTTAGTCAGCTAAGCTGTTGTGCATTTAAATTATCAATTATTACTGACATGGGGACGCGGGTATAGGGAGATTGGAACTAAGTAGTTTAAATGCGTCTTAGCTTAGATAGAGGGGATGCATTTGCCTCAGCTTCTTTACCAGGTGTAAACTTTATCTAAATTGAAGATTTTAGATTGAGGTTAGCGAAATCCATAAATACAGCAGTTTTTATTGAGGAGAAGTATTACAGTTAAATAGCTAAGGCTGGATAGTAAAAGAAATAGCATTTTGGATAAATTGGTCAGAAAATACCATCAGTAAAATTCGAGAAAGTGGATATTTTTATTTACTATGGAACAACAAAAAGCAGCTAATTATTGTTGATATTGATATAATTAATATCTCTGAGCAGAGTGGAAGATACTGTAGAGCAATATAATTTGGTTTTACCGCTCCTGTGTCAGAGTGCTAAGACTAAGAAGGGATAGTAAAACTTTCTCATCCATCTTCAAGAACACAAGGGCACTCAAGATGAAATCACTAATTCTTGGCGAACAAGCAGCAAGACTCAATAAGGTTTGCCAAACTCAGACTATAGATACTGCTCTTGAGGAATCATTAAACGATCTAGCTCGTATAGCTGCGCATATTGCTGGTACTCCCATCAGCTTGATTAGCTTTGTCGAGGACAATCATCTATGCTTCAAGGCACAAGTTGGGTTAGATGTCACTGAAATTGCTAGTGTTCTTGAGTTATGCTCTATTACTTTACCACGAGATGAGGCTATTGTTGTTCCTGATATTAGGATTGATGAACGATTTAGTAGTAGCTCAGTAGTTACATCCCACCCCTACATAAGATTTTATGCTGGTTTACCCTTGATTACACAAAGAGCTCCTAACATCTTTTCTTGTGTAATCA
>JAAHGL010000399.1 GCA_010692635.1 Symploca sp. SIO2C1 | reverse complement strand
TAAAAGCAGTTAATGAATTAACTTCTTTTAGGAGAGAACATCAGGTAGATATACTCATAGCCATGGTCTTGTTCCCATAGTATTTAGGGGCAATAGCATTGCCCTTAATCTGCCACTCCTATTATCATTCAGGATTAATTTTGTCAACTACGATTGATTATCATAAGCTCCAGTTATTTTTCGGATTGGCTCTAAAGCTATCTTGATTTCTGGGATCACGCGCTTAATTTCCAGCATTAGTACTCCTTGTTTAGCTGCCTTACTAGCTAAAACGAGTAAAACGGCATATTCCCCACAGTTGGTTAGTATGCCATAACCTTGATCCCCCTCAACATAGATGCGGTCTAGAAAACCTCTGGACAATTCAGAACCGATACGCTCACCCAAAGAGAGCATTGCTGCTGACATTGCGGATACTCGTTCTTCGTCCATTTCGCTTGGTAAACTGGATGCTAAGGGGAGTCCATCAGGAGAAACCAGGGCAGCTCCCTGAACGTCACTTGCACCAGTGACAAAATTTTGGAGAATGCTCTCAAGCTTGGCTGTATTGATTGTCATGATTACGTATTCCTTATGTAGGGAATTGTAGATTAGATAGTTTTTCCTTGACCACAATGCAAGAATTAATCACTAATTCCTAATCTTTGCTAGTAAACATCTTTGATGCAACCCTGGAGTGCTTTCCCTGCAAAAAATTTAGCTGGAACAGCGGATTTGCCCGACTCTATGGAAGTAAATTTCTGTAGCTTATCGTACATAGCTAACCAGTCTACAATTTAACGCTAATCTTTGATTTAGTCGGGGATGATGTCAATATAGACTTCAGGCTTGATGCCTAAAATTTCCCACCCTCAAGCCAAAGTTAGGTGAATCAGCAACTATGCGAACTTATTATTGCGGCGAACTGAGAAAAAAACATATTGGAGAAACAGTTACCCTATGTGGTTGGGTAGACCGTCGCCGCGACCACGGGGGTGTAATTTTTTTAGATGTGCGAGATAAGAGTGGCATCATCCAGATTGTCAGCGATCCTCAGCGCACCCCAAATTCCTATGGAGATGCCGATGCCCTACGGAATGAATATGTGGTAAGTATTACAGGGCGAGTGACGGAACGTCCAGCAGACTCCCTTAATCCCAAACTGCCGACTGGCGAAGTGGAAATTTACGCTGACGAGATTGAACTGCTCAATGGCGTCCGCAAGCAGCTACCTTTTCAGGTTTCCACGGCTGATACAGAAGACGTAAGGGAAGAATTGCGACTCAAATATCGGTATTTAGACTTAAGACGCGATCGCTTGAGCAAAAATATACAGTTGCGTCATCAGGTAACCAAAGCTATGCGCCGTTTCCTGGAAGATGAGCAAGGCTTTATTGAAGTGGAGACACCGATATTAACTCGCTCCACCCCCGAAGGTGCCAGAGACTATTTAGTACCTTCTCGAGTCAATCCTGGACAATGGTATGCCCTACCCCAGTCTCCCCAACTGTTTAAGCAGTTGTTGATGGTATCAGGCTTTGACCGTTACTATCAGATTGCCCGTTGTTTCCGGGATGAAGACCTCAGAGCTGACCGACAGCCAGAGTTTACCCAGCTAGACATGGAAATGAGTTTCATGTCAATTGAAGAAATTATCCAACTCAATGAAGAGTTAGTAGGTTACATTTTTAAGACTGTCAAAGGTATTGACCTACCTCGACCTTTTCCCCGCCTCACTTATGCCGAAGCCATGGAGCGCTACGGTAGTGATAAACCAGATACCCGTTTTGGCTTGGAACTGGTTGATGTCTCTGAGTTGCTCAAAGACTGTGGTTTTAAAGTCTTTTCCGGTGCTGTAGCAGCTGGAGGCATTATTAAAGTTTTGCCAATTCCAGAAGGGAATGAAACTATCTCCAATGTAAGGATTAAGCCAGGTGGCGATTTATTCAAAGAAGCCAGCGAAGTTGGTGCTAAAGGAATCGCTTACATCCGAGTTAAGGAAGGAGGCACAATTGACACGATTGGAGCGATTAAAGACAATCTGACGGAGGAGCAGACAAAGACACTTTTGGAACTGACTGGTGCTCAAGCTGGTCATTTGCTGCTGTTTGGTGCTGGTTCTGCGGAGATAGTTAACAAAACCTTGGATCGCTTGCGGCTAGTCATTGGTCAGGAGTTAGGGCTAATTGACCCTCAAAAGCTCAATTTGCTCTGGCTGACGGAGCCCCCGATGTTTGAGTGGAACGCAGATGAGAAGCGTTTAGAGGCTTTACACCACCCATTTACAGCACCCCACCCCGATGACATAAACGACCTGAAGACAGCAAGAGCCCAAGCCTACGATTTGGTATTTAATGGTTATGAAGTCGGTGGTGGTAGTCTACGGATTTATCAATCAGAAATTCAGCAGCGGGTATTTGATACTATTGGCTTGTCTGTTGAGGAAGCTTATAGTAAGTTCGGGTTTCTACTGGAAGCCTTTGAATATGGCGCACCGCCTCACGGAGGGATTGCCTACGGGATAGATCGGTTGGTGATGTTACTGGCAGAAGAGGAGTCAATTAGGGATGTAATTGCTTTTCCGAAGACGCAGCAAGCTCGTTCTCTGCTCACTGATGCTCCTGGTGTGGTGGATCAGAAGCAGTTGAAGGAGTTATCTGTAGCTTCCACTTATAAGCAGAAGAAATAACCTGTTCGACTGGTAGGAATTCCTCTTATTACTTGTTACTTGTTACTTATTCAGCAAACCCTATTTAGGTGAGTAAACTAGGAGTTTATAAGCCCGACTTCTTAAAGAAGTCGGGCTTATTGCATACAGGTGAAAGGAAGGCTTTAATCTCTATTAAACATCTACTAAATTAGAAAAATTTTTCCTAATCTCACTTCATAATTCTTCGGTTGGTGCAGATACCAAAAAACGATCCAACTTGAGTTATCTTGCGCAGTTTACCATTGAAGAGAGATATTCTTTATTCTAAGTTCTAAATTCCTTTGACATTTCTTAAGGATTATGTCTTAATGTAGACTAACTTTAATTAAACTTCTACAAAATTAGACATATTAACATCACCAATGACTAACTCTCGGAACGAGGGAAGTTCTTTGG
>JAAHGL010000398.1 GCA_010692635.1 Symploca sp. SIO2C1 | reverse complement strand
TCTTTTGGTCGGAAGTAACTATGATGGAAAGCCGTGTGACGCGAAAGTGTCACGCACGGTTTGGGGAGAGGAATGAAGAAACACATCAACCGCAAGGTTGGAAGGTGCGCTTTGTTCCTACTCCATTTTCCCCACTACTAGCAAACATCGCCCTGCACGGATTGGAGGAACGTGTCAAGGAGGAAGCGGGAGAGAGTATTACCGCTCGTCAAGCAATGACTTTAGTCAGATATGCTGACGACTTTGTGGTCATGCACGAAGATTTGCATGTGATTCAAAAGGTTCAAAAAGCAGTGGCTTCATGGCTCAAGGAAATTGGACTCGAACTCAAACCGGAGAAAACTAGAATAGCACACACATTGTGCGGTGAAGAACCTGGGTTTGATTTCCTGGGATTCAATATCCGACAATATCGAGTGGGGCAAAGGAAAACCGGAAAGAATACTCACGGAGTCCCCCTTGGGTACAAAACCCTGATCAAACCCAGTTCCAAGTCCATTGGTAAACATAAGAAAAGACTATCTGAAGTAGTCGCCAAGCATAAAGGCGCTCCTCAAATAGCACTAATAAACCATTTGAACCCGATTATCAGGGGATGGTCAAACTATTTTAGGAATGGCGCTAGTAAGGAGACTTTCTCCAGCTTGGATTGTTACCTCTGGACGCTCCTGTACAAATGGGCACTCAGACGACATTCTTCTAAGACAGGTAAATGGTGCGCACAGAAATATTGGTCAATAACTACCGATGGAATGTGGCGCTTCAGATGCCTCAAGGATTTAGGAGAAGTTGCACTAATAAAGCACTCCCAGACAAGGATTTGTCGTCATGTTAAGGTCAAGGGTGCGGCAAGTCCATTTGACGGAAACCTCACCTATTGGAGCACAAGATTAGGCAAAAACCCTGAAATTAGCTCTCAAGTAGCTCAACTACTTAAGAAGCAAAAGGGTAAATGCAACTATTGCGGACTACATTTTCGAGACGGCGACTTGTGGGAAGTTGACCATATCATCCCATTATCACTTGGGGGTAAGAATCGGAAAGACAACCTACAGTTACTACATCGCCATTGCCACGATGCAAAGACTGCTGACGATTTACGGATAACTCGAGTCTAATGAGCAGTATCTATGACAAAGATGGTACTACTGAGGAGCCGGATGAGGTGAAAGTCTCAAGTCCGGTTTTGAAGACAAGTCGGGGAGGTGACTCCCTGGCTTAGTTTAACTGTGCTGGCTCCCTCCCGGTGGAAGTTGCGTAAGGCAATCAAGGCGGTGAATGAGGTGATGGCGGATTTGCATGTAGAAAAGCACCCTGATAAGACTTTTATCGGGCGCGTTTCTAGGGGTTTTGAGTTTCTGGGCTATTGGTTTTCCCCAACGGGTTTACAAGTAGCCCAGAAGACTGTGGAAAGGATGAAGGCAAAGGTAGCCCAGCTTTATGAGCAGGGTGCGTCGGATAGATGCATTGGTGACTATCTTCGCCGGTGGGTGAGTTGGGTTAGGGGTGGTTTATCGGGAGTGGTGTTGGGGTTTGGTGCGGTGGAATGGAATGGGATGCAAGATTGGGTTGTAAGGGGTTGTTACTAAGTGATTATTTTCATCACTCTGCAACGTCCCTTTTCTTTTCCCCGTACACCTAGTGCAGCTCGGCGGATGTAACTGAGCAGTATGAGATCGATAGTAACCATAGTGTATTAGCTTTCCATCTCAGGATTACTGTATTCTGTTCTGAATGCTCACGCACCATCCCCTATAGTACCCTCTGCCTCGGTCCCTACTTTATATAACTTCTTAAGTATCTTCGCTATATGTTTGCTGCATTGCCTCAACCCGAGCTTTACCGTCTCCATCCCTTCTTCTCTCTCGTTCTTCTCCTTTAGATATGCTAGAAAATAGTAGTATGGTATCTGCGTCTCTAATTTACTCAGAACGTAATATCTGAATATATCCTCTATACTGCTTAGATGGTATATATTCCCTACCTCCGTAAACATAAGGATCTCATCCGCTATCCTCACGACACTTCCTTCGCTTGGTATTAATCCTTCCTCTCCCTTTTTTTCCTTCTCAATCCCTCCTAACTCACTCTTTAGTGTACGCACTAGCTGCTTCCTCATTTCCGTCTTCCCCACCCGTTCGTTGGTTAGTAGGTAACTTATGTATGAAGTCTGGGCGCCGTGACGGATCCTCGCATATGGATTCTCATACAACCGCTGAAAATAACCACCCTTTAACTGCCCATCTGGATCCATTGCTCTCACCAGTCCCTCTAGCGCATTGACCTCCTCCGGTGTGCCAGACAGGATTCTTGTTAGCTTCCCACCTTTGACACTTAGCAAATCGTGAAGATCATAGTCGCCTGTGTACAAGATTGGTCTGGATTTTACTATCGACAAAATATTGTCAACTTCACTTAGTCCATAAGCAACTTTTCCCCAGCCTTTCTCCTTTACTCCCCATATTTTTTCCAGCTTCGGCACCCCCACCTTTTCTCTTCGCTCCTTGGGTTTTCCCACTAATCCTTTATAGGACTCCATCTTAGGCCGTACGCCATCTACATCTAGCCTGTAGGTCCACTCCCCTTCCTTTTTCTCCTTGATTGTTTTGTCTACGATATCATGTCCTTTACAAGGGTGGCCTTTTGCCATCCTCGCTAATGTCGCTGCTCCTGCCTTCCTGAACGACACCCTCAACCTCTTTTCTTTACAATATTCCATGATCTGAACCGCATCTTTAATCAGTACAAATTCCAGATTCTCAAACTCGGTACGATACTGCTCACTCTCCTTGGGAGTCTCTGAATTTTGTCCGTTCACCCATTTGACAACCATCTCCTTCTTATTACATTTTCTCAGCTTTAGTGCCGACGGTTCTCCTACTTCCTTCTTCATTAATTCAATAATTGCTTCTCGGTAGCTGTTTACATCTTTCGCTTCCTTGAACAGCTTATTGATATCTTCCACACTAGTCATCGCCCTTCTTCCTCTACGCCAGAGCGCCGCGTAGGGAAAGCGTGTAGATCCCGGTGGTCGCCGTCCCATTAAAACACACAACACCCAAACCCCCCCCCCACCCCCCCCCCCCACCCCCCCCC
>JAAHGL010000397.1 GCA_010692635.1 Symploca sp. SIO2C1 | reverse complement strand
CCCAATTCCTCGCTCCCATTATGACTAGGGAAAGAGGTAGTCTGACAGACGATACTTTCTCCAACTTCACCACTGAAGCCATCACTGCTAGCAGTAGCAATGATTCAGCTATTCTGGACTTGGCAGCAGTGATGAAAGCTTCCCAAGTACTCTCTAGCGAAATTCACCTGGCTCCCTTGCTCTCCACTTTGCTTGAAGTAATGATGGAAAATGCCGGAGCTCAGAAAGGTTCTTTACTGTTGCTCGAAGCAGATAATCTAGTTATTGCAGCTCAATGTATCACTGGTCAACAGTGTAACCTCCAACCAATTCCGTTGGAATCTAGCCATGAGATTTCCCACGCCGCAATTAATTATGTTTGCCATACTCAACAAATTTTCGTAAGTAATGACGCAACAGCAGAAACGAGCTTGGTTGCCGATCCGTACATTATCAGTGTGCAGCCTAAATCTCTGTTGTGTCTACCCATTATCCAACAAGGCAAACTAGTTGGTATTCTTTACCTGGAAAATAATCTGACGGCAGGAACATTTACTAATGATCGTATCGAAATTTTACAACTCTTATGTACTCAAGCTGCCATTACCTTAGAAAATGCCCAGCTTTACCAACAGCTAGAAGAATATTCTCACACCCTAGAGAAGAAAGTCCAAGAGCGTACTCAGCAACTGCAAGAGGAAATTCAAGAACGACAGCAGGTAGAAGAAACCCTCAAGCAGCTGAATCAAAAGCTAAAAACCAAATTTGAAGAACTTGGACAAATGAATTTAGCTCTGGCAAATGCCATGCCAGGAATTGCTAAACTCGGCACTGAAGGTCATTATCTAGAAGTCAATAACTCCTATGCTCAAATAGTTGGCTATCAACCGGAGGAAATGCTAGGAATCAACTGGGAGATAACTGTTCATCCTGAGGATATACCAATTGCGATCGCTGCCTACAAAAAAATGCTGATTGAAGGTAAAGGGGAGTTTGAAGCTAGGGGACTTCGCCAAGATGGTTCCATTTTCTACAAACAAGTGTTGATGGTGAAAGCTGATGTGAATCTTGCTGGTTTTGAGGGTCACTACTGCTTTTTCAAAGATATAAGTGAACGTAAACAGGCGGAGGAGGCACTAAGAGAGAGCGAAGAACGCTATCGCTCCCTTTATGAACATACCCCAGTTATGTTGCATTCCATCGACTCCATGGGCAGAATAATTAGTGTCAGCAACTATTGGCTCAAAAAGCTAGGTTATGAGCGCTCCGAAGTCCTTGGGAGAAAATCTACAGAGTTTTTGACAGAAGAGTCTCGCCGTTATGCTAAAGAAGTGATGATGCCTAAATTTTTTCGGGCAGGAAGTTGTTTAGAAATTCCTTATCAGTTTGTCTGCAAGAATGGCAAAATTATTGATGTACTCCTTTCTGGTATTGTCAAACGAGATCAATCTGGTCAAATAATTCGTTCCCTAGCAGTTTTAGTCGATGTAACCAAACGTAAGCAAGCCGAGAAAGCACTGCAACAGGCTAAAGAAGCTGCTGAAGTTGCGAACCAAGCCAAAAGCCAATTTTTGGCTAACATGAGTCACGAGTTACGCACTCCCCTCAACGGCATTCTCGGCTATACTCAAATTCTGCAACGTTCCCAAGAACTCACCCCTCAGCAACAAAAAGGTATTGATACCATCCACTCCTGCGGCAGTCATTTGCTGACTCTGATTAACGATATTTTAGACATCTCCAAAATCGAAGCCGGGAAAATGGAACTCTCTCCCGAAAATTTCCACTTTCCTAACTTTTTGCGCAGTGTTGTCGAAATCTGCCACATCCGTGCTCAACAACAAGAAATTACTTTTACCTACCAATTCTCTAATCAACTACCTACCGCTGTGCATACAGATGAAAAACGACTAAGGCAAGTTTTGATTAATCTGTTGAGTAATGCGATCAAATTTACCGATACTGGTAGTGTGACTTTTAAAGTAAGTGTCATTAGTCATTTGTCATTGGTCATTGGTCAACAGCCAACAACAAATAACCAACAACAAATAACTAACAACAAAATTAGGTTTGAGATTGAAGATACTGGCATTGGTATCGCAGTAGAAGAGCTAGAAAAAATCTTTGAACCCTTTGAACAAGTAGGACACAGCACTCACAAAGCAGAAGGGACTGGACTGGGATTAGCCATTACCCAGAAAATCGTTTCCCAAATGGGAGGGCAACTTCAAGTCGAAAGTACCTTGGGAGTTGGTAGTACCTTTTGGTTCGATATAGAATTACCCCAAGCCTCAAAATTCATTGAACTACCAATTGTCAATTACTCAAACAAAATAATTGGCTACCAGGGTGACAAGAAAAAAGTTCTTGTGGTAGATGATTGCGTAGAAAATCGTGCAGTCCTCGTTAATTTGCTCGAGCCTATTGGCTTTGAAATGAGGGAGGCAGCAAACGGACTAGAAGGTTTAGAGCAAGCCAAAGAATTTCAACCACATTTAATGATCATCGACCTAGTGATGCCGGTGATGGATGGTTTTGAACTGACCCTCTGTCTGCGCCAGTTACCAGAATTTAAAGAGACAATTTTGATTGCTTCTTCGGCGAGTGTGTCTGAGTTTTATCAGCATCAAAGTCGGAAAATAGGCTGTAATTATTTCCTGCCCAAGCCTATACAAACGGGAGATTTATTAAGCCAAATAAGCAATTTATTAAAATTAATCTGGGTATATGATGATACTGACAAATTATCCAACCAGCAGCAATCCAATGGATATAATTCAGCCAGAAAACTTCAAGCAACAAATATTATACCTCCTGCTAGTGAAGAACTAGATATTTTGTATGACTTAGCGAGAAAAGGTTGGATTGACAGCCTCATCGAGCATGGTGATAAATTGAAAAATATGGATAATAAATATGTACCCTTTGCTCAAGAACTTCAGGAATTAGCTAAAGAGTTCAAAATTAGGAAAATTAGAGAATTTCTTCAACAATATATCAGGAGTAGTTAGGGCTTGCTGAATAAGTCGTAATTTTCTGGTTTTGAAGTAATAAGTAATAAGTAATAAGTAATAAGTAAAGAGTGTACTATCGCTTGCTGCACAACTCTTTGAGGCAATTAATTGAAGTGA
>JAAHGL010000396.1 GCA_010692635.1 Symploca sp. SIO2C1 | reverse complement strand
AAAAAGTAGATGCTTATAAAACTTCTCAAATATGCCCTAGCTGCCTACATGAGACAGGTAAAAAGACATTAGCTCAACGTATTCACAAGTGCGACAATTGTGGCTACACAACGGATAGAGATGTAGCAGCTAGTCAAGTAGTTCTAATAAGAGGACTTGCAGCCGTAGGGCATACGGTGAAGATGCTTTCTGAGGGTAAAGCGGTTGCGCTCCCTATGACAAAAGAATCCCACGGTTTTAGCGTAGCGTAACCGTGGGAGTGTCAACACACCCCTACCAATTTGGGCGCCGGGATGAATCTCAATGCCGGTCAACCAGCGGATAATATGGGAAATTAAGCGTGGCAGTAAAGGCAAACGTCGTTGGTGCAGCCAGTGAGCTAACCTATATCCTGCTAGAGCATGGAGTCCGGGATAGCAAAGCAATACTTCCAGCCAGTTGCTGGCAGCCGGATCTCGCTCAAAGATAGCTTTAAAGTCAGCAACTACAGCTGGAGCAATAGGTTGACGGGCTTGCCGTTGAAGATTAATCCCTTGAGGAGCAAGAAACTCGACTGTCTTAGGGTTAGTTGGTATGGCAGAACAGAATTTTGAGGTTGGTAACGTTGGGACGGACATTACTAGGCTCCTTCTCTAGAAAATGACTTGAGCATCGATCATTCAAACAAAGCTAAGTTCAATGCTTTTTTACTTACCTACAAGTAAGAAACTTATTTTTCAATATACTTACACATAGGTAAGTTGTCAAATAAAAAAAATTTCTCCTCAAGGAACGGACTGAACTCAGGTTTTGATTCCTAGACCAGCAAGTAGTTCTTGAGCCACACAGTGAAACTGATTCAGGTCTCCTTGAGACCGGGCAATGAGCATTGCTCCCTCAAGGCTAGACAATAACATCCGAGCGGTAGCTTCTGGTTGACCCTTGTAGTCAAAAACCCCAAGCTTCCGACCTCTAAGCAAAACCTGAGTTACCCACATCTCATGTTCAGAAAAAAATGCCTTCACCTCCGCCGCGATCGCATCCGATAGAGTTGTAACCTCTGCTGCCAGCATCCCGCATAAACACATCTGACCATCCTGAAGCATCTCCCGATGGGTTTGGATGTATCGCCTCAGTTTGTCTTGGGGGTCTTCTGTTTCGAGATCTATCTGCTGTAGTAACTGGCGACAGGCTTCCCGATAACGAACCACTAGTCCTCGTCCTAGGTCATTTTTGCAGGGAAAATGGTAATGAATAGCAGCTCTGCGAATACCTAGTTCCTCCGCAATATCCCCATAGCTAAAGGCATTATAGCCTCGCTCTTGAACAAGTCGCTGAGCCACGCTAAGTATTTTCTGGGCGGTGTCAGATTGCTCGCTCATATCTTACCTGTTGAATAGTATCTGGTTAATAGTTTGGATTTACTATCTTACCAATTAGTAAGTTAACAAGCTGTTTCTTTTAAGTACTAGATCAAGGTTGGCAATAATCCTCCTTAAATTGCGCACTAAGATAGAAAATCAGCACTACCGAATACCTTGGTCATGGAAATCCCCAAAATTGGTAAATTCAAGAGACCTTTTCCTTGGCTGACCAGGCTAATCGTAGCTGGCATCTTGGTGGTGATGGGAACAGGTTACTTCATCATGGCGGCAAGACCAAGCAAAATTGATCTTGATGAACTAACAGTGTCAGTGGAGGCGCAAGATTTTACCCTGCGGATTACCGGCAGTGGTGAAGTAGAAGCTATTAAAAGTGTAAACATCAGCCCCAAAACCTCTGGTATTTTGGAAAAGCTGTACGTTGGCAAGGGAGATAGAGTACGAAAGGGACAAGAGTTAGCACGGATGGAGAGTAAACAACTGCGAGCACAATTATTACAAGCTCAAGCTGATCTCAAACAAGCTCAAGCACGTTTAGCTCAAGCCAAAGCTGGCAATCCTACTGAAGAAATTAATCAAGCTCAAGCCCGTCTAATTCAAGCTCAAGCACGTCTTGATGAAGCCAAAGCTGGCAATCCTAATGAAATTGAGCAGGCAAAAGCACAAGTAGAAATTGCCCGCTCACAGCTAGATTTGGCTCAAGAACGGGTAAAACGCAATAGCTCTCTGTTTCAGCAGGGAGCTCTTTCCCAGGATCAGTTTAATCAAGTACAAACAGAAGCCCGTAGTGCTAAGGCAACCCTTGTTGAAACCCAACAACGCCTAGAGCAATTACAAAACACCAAAAATACCAATAGTCCAGCCATTGAGCAACTGAGAGCCTCCGTGCAAGAGTCAGAATTCGCCCTACAGCAGCTACGCAATGGTACGAGAATAGAAGAAATTACTCAGTTGGAAGCTGCTGTTGAAGCTGCTCAAGCTCAAGTGCGAACAGTACAAGTTCAGTTAGAAGACACAGTAATTAAGGCACCATTTTCGGGCATTGTGAGCCAGGAATATGCCACAGAAGGAGGTTTTGTGACTCCCAGTACACAAGCTTCCGTAACACAAGACGGAAATTCCAGTGCAATTGTGGAGATTTCTCAGGGTCTGCAAGTTGTTGCCAAAGTTCCGGAGGTGGATATAGGGAAAATTAAACGAGGGCAGTCAGTAGAGATTGTCGCAGATGCTTTTCCCGATCAAGTTTTCCAAGGTAACGTGAAGTTTGTAGCACCAGCGGCAGTGGACAACAGTGGAGTCACTTCTTTTGAGGTAGAAGTAGCACTCTCATCAGAAGCTAAACAAGAATTGCGCTCAGGTATGAATGTTAACCTTACTTTTCTGGGAGAAACACTGAGTGATGCCTTGCTTGTCCCTATAGTTGCAGTTGTTACCGAAAGCGGTAAAACTGGTGTTATGGTTCCTAATGAGGATAATCAACCCCAATTTAAACCAGTAACGATTGGCTCAACGATTCAAGACCAAATTCAGATTCTGGAGGGATTAGAACTGGGAGAACGGGTGTTCATTGCCTTGCCAGAAGACTTCAGAGACTAGTACCACTGCGCGGAATTAAGAATTAAGAATTCTTACCTTAATGTCGGCAGAAGGCTCCCGCTATAACCGAGGCGGATTTATCGAGGCGTAGCCGAGTACCGCCAATGGTTTAACGGTGAGATGAATGCCGACCAGCTAACAATTGAGCGGTAGGGAATC
>JAAHGL010000395.1 GCA_010692635.1 Symploca sp. SIO2C1 | reverse complement strand
TAACCTTTGTGTACTTTGTGCCTTTGTGGTTATTCCTACTCCAGCAAGAGTAATCATTCGACCCAAGTGTTTAGGTATTAGAGGGTAATGTAAGAGCACTCTAGTAAAAACACACCAAAGAGATCCTCCAAAAACCTAATACCTAACACCTAACACCTTACTTGTGCCGGATATAGTCGTAAATCTTGATATATTCCTCAGCTGGGTTATTCCAGGAGTAGTCATACTCCATGCCTTGAATGACAAGCTTACGGAACTCTTCAGGTTCTGTATACCACAATTCAAGAGCCCTACCCATTGCTGATTCTAGGGCATGATTATCTGTTTGATAGAACAGATAACCATTGCGTTCTTCAGGGGGCTTGGTTTGATCGTAATCTCGGTCAAATACAGTATTCACTAACCCACCAACTCCCCGCACAATGGGTACAGTACCGTACTGAAATCCAATCATTTGGGTCAACCCACAAGGCTCATAGTTGCTAGGAACTACGATCATATCTGCTCCTGCATAAATCAGGTGGGCTAATTCTTCATTAAAGCCAATTTCTAAATGGCAGTTAGGGTTATTGTTTAAGTGGTGTTTCTCATGCCAAAACTGAGCATTGATTCCTGGCTCTGTTGCTGAACCCAACAGCACAAATTGTGCTCCCCTGCTCAGTGCGTAGTAGAGCGCATGATGGAGTAGATGAACACCTTTTTGAGGATCCAACCTACCGATAAAGGCTATGAGTGGTCTATCGCTTTGCTCTAGTAGAAGCCTCTCCCTTAGGGCTTTTTTGTTCCAGGCTTTTTCTTCGAGGTTATCCTTGGAATATTGATAAGGGATGTAGCTGTCTGATTCTGGATTCCACATGTCGTAATCGATGCCGTTGAGAATCCCAGCAAATTTGTCCTGTTGTAGATGTAAAGTGTGACTTAAACCACAGCCAACCTCTGTGTGGTGAGCTTCCCAGGCGTGGTGAGGAGAAACTGTATTAACAGAATTGGAGTAAACAATTCCACCCTTCATAAAGTTTAAAGCAAAGGCGTTGAAGTTATCACCCAAGCGATCGTAATTGAAGTAATAAGGTTCTTTATTTAGACCAGTTGCCCAGAGTATATCAGTTCCTCCAATTCCCTGGTGCTTAAAGTTATGAATGGTGTAGCAGACTCGTTGGTACTCCATGCCATGATATTTGTACATCTCATAGAGCATGACAGGGACTAAGCCAGTCTGCCAGTCATGGCAGTGGATAACATCCGGACGCTTATTGCTCTTCTGTAGGAATTCCAATGCTGCTTTACTGAAGAAGGCAAAGCGCATATTGTCGTCCACACACCCGTAATAGCACCCTCGGTTAAAGAAGTTGTCACCGGAATGGGGTTCGATAAAGAAGCAAACTCGGCCATGTACCCAGCCGCAGTAGACGGAACAGTGGATGGCTCCACCATACCAGGGCACCCACAGGTCACGATAGGCATCGTGAAGTCCCCAAATATGGTCATAGCGCATACAGTCGTACTTCGGCAAGATAATTTCGACGCAATGACCCTGAACTTCTAGCCCTCTGCTCAGTCCGTAAACTACATCCCCTAAGCCTCCAGCTTTGATCACAGGAGCACATTCAGAGGCAACTTGCACAATATACATACAGTTTCACTTCTAGCTTAATAAAATTTAACTTTACCAGAAAAATAGGTTCAAATCCCCATCCATTTAGGACAGCTTTACTGATTTACAGGCTTGAGGGCATCCCAGAGAGAAATCTCTCGCATATAATAGCCCATGCCCTACCTTTTTTGGTCAAAATAGATCAATATCACAGTTTAAATGCAGAATAGTTTACTAACTCGGTATAGGGCAAAAATAATTTTTGTCTCTCCTGAATGCCAGAGAAATAAGTTTGAAGGCTATAATAGCTGTTTCTTTGGAGTTAGTTTAGAAAATAGTAATTTTATTCGTCCTAAGCTTATTGCTTCTCTCGAATGGATAAGTAATCGTTTTCCATCTTGCTGTGTATTGATTGGAGATAGCATACATAGAATTACATTAGAATCACTGCAGGATTTAAATCCGGAGGAAGCCAAAGATAAAGCATTGCTTCTTGGACAAGAGTTCTTTTACAGAGAACAAAGCATATTTAGCCAATTTGATAGAGCTTGCAAATTTAAATTTGTATTCTGTTCAGAAATACAGCAGTATCATGATTATGCTCAATATCATGAGAGCTTGAAAAATCTCTATAAAGAGGATATCTTATTCAGAACATCTGTAAGATCATTTGGTGAAAAATTTCACAAAAAAAAGCAGTCTCAGCTCAGCTTAGAAGAATTGGAGAGGCGAATAGAAAAATCTAGTGATTATTTTCTTGAAGAGTTTGCAATTTTTGCCTGTTTACAACGTAGGGGATACCAAGTGATGGTTTATCCTGGATCTTTTAGTACTCTAACTGAGATTGCAGAAGCTAAACATCCAAATGCTTTACAAGAGCTAAAAGATTTAACAGTTGTTTCACTTCAACTAAAAAAAAGATAAGAGGAGGAATCATGCCTAGTTCATCTATAACGCATAAAACTCACAAGAAGAGCTGGATATCAAAGATTTACTTGAAAGTGAATTTTTGGGGATTAAAGACATTTCAAAAATATTGGTTTTTACAGTATTTAGGTTCTATTTATCCTGGACAAATAGCTCATCATCATAAAAAATATTTACTAGATTTTATCTTTGGACATCATAAATCTTTTCATCAAAGTACCGTTATAGAGGGAAAAGATGCTTCAGCCTACTTTGCACAAGCTGGGATTAGTAGCTTGGCATTACAAAACAACGGATTGTGCACATTTTGGCTGGGATGGCAACCTGCTATTTATCAGATCACAAATCAGGCTCAGATTCGCGATGAATACTTGTCTCCATCGACACATCCAACTAAAGAGTTATTTGGAGATTTCATGGGAACACTCCCCCATGGATGTCCTTTACGCGCGTCAAAACGAGCATCTATTGAGACAACCTTGGGAAATACATCATATATTTTATCACTTCAAAGAGCCTTCTTCTGTCGAACCTCTTCCGGTTCTATAGCATCGTCATTTTTACCCTCAATTAAATCGGAAATACCTCGAATCACGATCGCTGGAATATCAGGATAGGCAAAGGCTGCACTCAAGAAACCA
>JAAHGL010000394.1 GCA_010692635.1 Symploca sp. SIO2C1 | reverse complement strand
CGCCACGTTGTAGGTAGCAGCATCTTCCCCTTTGATAGCAAAAACAGGGATCTCTTCATCGACAACCAAGCTAGCGGCTACATCATCTTGGGTAGAAAGGGGATTGCTCGCAATCAAAATGGCATCAGCACCACCCTTCTTCAGAGCGATCGCTAAATGAGCTGTTTCTGTGGTTACATGGCAACAAGCCACCAAACGAATACCGGCAAAAGGCTTTTCTTGGGCGAAACGTTCTTTGATTTGCCGTAGTACAGGCATTTCCCGTCCAGCCCATTCAATCCGCTGCTTCCCGATGGGAGCAAGGGACAGGTCTTTGACTTCGTGCTTTAGTTTAGTAGGTGTTGCAATCATTTACTTTGCCTGTAACAAAAATTCGTGTTGTAGTCTTAACTAGGTTACTTCATCTTTTGGAAGGTGTGTGTAAGTTTATTCAAAAACCACAGATAGATTGGTAATATGTTGTGCATTTAAACTATATTTTAGTTAAATTAAATAAAAAAGATATATTTCACTGCCCCTATTGCCTGTGACTTGTTGCCTATTGCTTGAGTGGATTACATTTAAAAAGAAAAAAAGCTTACTGTACAAGCTTTATTCCCTTCTACCTTATGACTTGAAAGTAGGGAGCAGTAGGGGCGAATGGGCATCATTCGTGTCAACTTAAGATGAAATCCTTGCCCCACAAGGAACTCAAGTTCCTTGCTAATAGCACCAAGTCATCTAAAGATGACTCAATTTGCTCAAAAATCTAGTACTTATGCACCTTTTGGTAATTATGTCATCCTGAGCGATAGCGAAGGATCTTCAAACGGCCTAGATGCTTCACTATCACCTATCTCTAGTTTAAGTTGACACCGATGATGACCATTCGCCCCTACTTTCATCACCTGGTGGTGAAATTTTTTCATAGGGACTGCCTCCTGCTTTCTTGCTGAAGCTTGGGCAAAACGCGATCGCAAACAAAAAGGGTTCCGGAGGCTACACACAGGGGAATAATCAACAGATTTAGCACTGGCACACTCATTAACCCCAAGCAAACCAAGCTAAAGCCAGCACTAGCAGGTAACGCACGGAAGATAATCTTTAACTTTGCCCTAAACCTCAGGCGTCGGCGCTCCAAGGGACCATCGAAAAAGTCGAGACAAGTAATCGTTGCTGTAATCATAATGCCACCGACTGTTGCGATGAATGTCCCAATCCCAGGAAACCAATTCAGTAGGAATAAAGGTACTCCCACTCCCAGCAACAGCAGGAGTTTTTTCACTTCAAACAGGATTGCGCGTCCAATATCCCGAAAAAACCCTACCTCTACTATCTTTATCTGACCAGTACGTATCTCCTCTAGCTTTTCCGAGAGCTTACCGTACCAAGGCGCACCTAACAGTGTCCCAAATTGCAACAGTAAAAAGCCAATTACTAACAGTAATCCGACAATCAACAGGAAGCGCAGTAAAAAGCCTAAACCGATAATCAGAAATTCTAAGTAGCTCAACCAAGTTGGCAGGTTAGCAATGAGTCTGTCGAACCAATGATCCAGATTGAGTGTTAGCAGCTCAACCCCGTGCCAACCAGGCAATAGTAACCCTGCATATAGAGCAATGCCGATAATGAAATTTACCAGCATTGGGATCAGCATATAAACCCACAAACCTGGCGTGCGCTGGAAAACTGCTAGCGCACGTAAAGGGTAAGTTGCCCCTGTCAGTAACCCAAATCCACCAACTGCTCTGCCCATGATGAAGTTCTCTACTTTTATCAATTATCAATTGTCCATTGATAAATGGGTCAATACATCTAGTAAAGCTTCAACAGAGGTTTCTGATAAATCTGCTATCTCAAGTTGGCGTTCTATACGGTTATAGCACTTACCCATTGACCGCCTGTAAGCCGGATCATAATGGTTTTCAAGTAAGTCTCCTACCAAAATATGCCATTGCTCCATATCGATGAGGTTATACCACTCGTCGATTTTTTTCCCACCGTAGCGAGATTTTAAGTACTCTAGCTTACCTTTGAGAAGGTCAGGATGAGTTACTAAATGAGGATATTCCTGTAGAAGCCATTCAACTCTAACAGCTTGGGGCAGTTGGACTTCCACACAGCCAGCCTGTTTCATTTTTTCCCACAGGGATGGGGGTAAATAAAGCCCACCAATTTTGTTGCTTTCTGCTTCCATCCATACCAATTTACTGCTATCAAAACTTTGCAAGGTTTTCAGTAGCAGGGATTCAAAGCGCTTTTGTGAGGGTTGAGGTGAAATAGTTGCAGAATTTTCCTCTCCCTTAGACATCTCCCACTCTTGACCGAGTAAGGAACCACGATGATTTGCTAGACTTTCTAAATCCAGCACTTGAAGGCCTCGCTTTGCCAGCTGTCGTAGGATATAGGTTTTCCCACTACCCGTTAATCCAGATAAGATTTTGTAGGTAAACTTTCCTGGTAACTGGTTTAGTTGTTGACAGACATAACTACGGTAGGTTTTGTAGCCACCTTCAAGGAGAGTAACTTGCCAGCCGATGTGGTTCAATACCACTGCCATGCTGTTAGAGCGTTGCCCTCCTCGCCAACAGTAAACTAAGGGATGGTAATCTTTCGCTTTGGTAGTGAAGTGAGTACTCAAATGTTGAGCTAGGTTTTGGGCAACTAGAGATGCCCCTAGTTTACGAGCCTCGAAGGGAGAAACTTGTTTATAGATTGTCCCCACTTTTGCCCTTTCAGTATCATCTAACACTGGCAAGTTAATCGCACCGGGTAGATGATCCTCTACATATTCACCAGGGCTGCGGACATCAATAATCTCGCTGTAGGTTTCTGTCCAGGGTTTCTGGGTGTATTTAGGCGATCGCATTATTTATTTATAACAAATTCATATTATTCTCGTGGAGTTCAGATGCCCGACTTCTTGAAGGATACTGCTGGCGAATAGGGGGTATGACCCCTCACCTCAAGATTTTTGGTTATTCCGCTAGATGTAGAGACGAGCCTGCCGTAGGATACCCGTAGTGCTGTTGGTGCGTCTCTACAAACCAATTAGTGGATAAATGAGGGGTATGACCCCCTATTCAACTACTTATCGCCACTGGGAACCGCTTCGCTAGATTGAGCGGGTTGAAGCTGCTCCCCAGCAAACACTGTAGAAAGTGGCGAGATACCGTAGGGAGCACTTCAACCTCC
>JAAHGL010000393.1 GCA_010692635.1 Symploca sp. SIO2C1 | reverse complement strand
CTTGCATCTTCTTAACCCATAATCCCCTTTAAAGACTATTCTAAACTCCTAAACTCCTATTCTCCTGACTCCTGACTCCTGACTCCTGACTCCTGACTCCTGACTCCTGACTCCTGACTACTTATTCAGCAAACCCTACTTATTCCACTATTTTAGGTATGCGTAGCTTAACGCACCTTTAACTCTATATGTGGTGTAGCTGCGTAAGTCCTGACATAATTCTGTGAAGGTGTGTAAGTCCTACATTCGAGGAAGAGAGCTCTCCTATTAGTCAAAGTTTGATTGATCATTAGTAATCTTTACTGGGAGCAAGTATTTCTTCTGGTGTTCCAATGATAGTATTTAATTATAGAGTTAAGTCAATTAATTTTATAAAAAACATAGACTTAGTTCTATTGATAAACCTAATTTTCTAACAACTCCTCAGGAGCTAATCCACCTCAGACGAGATTGCTGCGTCAATCTCGCTCCAATTTTTAATGCTCACATTACACACAGCTGATGCAACTCACAAATCGTATCCATTTTAGGAACCTGCGCGGTGACATCTTTGGTGGTGTAACTGCCGCAGTTATCGCCCTACCGATGGCCCTTGCCTTCGGTGTAGCCTCTGGTGCTGGAGCTCCGGCTGGTCTTTGGGGTGCTGTTTTAGTAGGCTTTTTTGCAGCACTTTTCGGCGGCACTCCTACTCTAATTTCTGAACCCACCGGTCCGATGACGGTAGTGATGACAGCGGTTATTGCTAACCTGACAGCGGCTAACCCAGACAATGGCATGGCTATGGCATTTACCGTAGTTATGATGGCTGGGGTAATCCAAATTATTCTTGGGTCATTGCGGTTGGGAAGATATGTTACCCTCATGCCCTACACCGTAGTTTCTGGATTCATGTCTGGGATTGGTCTGATCCTGATTATCCTGCAACTAGGACCTTTTCTGGGACAGACTACACCGAAGGGGGGTGTTCTTGGTACCGTTCAAAACCTGCCTCAGCTTTTAAATAATATCAATATTGGTGAGGCTGGCTTAGGTATCCTGACACTGTTAATTCTGTTCTTGATGCCCTCCAAACTCAAGCGGCTGGTTCCTCCACAGTTGGTAGCTTTAGTAGCGGGAACTCTATTGGCGCTGTTTCTATTCCCTGAGCCAGATGCTATCAGACGAATTGGTGAGATTCCTAGAGGTTGGCCATCTTTGCAGATACCCACCTTTACTGCGGCACAGTTTCAGACGATGCTCATTGATGCCTTAGTTCTGGGTATGCTGGGTTGTATTGATGCCCTACTCACCTCAGTAGTTGCCGATAGTTTGACTCGTACTCAGCACGACTCCAATAAGGAATTAATCGGTCAAGGAATCGGTAACCTAATATCTGGCTTGTTTGGTGGTATACCTGGTGCGGGTGCAACCATGGGAACAGTAGTAAATATCCAAGCTGGGGGTCGCACGGCAGTATCTGGCTTAACCCGTTCCCTCATTTTACTGGTGGTGGTTTTATGGGCCGCTAGTTTGACTGCCACCATTCCTATGGCGGTTCTGGCAGGTATCGCCCTCAAGGTGGGAATTAATATTATTGACTGGGACTTCCTCAAACGTGCTCATCAAGTGTCTTGGAAGGCTGCCATGATTATGTACGGGGTGATTTTCCTCACCGTATTTGTTGACTTGATTGTGGCTGTAGGAGTTGGAGTTTTCGTTGCCAATATCTTGACGATTGAACGTCTCTCAAAACTTCAGGATCAAGATGTGAAGACGATTACCGATGCTGATGATCAAATTGTTATGACTGACGAAGAGAAAGAGCTTCTCGATCGCGCCAATGGTCGTGTCCTCTTGTTCCATCTTAGCGGTCCAATGATCTTTGGCGTATCAAAAGCGATCGCTCGTCAGCAAGTTGCGATGGAAGATCATGATGTGTTGATTCTAGACTTAAGCGATGTACCTCATTTAGGTGTTACCTCTTCTCTAGCGATCGAAAATGCCGTCAAGGAAGCCTATGATAAGGGTCGTCAGGTATTTATTGTAGGTGCTACAGGTCAGACGGCAAAGAGGTTACAACGCTTTGGCATTTTGAAAATGTTACCCCCAAATAATGTGTTGATGGAGCGGCGAGAGGCACTGGAGGAAGCTCTTGCTTTAGTGAACCGAATGGTTGTTGAATTTAACACCGTTACTCCTGGTTCAGTGGGTGGGTATCAATAAACCCACATAGGGCTTGCCTCATCGAGTCCATTGATTCGGGTTTTGAAGTAATGAGTAATGAGTAATGAGTAATGAGTAATGAGTGAATTACCCCTCGATTAGCTCCCAGATTTTTTCCATTGTGCAAGGGTTTTGAGCCCATCGGTAAAATTTCCTTGCACTTAGCAAGAAAAACAAAGGCTTGAAACCCTTGTCTGGCAACGGTTTTGTTGATTTTCTTCAGCAAGCCCCACATAGACTTCGGCGGGTTTTGAAGGCATCAAATAGCGAACAATAGCAAGACACTACTTACCTGTATTGATGGGGCACCTTATATGCTTTGGTTTTACTTAATCAGTTTAGCGATCACTTTAACATTGATTGGCAGAAAGCTTCAGCAATCCGAACAAGTTCACTCGATTGCACTCAATTGTACTGGATTACTCAGTGTCACTTGGGGCTTTACCTTAGCACCTCCTTCTGTTCAACTTGTACTTGGATTGCTTTTATTTGGGGTAGTTCAGTTCTATTCTCTACGGTTCTGAAGATGGGGAGCATCCGATTTTTGCAGAAATACTCTCTCTCCCCCAGCTTCCCCAGCTCCCTCAGCTCCCCCAGCTTCGGTTTAAGATTTGCTTGCATTGGGATGCTCCCTGAAGATATAGGGATAGGTTTAACCAGAGATGCAATCAAACCCTTACTAATGACCAATTACCAATGACTAATGACCAATGATACCAATAGTTAACTCAATGCTCTCAATTCCTTTGCCTGAACCCATCCCTCCTCTACTGGCAACAGCAACAGAAGCAGAATACAGCCCAATTGTTCTGACAGGGGTTCTACTAACTTTAGTCGTCATTTACATTACCAGCAAACTGGGGGGAGAGCTATCGAAACGACTAGATTTACCTCCCGTTTTAGGTGAATTGGTGGGGGGTGTTGTTGTTGGTGTTTCCGCTCTACACTTGCTGATGTTTCCTGAAAATGGAGCATTAGCAACCGACTCCGTAATCATGA
>JAAHGL010000392.1 GCA_010692635.1 Symploca sp. SIO2C1 | reverse complement strand
ATGGACACGGCTTTCCAATCTGCCAAGACCGCCCTAGCAAAAGTTCTTATATCATCCTGTGAGTGCAAAATTCCATTCAAAATTTCCATTATGGGAAGGCGTAATTATGCATGTGCTAGAATAGTTTTGTTACATTCAGTCGCAGAAATTTATATATTTTTGGGTCCACCCCCATCTGTGATGGCAAGTGATAAAGTACTTGGTTTAGTTAATGTAGAATGCCCCGAGGAAGGAGGCTCCTAGGCAGGGTTCCAAGAACTTCTTAACTTTATAGCTACAATTGACTGATTATGAAGTCAAAACCTACAAAAATCTGGTATTAATTTTGGGTAAGCAGGGTTCACAATATGTTTAATCCCCGTTCAAGTCTAGTACTAGCCGAGCCTGGGGCATCTTATCAATCTGGTGATCAAGTCAACCGCTGGATTGAAGTCCTAGTGGATTGTCCAGAGACCCAAAAGCTATTTACTTATCGCTTACCACCAGACTTGGCAGTTGAACCTGGAGATATCTTAACTGTGCCCTTTGGGGCACAACATTTAGGAGCGATCGCAATTCGGTTGCTAGACTCACCTCCCTTGGATTTGATGCCAGCTAAAATCAAGGAAGTCGAGGATGTAGTTTGCACCGGATTTTTCCCGGCTTCCTTCTGGCAACTGTTAGAGCGAGTTACTCACTACTACTATACACCGCTGATGTCAGTGGTGAGAGGGGCACTGCCCCCCGGATTGCTAAGCCGATCCCAGCGTCGCTTTCGTCTTAATCAAGGGTTACTCCCTAGGGAGGCAGATACTTTTGTCAGTGCTACTGCTCGTCAGCTCTTAGAATTACTCCAAGCACAACCAGATAAAGACTACAGCTTTTCCTATCTTCAGCGGCAAGTGAGAGGAGCAAGCAGAGGATTACGAGAATTAAGCAAGCGGGGTTGGGTGGAAAGTTATTTGGAGGTCCCTAAGCCTGCACGTCCCAAAGTGCAGAAAGCTGTGACCCTAGTGACAGATATATTTCCCTTGGAACTGACTCCACGACAAAAGGAAGTTTTGGAGGTATTGCGGCGTCGCGGTGGGGATTTGTGGTTGTCAGATTTAGTGCAAGTTTGCAAGACGAGTTCGTCAACTATTAAAGCCTTAGAACAGAAAGGTTGTGTGGTAATTCAGTCTAGAGAAAGATTGCGAAATGCGACCCATTCATTAAAATATGGTGATAAACCAAAAGTATTAACATCTACTCAAACTAGTGCGTTACAAATAATTACCGGTTTAGATGGTTATGCTCAAGTACTGTTGCATGGTGTAACAGGTTCTGGAAAAACTGAGGTCTACTTACAAGCGATCGCGCCAGTATTAGAGCAAGGCAAATCTGCCTTAGTTCTCGTACCAGAAATTGGTCTAACGCCCCAACTAACCGACCGTTTCTGCGCTCGTTTCGGGAAAAAAGTCAGCGTCTATCACAGTGCCCTCAATAAGGGGGAACGCTTTGACACTTGGCGGCAAATGCTTCCCGGTGAACCTCAGGTAGTCATTGGTACTCGTTCAGCAATTTTTGCCCCCTTACCTCGACTGGGTTTAATCATCCTTGATGAAGAACATGATTCCAGTTTCAAACAAGACCAACCAGCACCCACTTACCACGCCCGTACCGTCGCTCAATGGCGTGCTGAATTAGAAAATTGCCCCCTGATTTTAGGTTCTGCTACCCCCTCTGTGGAGAGTTGGGTAAATATTAGGGAGAAGGGAGCAGGGAGCAGGGAGCAGGGAGATAGGGAGATAGGGAGATGGGGGGATGGAGAGATAGAAGAGTTTGGGGAGCTGGAGAAGCTGGGGAAGATGAGGAGACAAGGGAGACAAGGAGATGAGGAAGAGACGGAGAGCAATTCCCAATTCCCAATTCCCAATTCCCAATTCCCAATTCCCAATTCCCAATTCCCAAACAACTATTACCTATCATTACCAGAACGGATTCAATCCCGTCCTATGCCACCGATAGAAATTGTGGATATGCGGCAGGAGTTGCAGCAAGGGAATCGATCGATTTTTAGCCGTTCCCTGCAACAGAGCTTGCGAGAGCTCAAAGAAAAAAAGCAACAAGGTATCTTATTTATTCCTAGGCGAGGACACAGTACCTTTGTCTCCTGTCGCAGTTGTGGCTATGTGGTGGAATGTCCTAACTGTGATGTCTCTTTGTCTTATCATTACACCCATGAAGGTGCAACTGAGTTACTAAGATGTCACTATTGCAACTACGCCAAAGTACATCCCCGCAGTTGTCCTGAATGTGGCTCCCCTTATCTGAAATTCTTCGGTAGTGGTACTCAGCGGGTTACCAAGGAGTTAGCGAAGCAGTTTCCTGAGTTGAGTGTTATTAGGTTTGATAGTGATACTACCCGTAACAAGGATGCTCACCGTAACCTACTTACTAGCTTCGCCAAGGGAGAGGCTGACTTGTTGGTAGGTACACAAATGCTTACTAAAGGACTAGATCTAGCTCAAGTAACTTTAGTGGGTGTAGTTGCAGCAGATGGACTTCTCCATTTAGCAGATTACCGAGCTGCAGAACGAGCCTTTCAAACCCTTACCCAAGTAGCAGGTCGTTCTGGTCGTGGGGATGATCCAGGTCAGGTTATAATTCAAACTTATTCCCCCCAACATCCGGTAATTAAAGCGGTACAAGGTTACAAGTATGAGTCTTTTATTGAGACAGAATTAGAACAACGGGCAGCACTGAACTATCCCCCTTACGGAAGGCTGATTCTCTTGAGACTGAGTGCTGTGGATGGAGCAGTAGTAGAAAATGCTGCGAACGAGTTGGCAGATTGGTTAATGGAGGCAAGCTCAGATTACGAAATTTTAGGGCCAGCACCTGCAAGCATTATGCGAGTTGCTCGTCGCTATCGGTGGCAAATCTTACTCAAGTTTCCTCCAGATGTGTCTGTGAAGTTGTTCGATATGAATCAGTTGCGAGAGCGTTGTCCAAAGGATGTTAGTCTGACAATTGATGTAGATCCAATGAATATGATGTGATCAGTTGTTCGGGAATTGGGAATTGGGAATTGCTAATTGCTAATTGCTAATTGCTAATTGGGGCTTGCTGTATAAGTGTGGAAGCAATACCAGACAAGGCTTTTAATCATTTTTTTGCCCCAAAAAGTCCAAGGTTTTTGAGCCCATCGATACAATTTCCTTGCACCATCGTAGGGAAACACCCGCT
>JAAHGL010000391.1 GCA_010692635.1 Symploca sp. SIO2C1 | reverse complement strand
TATTCCATTTTGATTGCGAGCAATCCCCTTTCTACCCAAGATGATGTAGCCGCTAGCTTGGTTGTCGATGAAGAGATCCCTGTTTTTGCTATCAAAGGGGAAGATGCTGCTACCTACAACCGCCACGTTGAAATCGCTCTCGACCACCGTCCCAATATTATTATTGATGATGGCAGTGATGTTACTGCCGCTTTGGTCCAAGACAGGCAAAGTCAAATTAGCGAAATCATTGGTACCACTGAAGAAACAACCACTGGTATTGTCCGTCTGCTAGCCATGTTCAATGACGGGGTACTAAGTTTCCCGGCGATGAATGTCAACGATGCTGATACTAAGCATTTCTTTGACAACCGTTATGGTACAGGACAATCTACCCTTGATGGTGTGATTCGTGCTACCAACGTCTTGCTTGCAGGTAAAACTTTAGTAGTAGCTGGTTACGGCTGGTGCGGCAAAGGAGTTGCCATGCGAGGCAAGGGACTCGGAGCAAATGTCATTGTTACCGAAATTGACCCCACTAAGGCAATTGAAGCAATTATGGACGGCTTCCGGGTAATGCCAATGGAAGAAGCAGCACCCCAAGGAGACTTGTTCATCACTGTCACCGGTAACAAGCATGTTATTCGTCCAGAACATTTCGAGGTGATGAAAGACGGAGCAATGGTTGCTAACTCCGGACACTTCGACATTGAAATTGATCTCAAGTCCTTGGGTGAGATGTCATCGGAAGTAAAAGATGTCCGTCCTTTCACTCAGCAGTATTGTCTCAAGAATGGTAAATCTGTTGTCGTACTAGGAGAAGGACGCCTAGTTAACTTAGCAGCAGCGGAAGGACATCCCAGTGCAGTTATGGATATGAGCTTTGCTAACCAAGCTTTGGCTTGTGAATACTTGGTGAAGAACAAAGGTGAACTCAAACCTGGTTTGCACTCTATCCCCGTTGAGGTAGACAAAGAAATTGCCCGACTGAAGTTGGAAGCAATGGGTATTTTCATTGATACTCTGACATCAGAGCAAGTTGAGTACATGAACTCTTGGACATCTGGAACCTAGAAAGGTTAGATTTGAGCTGAACTTTCATTCGATTGTTCTGACGCGGTGGGGTACCCCGTGTCGTCAGTAAAGCTCAGTTAACAGCGGATTGCCGAGAGTCGCTGAGAACCCCACACTTAGCCTCTGGTTGAAGTGTGGGAGTATGTCACAGCGGAAAAAAGGGAAGGAGAAAGCTTTTTCTCCGGAACTCGAAACTAACGGCTTGGAAAAGGGAAAAAGGGCAAAGGAAAAAGGAAGAATCATCAGTTCTTAACTTTTTAACCTTGAACCCTTAACCTTTCCCCATCCTCAAAGAGGCTGGTAACTGAGTTAAACACGGAGGTTAGCTCATCGTGGGTAAACTTGCTGCTGTCATTGGGACTATAACGGTAATTTTCTCGGGCTTGCCTTCTCAAGTGCTAGCTCAATCCTATCCGGAGTGGCAACTCAGCCTCGAGTTCCCCCCCCAAAACAGCGAATTTTTACCTGGCAGAAGACACTCTGATGGCAGAGGTGAGGCACGAACCCCTTGCCCTAAGGCGTTTCGCTTACCCACAAAAATGACTGCCTTGATGCCTCCCGATAATCTAGTAACCACTATTGCTGCTCATCCAACATTATTTATCTATATTCCCGAAACTGGTCAATTTGTAGAAGCGGAATTGGCTGTTTATGATGGAGAAAATAACACAGTCTACAGGAAAAATCTCCTACTTCCCAATACTCCAGGTATCTTGAGATTAAGCCTTCCAGAAACTGTCTCTCTCGAAATTGGCCAAAACTATCGGTGGTACTTCTCCCTGATGTGCGATCTTGATGAGCGCAGCCGTGAACCTTTTGTTCAAGGTTGGTTCCAGCGCACTGAACTAAATCCAGAGCTGGAAACTATGCTAAAACAGGAGTCTGATATCCTAGAACAGGCTCTACTCTATTCTCAGGCTAAGATTTGGCATGAGACTCTAACTCTTATGGCTGATTTGCGCGAATCTAATCCAAGGGAGTGGGAAGAACTATTAAAGTCAGTAGAACTAGAGGATATTTCTCAAAAACCTTTTGTTGACTGTTGTACCAGGGAGTAGGTTTTAGGTTTTAGGTTTTAGGTTTTAGGTTTTCGAGAAAAATTAGGAGTAATAATCTATACAATAAATGGCTAGACTTTCTGCAGAATTACAGCGCTATTTTTTTGAAGAAGACCGACAGCCTCAAGTAAAGTTGATAGATATCCTTTCCCTAGCAGGAGAACGAATCTTTGGTTTTTTGTTCGTTATCCTCGCTCTTCCTTCAGCTTTACCAGTTCCTGCTCCTGGTTACTCAATTCCCTTTGGGATTGTCATGCTGCTACTAGCAACTCAGCTAATTGTTGGCGCTAAACGTCCCTGGCTACCGCAGGGGATGATGAATCATGCCATCAAGTTAGAAAAGGTACAGGGTTTCGTCAAAGCAGGAAATCCCTGGTTGAAAAGGGTTGAAGCGATCGCACGTCCGCGTTTGAGTTATATTTGTACTAGTTTGCCTGGTAGAGTGGTCATTGGTGTTGCGATCGCGCTGATGTCAATTTCGATGATGATTCCCATTCCAGGAACCAATACCTTACCAGCGATCGGGATTTTCGTCACTGGCTTTGGCTTAGTCGAAGATGATGGGGCGATTACCCTAGGAGGGTTAATCTTGTGTGTGATGGGAGCAACTCTTTCTATCTCAATTCTGATAGCTCTTTGGTTCGGCGGTACTAGTCTTGTTGACGTGATTAAAAATTGGCTAGGTCGTTGACATACTAATCAATTAACAATTATAGCGTTTCTCATTTAGATGAGGTACAAAGAGCTTGGTTTTTGGGAATAGGGAATGGGGAATTGGGAATTGGGAATTGGGAATTGGGAATTGGGAATAGGATCTGTACCTCACGGATGGGAGAACTGCTATATTCATTCCTTCTTACTTGTTACTTTTTACTTGTTACTTTTTACTTGTTACTTAGGGCTTGCTGAATAAGTGTGGAAGCCATGCCAGACAAGGCTTTCAATCATTTCTTTTCCCAAAAAAGTCCAAGGTTTTTGAGCCCATCGAGACAATTTCCTTGCACCATCGTAGGGAAACACCCGCTTAAATTCCGAATATGAGGTAAAAGTAAGCAGATTTTTAAGAGCTACTTTCACTTCAATTAATTGCCTCAAAGAGTTG
>JAAHGL010000390.1 GCA_010692635.1 Symploca sp. SIO2C1 | reverse complement strand
ACTCGATAGCTTGGAGCACTTTTTGACGAAAGTCGTAACTGTAGGGTTTAGGCATGGGGTGAGTAGAGGATAGCAGTTTACGATAATAGCTCTATTTTACGTCCTAACCGCCTTGGCGGTTGCTATACTTTGGTGGTACTTAAGCAAAAATGAATGCAGTTTACTAAAAATGCACTCACTTAAAGGTACTTTTGTCATTGCGATCACTAAGTACCTAATTTACAAGCCTGATTTTCTGTACTTGATGAATCAGGGCAACCTTGGCGCGTGCACATACTTTTTAAGCTGTTCTATCGTTACGCCCCCACAGCTAGCCACAAAATAAGAGCCTTTCCAAAAGACTCGTTTGTTATAAGTAGCTGATACTTCAGATGCAAATTCTTTCCACATTGTCTTAGATGATGTGGATTTTAAATTAGCTATAAGGTTGCTCAATAATTTGTGTGGAGGATAACTAATGAGCAGATGTACATGATCTGACTCTCCGTTAAATTCCAACAATTTAGCATCCCACTTAGCTGCTATTGATTGAAAAACATCTGCCAACCTAGTCAGCATAACTCCTGTGATTACTTTTCTACGGTATTTGGTCACAAAAACTATATGTACGGTCAGATTATATACTGCCCTATGAGTATTACTGTAGTTATCTTTTTTTTGGTTTGAAATTTGTACAGTGAATTTGCTACTATTAGTATAGCAATGTTACTTGGTCGATGTAATGCTGGTTTACGAGTTTAAGCTTAAAGCGCAAAAGCATCAGTTTTCGGCACTTGATGAAGCAATCAGAACTGGTCAATTTATCCGTAACAAATGTCTGCTTTATTGGATGGATGCTCCTCACGATGAAAAAGTTAATCGTTTTTCTCTCAACCAGTACACCAAGATTTTAGCTGATAATCCTGATTTTCCTTTTGTTGCTAAGCTAAACTCAATGGCGCGTCAGGCAATGGCTGAGAGAGCATGGTCTAGTATTAGCCGATTCTTTGACAACTGCAAAAAGAAAGTCCCTGGTAAGAAGGGGTTTCCCCGCTTTAAGAAGTTCAGCCGCTCTGTTGAGTATAAAACTACAGGATGGAAACTTTCTGACAACCGCAAATACTTAACAATTACAGACAAAACAGGTATCGGTAAACTTAAGCTAATTGGTTCTCGTGATTTACATTTTTACCAAAAAAGTCAAATCAAGAGAGTGCGATTAATCAGACTTGCGGATGGATATTACGCTCAATTTTGTATTGATACTGAGCGCACAGAAAATACTAATCCTACAGGGAAGTCTCTAGGTATTGATGTTGGTCTGGAAAGTTTCTACACTGACTCTAACGGGGATAAGGTAAACAATCCAAGGCTACTACGTAAGGCTGAAGCTAAACTCAAAAAGCTACAAAGGAGACTATCAAAATGTCCCAAAGGTAGTGCTAACAGGAGAAAAGCTCAAAACCGTCTAGGCAGACAACACATGAAAGTCAGTCGCCAGCGTAAAGACTTTGCTGTAAAGAAAGCAAGGTGCGTGATGAAGTCTAATGATTTCGTGGTGATTGAAAATTTGAACGTTAAAGGTTTAGCTAGGACAAGAATGGCTAAATCTATTAACGATGCGGGTTGGAGTTTGTTTAGACAATGGTTAGAGTATTTTTCAAATTTGTTCGACAGAAAGTTGATTGCAGTCAATCCCAATTACACTTCTCAAGATTGTTCAGTTTGTGGCAAAAGAGCCAAAAAGTTTTTGAGTACTAGAACACATATTTGTGAATGTGGAGCCAGACTGTGTCGTGACCACAATGCCGCAATCAACATCTTGAACAAAGGACTAGATAGCGTAGGGCATACGCAAATCTCCCAGGAATATTGGGTAAACGCTTCTGGACAGCTAAGCCTCTGGTGTATTGATGAGAATCAGTACACTAAGTTTGCTGGTTGAAAGAAGAATCCCTCGCTTTCAGCGACGGGAGTGTCAACTTAGCCATAGCTTAGTATTGCATCACTACCCCACTCATTAATTTTTTATGAATACACAAGATACTTCAGCTTCTCCTCCTATACAAATTCGTCCTCTGAGGTTGCGAGTAGACACCCAGAGTGAAGATGTCCGGATTGAGCTTGTGCCCATGATTGACGTAATTTTTTGTATTCTGACATTCTTTATCCTGGCAGCAGTGGGCTTTTCTCGCCAACAAGCAATTAGTGTCGATATACCTAAAGCAAGAACCGGAACGCCACAAGGGCAGGAAATCTTGATGATTACTCTTGATCAGTCGGGCGAGGTTTATGTTGAAAAAGAACGTATGCTCAGGAAAGAGCAGTTTAAGCGCAAACTGGAGGCATATCGTCAACAGAATCCTGGTGGATTGATGGCGCTCTATGCTTCCGAAAATGCCCGTTACAATCAGGTTGTGCAGGTGTTGGATTTTCTTAGGGAAGTCGGAGGCGAGCGGGTAGCCCTAGCAACTTTAGCTGGGGAATCTTTGCCAACTACTAACCAGCCTACTACGCAACCACCAGGTACTTCTGTCCCTGGCTTAGATCCTAATCAGCAACCAGGTACTTCTATCCCTGGCATCACACCACCAACTCCAGGTACTTCTATCCCTGGTATCACACCACCAACTCCAGGTGCTTCTATCCCTGGCATCACACCACCAACTCCAGGTACTTCTATCCCTGGCATCACACCACCAACTTCAGGCACTTACCCTAATCAACAGCCACAAGGATTACCCAACTTCAACGGTTCAAGTCCAGGTAATCCACAGCAAGGATTGCCTAATTTGAACAGTCCAGGTACAGGTAATCTACAACAATCTTTGCCTGGAGACACAGAGGTGAGTCCTAATCCTAGTCCTACAGCTTCTCCAAGAAAGAGTAATACTCTTCCGGAGAGTTAACTTTCAAAGGAGATACGGTGTGGGGTGTGGGGAAAATAAAAGCCATCAGGACTTACCCACTCAGATGTCATGCTGAGGTGATAGTGAAGGATCTCAGCCATCTGGGAAATCCTACACTACCGCTCAGGATGACATAATTCGGGCTTGCTGCATAAGTGTGGAAGCTATGCCATACAGTGCTTTCAATCATTTTGATGCCAAACAAGTCCAAGGTTTTTGAGCCCATCGAGACAATTTCCTTGCACCATCGTAGGGAAACACCCGCTTAAATTCGGAATATGAGGTAAAAGTAAGCAGATTTTTAAGAGCTACTTTCACTTCAATTAATTGCCTCAAAGAGTT
>JAAHGL010000039.1 GCA_010692635.1 Symploca sp. SIO2C1 | reverse complement strand
AGATTTTTAAGAGCTACTTTCACTTCAATTAATTGCCTCAAAGAGTTGTGCAGCAAGCGATAGTACACTCTTTACTTATTACTTATTACTTATTACTTATTACTTCAAAACCAGAAAATTACGACTTTTTCAGCAAACCCTAGTTAGTGTCTCTTCCCTTGTTTCTTCCCTTAGCAATTGGCCATTAGCAATTAACCATTAGCAATTAACCATTAGCAATTAGCCATTAGCAATTGGATATCCAAAATCATTCCAGCTTGGCGTAAGCGATTTGCAAGAGCATCACCCAAGCCCGTTGCAGGAGTCAAGATGCCGCCGCGCGATCGCCCACCGGGTAATGTATCCTGTTCTAATACTAATGTCAGTGCTGATTCGCAGACAAACTTGACAGTGGCTCGGTTTCCTGGATCCCCTTGATCTTGTATCAGTCCTCTAACCAGACGTCCATTACTGGCTTTTCCTAAGAGTTCACAGCGGAACCAGCCCTCATTCATCGTTTTTTCCGAGGGACCACTACCGGGTTTTGGTATGAAGGATTTCAACAATGGGCGCAGCATTGATCGCTCCATCATCGTTCCGAATAGCCCCATTACTGCCGTAACCCCTGTTGCCTGAAACCAAGCTAGGGGTTCATCAAACTTCATGTATTCCTGATAGGTGAATTCAGAACCATAGGGATTTTCCCACTGGTTATATAAGGCTTTGCTGCGCCGCACGACTCGCGTGTTAACCGGTGCCATGAAAAAGGGTGCGCTCCAGGTTTTCAGATCTTGATCGTAGTAGGGATATTCTGGATCTAGGTTGTGTTGGAGTTCTGCTTGAGAATAGGTTCCGGGAGGGTTGAGCAGGAATGGAGCACTGACTTCCTCCCACTGTCCTGATTCATGGAGGTTAAGCGCAGAAGCCATTGTTCCGCCGTTGAAGCCTCCAACTGCCTGAAAGTAGGCTTTCACTTCCGTGCATTCTGTACCAAGTTCTTGTTGGATGTAGCGAACCATAAGATAGGTTCCTAGATCAGAAGGGACTGAATCGAAGCCACAGAAGGGGATGATTCGGGTTCCCTCCGCAGCCGCCTGTTCATGATAGCGAGTAATTAGGGTTTTGACCCAGGGTGTTTCTCCGGTAATATCAACGTAGTGGGTACGCGATCGCACGCAGGCATCTACAATTGGGGTACCATAGAGGGCAAAAGGACCTGCCGTGTTGAGCAGTACATGGGTTTGAGCCACCATTTCATCCACAGCTGATTGGTTTTGGCTATCGGCAACCAAAATTTCGGCTGAGTTGGCTCTAGCTCCAACTTGAGCTTTAACAGATTCTAGCTTTTGGCGATCGCGTCCAGCAATCGCCCAGCGGATTTCACTAGTACAGACGTAGTTGGCGAAGTACTGTACCGTTTGTTTGCCAACGAAGCCCGTAGCACCGTAAAGGATCACATCGTAGGCACGCTCAGTCATAGGATAGCTGACTCCTGCTAGGCTTTTGAGTTGAAAACTATGCTATTTCTGAGTATATACGACCCCAGAATAATATATCGCCTAGTTTTCAGTGCTTTTACTGTGGATTATTTGTTAATTTGTTTTTTTATAAACAACAAATAACAAATGACAAATGACAAACAACAATTCAATTTCCTAAAGCAATAATCCACTCCCGCCAACGATTTAATGAATTAGATAGATAGGATTTAATCCCACTCAAAGAAAAGTTTTTCCCTTGAGGTAGACGAATTGCCACTGGCTCATTCTCAATAGGTGAAATCTCTAACCAGGCGTTGAGAGTTGTTGGTAATTTTGTATGCAGACGTAGGGTGATGGTTGAGTTGGAGAGAGATTGAGTGTAAGCAGGGGTTAAAAACGGTTGATAAATTTCCGCTTCTGGGGTTAGTTGTTTAATAAAAGCTAAACTGACACCTCGTACTAGTTGTCGCAGGGGTTCTGCTTCCTTGCCAATTTGCTCCTTGACAAGAGTACTGCGAGCTAGGGCATCATTGAGGTTACCTTGGTCAGTTACACTCAAATGAGTACCACCGATGGCAGAAAGTAGATACTTAGAACCACCTAAGTGAGCAAAAGCTCGCAGCTGATGGTTGAGGGATGGTGTGATGATATCTTCTGTACCAGTCAAAATTAAGGTTGGAGTAGTTACTTGAGCTAAACCATCTTTGCCAAACAAGTGTCCTGTCACTGTGTTGAAAGCAATTACCTGAACTACCCGCTCATCTTGCAACTCTACCCTACCATCAGGTAAATTAGCAGCTGCACATTGAAACCAATCTGCTGGTGACTGGATAAAGGGACTACGATTTTTACAAAATTGCCGTAATGTCTCTAAATCCAATTCTCCTCCAGCTAAGGCTAAGGCAGTGTAACCTCCTAGAGAGTGACCAATAACACTGACTTGTTGAGTATTAAATTTACCTCGCAAGGAACCATATCTGCGATTGATTCGTGCCAACCTATTTAATACAAAGCTGACATCTTGAGGACGCTCAATAAACTCTGAGGCTGGTAATAAATCCCCGGGTTCCTTACTAACAGAGGCTTGATCAATCCAAGTATAGTTGCTGCCGGGATGTTCTATAGCGGCAACAGTGATACCGTGGGAAGCTAAATGACGAGCTAAGTAGGTTAAGAATTTACGATCAGAAGCAAAGCCGTGAGAAAGGATCACCAACGGACCTTGGGACTTCCGTGCCCAGTAGAGGTCTACAATGATACTACGTTCCCTTTTTTGGTCTCGTAACCTCAAAGTTCGCTCCCATACGTATTGGGAACCACTAGCAGTGGGGTCAAAGCTAGAACGAAACTCTCTTTGGTCTTCAATACTCAGTTCCTGCTCTAGTATCGGACCAATCGCTTTGCTCTGCAACTGGGAGGCATTGAGCTGAAGAGCAATCGCGATCGCAGAACTGGCATTGACGGTAACATGCTCTTGGGGATAAGCTCGTAAAAAACCCACGATGCTTAGTCCCTCGCTTTCCCTTCCTGCTAAAAATAATGCTTCTTTGAGTTCTTCTAAGCTACTATCAGGAAGCGCTGAACCAATTTTTTCGAGTATTTGTGGACTATCGGCGGAACTGAGTAGATCATTGATAAATTTCTCAGTCAAGTTGGGGTTAATGTGCAGTTGCCTGGTAAGAACCTGTTGTACCTGTGGCGTCATTAGTTTACTGTAGGGTTTGAGTGCTGATGACAACTCCCCAGTCTCAGCAAACTCTTCTAAATCTGCGATCGCAACTGCTCTTTCCAATGGTCCCAAACGTAAAATTAGATGTTCTGCTGCTGATGCTGGTGCGGCGAAGTAGCACAGAGCAGTGAAGATTACACCCAGGGTACTTTGTCCGATAGCGCAGCGGTAGTAACGAAAGAGGTGGCTTTTCCTGGTTAAACTTCCCGAATTACGACGTTGCTTTGCGTTTTGAGCAGGGCGAGATGCCATGCCACCGCACAAGTTAGACTCAAACTTCATATGCCAGATTTACCGCCATTTAACTAGCAATCAATAACCTCCCTCCCCATGACTGGATGCAGAATCTATAAGTTTCCCATGCATCTCCACAAAAATAGGATGCATAATCAGCAATTAGCCAGCTATGCACTACTTGGAGGCTCTATTCTCCAAGATACAACCTTCCAGAAGTAATGTCCGAAACACAATGGAAAAAATCTCCCGATCTAATCGAGAAACACGCTCAAAGCTAATGGCTGATGGCTAATGGCTAATAGCTAATGGCTGATGGCTAATGGCTAATAGCTAATGGCTGATGGCTAATGGCTAATAGCTAATCTCTGCAATTATCACCGAGTCTCCGAGTCAGGCAACAGGGAAGAGAATTGTTTCAAAGAGAGTCAATTGGGGGTGCAAAGCGCTTCTCACGCAAGGCGGTTGGGCGAAGCATTTGGACAATTATACACCGGGTTTATGTGCTTAAATTATCACCCAAATGCTTCGCCCCTACTGCTCCCTGCGTCGTCAGGCGCTCATTGCTCAGCATTGCTAGAATATGGCAGAGGAAAAGATGAGTTAGGCCAGTTTTGATAAATAAAATAAATCAGCCAGGGAGCTGATAAAGCTATATAGATGATGCCAACCCACCAATAAGAATGGAGTTGTTCCAATATATCAGCACTTCCAGTGATACCCGTATCATCGGAGAGTAATCCGATACCAACAGCAGCAAGATTATTTAGAGAGTGACAGACAATAGGGACAATTAGAGTACGAGTTTTGAGGTATAGCAGTGCCATCATCAACCCAAAAACAAACAAACCAATAATATTTACATGAAGGATGCCAAATAACAGAGAAGACAGCAACAAGGCTGGTATAATCCCCCATTTGGCTGTCCATCTATGTAAAAGTATCCCTCTAAATAGCAGTTCTTCAGTTACTCGAGCGACTACAACAACAGTTATTACAGTTAATATATTGTTCAATATAGTGTCAATATTTTCTGAAGTAGAGAGAAAATTTTTGTCACTGAGTACTGACTCTACCCACTCGGGAGCAACAAATGATAGAATATAAAATAGGAGTTGACCTGAACCTAGGGAAAATAGCAAGATAGTAATCACAATGCCAAGGGTTGGTAGCCATCCATAGTTACTTGGCAAATGACCAAAAAGATAATTAACTTTAATTCCTAACCGGTTTAACCGCTCTATTGCCCAAAAACACAGCAAAATAAATATTAAATTGTAGATAATAAGAGAATAAATTGGCTCATTAGGGTCCAAGCTACTAAATTGAGAGACTATACCAAGGACAAAGCCTAAGGCAAGAGATATTAAAAGAGCCCAGATTATTAGACTACGAGCCTTGAAATTGATAAAGGGGTTCTCAGAGTTTTTACTGGAATCAGTGTTCATTGATTATTGAGCAGGAACTGCTGCTTGTGGTTATTATAATCCTGTAGAGAAAGGAAAAGTGCTAAATATCTTCCCCCCTGTCTACGAGTGAGATAAGATGGTTTGTTAATCCATATTTGGGATAAACCCATACTGCTTAAATATAGCTGCTACTTGATCATCGGTCAGAAATTGTACCAGTTCTTTGGCTGCTTCAGCCTGATTACTATCTTTAACAACAGCAATAGGATAAACTACTCGAGAATGGGAAGCTTCAGACGCAGTTTCCACAATTTTTACCGGTTCTGAAATTTCAGCATCAGTTCGGTAAACAATTCCAGCATCGGTATTTCCTGTTGCCACATAGCTCAAAACTTGACGGACATCTTTGCCGTAAACTATCTTAGGTTGAACTGACTCAATAATTCCCAGAGATGTCAACACTTCTTGAGCATATTTTCCTGCTGGCACGCTCTCAGGTTCTCCCAGAGCAATTTTTTGGTAAGTATTGTCTGTTAAGTCTTGAAAGCTGTTAATTGTCGTGTTATCTTGAGGAACGACTAGCACTATTTGATTTTTCAGTAAATCTTGACGAGTTTCATCAAGCAATAAACCTTTTTTCTGCAAAGCATCCATTTGTTTGGCAGCTGCAGAAATAAAAATATCAACTGGTGCACCTTGCTCAATTTGTTGTTGAAGAGAACCAGAAGAAGCAAAGTTGTAGGTAATCACCACATTGGTTTTTTCCTCAAGATAAAGCGGCTTAATTGCTTCCATTGCCTCTTTAAGACTAGCTGCTGCTGATACAGTTAACTCTGTTTTTACAGAAGCACTGTTTGAGGTGCTTAGTTGATTGTTAGGAATTTGACTACAGCCAATAGTTCCTATCAATGAGAAGGTAAAACAACATAAATATACAATAATTTTGTTCTTTTTCATCTGTAGGTAAGATTCACCCAGAAGCGATCGCTCGAACTTTACTCCAAAAAACACGATAGCGTTTCCATCTGGGTCATGAACCAGAAGAATAAGGTCGTTTGATGATAATCCATACTCTTGTTGAAAAAAGGCAGAAGGGAGAGGGCAGAAGGCAGAAGGGAAAAGAAGGAAAGCTTGTTTCTTATCTTCTTGTTGGTGCACTGCCCCTGATTACTCATTACTCATTAGTCATTACTCATTACTCAGATTCTACAGCCTATGTATCAAAAGTTACTCTACTCCTCTAAAAAAATACCAAAATACCGATTGTTTTTGTTGATCTCTATTTTATTTTACCGATTCTTAAGGCAAATTTAACCGTAAATATATAGTTACTTTAAATGAAGTTAACCTTTAATAAATAAAACTCAAGAAAAAATGATAAATATGGGAAAAATCGGGAAAAACTGCGAAAATTTGTGAATATATTACCTAAGATCAAATTGGAAGTGGCAGTGCGTGAGAATAAAAATCAGTTTCAAACCCTAGCCAATTTATCTCCGATTGGTTTATTCTGCACGGATGCGGAGGGACAGTTCTTAGAAGTTAACCAACATTGGTGCGACATGGCGAGACTAACCTCGTCAGAAGCCCTAGGAGAAGGTTGGCTGCAAACTATTCATCCCGATGATCAGGAGCGAGTTTTTAGGGAGTGGTATGATCATAACACTGAAAAAAGTTTGCCCTTACCTCAAAGATCCTACGGTAACAAATCTATTGAATATCGCGTGCTATGTCCTGATGGGACTACTACTTGGGTTTTGGCTAAGGCGGTAGCAGAAAAAGACAGGACTGGAGCCATAACTGGTTATATTGGAAGTTTAACCGACATTAGCGGACGCAAACAATTAGAAGAAAAACTGCAACACCAAGTTTCCCATGATAGTTTAACAGGTTGGCCAAACCGAACAATGTTTCTCCAACACTTTAAGGAGTTACAGTCACAAAGTTTGCCCATTCAGTTAGAAAATGAGCTGAGACAAGCGGTAGAGAACTGCCAAGATTTTGTGGTGCATTACCAGCCCATTTTTGATCTAAGAACGGACAAAATTCAGGGATTAGAAGCACTAGTACGTTGGCAACATCCCACAAGGGGACTGATGTTTCCCACCGAGTTTATCCCCTTAGCTCAAGCAACAGGGCTGATTATGCCCCTAGAACGGTATATTCTCTCAGTCGCTGCATTGCAGTTGCGGCTCTGGCACTTAGCATTTCCCGCCTCAGCTCCTTTGACAATGAGTGTGCATCTGTCTGTTCAACAATTTTGGTCCCCTGGATTGATTGAGCACATCGAGAAGGTGCTTCAAGAAACGGGCTTGCAGGGTACTAGTTTAAATCTGGAGATTACTGGAAACACTCTGATGGATACTCCAGAAGAGATGGTGGAAATTCTCTTGGAGTTGAGCAATCGAGGAATTAGTATATCTATTGATAATTTTGACAAAAATTACTCCTGCTTTTCCCGCTTAGCCTACTTACCGCTGAAGACTTTCAAGATTAACCGCTCTTTGAGCGAGCAAATGGGAGAAGATACTCAGGAAGATTCCATCGTCTCCACCATGATCAATTTAGCTCATAATCTTGGTTTGGAGGTGCTGGCGGAGGGGGTGGAAACTGAGATACAACTAGAGCAATTAAAACGGCTGCAATGTGACAAGGCTCAAGGATACTTGTTTTGTGGTTCTTTAGAAGTTGAAGCAGTAACAGCACTGTTGGCATCGTCGCTGGTACACACAGAGCAGCAGAGCAAAGTAGCTCCTTCCTTAGCCTCAGCTTCTGATTCCCTTGATAAGGAATTACTCAAGCTAGCACAACGGGAAAGACGACTCAAACGCCGCTTGGCAAGTCAAATCCGCAATTCCCTGGACTTTAACACAATTCTCAAAACAGCAATCAATGAAATCCGCCACCTACTGCATGTTGATTGCTGTCAGTTTTTTTGGTGGCGCGATGATGTAGAGTCAGCGAGATTTGAACCGACTCATCAGATTTGTCAATTAGGATCAGAATTCATGTGCTCGACTTGTCTCCAGCATCAAATACCAGCGATTCAGGTTCTGGGGAAGATACTGCTAGAGAAACAGCTGCTCCGGATTGATGATATTGCCACAGATTCCATCATTAATCCTGAAATTCGAGATTTCCTCCAATTGAGGGGACTAAAATCCCTACTGGCGATTACAATTCATCCAAATTCAGGAAAAGTAGGGGTAATTGTGTGTGAAGACAACTACGCCAAACGCCATTGGCAAGATGAGGAAGTCGAACTGCTCAGTGATATGGCAGAGCAATTAGCGATCGCGATCGATCATGCCAAACTATACGAAGAAACTAGTATAGCTGCGGCTGTTGCCAATGCTCAAGCTCAGCAAACTCAGAAAGCTCTGCAAGAGCTAAAGGAAACCCAAGCTCAATTAATTCAAACTGAAAAAATGTCGAGTTTGGGACTGTTAGTGGCTGGAGTTGCTCACGAAATCAATAATCCGATTAGCTTTATTTCCGGTAATATCAACTATGCTCAACAATACACAGAAAGCCTCCTCAAGCTTCTAAATCTCTACCAAAAGCATTATCCCCAGCCAGTTGCTGAAATTGCAGAACTCAGCCAAGCGATAGAACTTGACTTTGTGCAAGAGGATTTACCGAAATTAATGGCTTCGATGGTAATGGGAAGCAAGCGGATTAAAGTAATTGTCCAAAGTTTGCGCAATTTTTCCCGACTCGATGAAGCACAGATGAAATCAGTCGACATCCATGAGGGAATTGATAGCACTTTGTTGATTTTGCAAAATCAGCTCAAAGCTAAAGCTGAACACCCCGGTATTGAGATCATTAAAGAATATGGAGATTTGCCTTTAGTAGAGTGTTACCCTGGACAACTCAACCAGGTATTTTTGAATATTCTCTGCAATGCGATCGATGTTCTGGAAAGTTACCGTGCTTCGTGTTCCTCACGGAAGAGGGAAACTCACCCTAATCAAATTACCATTCGCACCGAAGCTAGTCCCGCAGATTTTATCACTGTCTCCATTCAAGACAATGGTCCAGGGATTAGCAAGAAGGTAAAAGAACGATTATTTGACCCCTTCTTCACTACCAAACCTGTTGGCAAAGGCACAGGTTTGGGACTATCCATCAGCTACCAAATTGTTGTAGACAAACATCAAGGCAAACTGGAGTGTATTTCTTCCCCGGGAAAAGGTACAGAGTTTCGGATTACAATTCCCGTGAGCCAACCAGCTTTAACAACGGTTTGTGAAGCTCAGCAGAGCGAAGCTACTTCTGTTATACCAAGAACTTGCACCGTCAGTTCTTCAGATGCCCGATTTCTTTAAAAAGAAGCAAAAGAATCCGTTATCCAGTCGTAAAAAAAGGGAAAAGCGCAATTCAACAATGGATAATGAACAATGGATAATGGATAATTACCTCTCCTTGAAAGAAGAGGATTGACAATCAGGAAAATATTTTCTTTTTATTTTCTTCATAAATGAAGAGGTCTTAGACCAAATTAACCAATTATCAATTATCAATTATCAATTATCCATTGATAAAAAAGCTAAAAACAAGAAAACTTAGACATGATTTTGCGCTAATTTACTAAAATCTCAGCTTCACTTAGAGACTGAGTTATTTTCTCTTAGTCTAAACTCCAGTATTAATTATTAATTATTAATTATCAATTATCAATTATCAATTGTCCATTGAGAAGAATTGCTCCTGCCTTAAGACTATTCCTCCGGATGGAACTGATAATGATAGGAAAAATAAAAATAAACTGTCTATACTACTTGACTTTATTTTTAGTAATGATGCTCAACTTAGCTGGTTATCAAGAAACTGACCAAATCTATGCCGGAACCCGCACTCTAGTCTATCGAGCAACTTGCTCCACCACTAAGCAACCTGTCATTATCAAAGTCCTCTGCAATCCTCATCCCAACTTCAATGAATTAGTGCAGTTCCGCAATCAATATATCATTACCTGCCATCTGGAACATCCTACGCTGGTTCAGCCCCTCGCCCTTGAACGTTATGGTAATGGTTATGCACTGGTGATGCCTGATGAAGGTGCAATCTCTCTTCTCAAATATTGGCAGCAGTCGGACTGCTCCCTCAGGGAATTCTTCACTATTGCTATTCAACTAGCTGAAGCCCTACATTATCTCACTCAACAGCGCATCATCCACAAAGATATCAAACCTGCCAATATCCTCATCCATCCTCAAACCCACCAAGTCAAGCTCATCGACTTCAGTACCTCAAGTTTGCTACCCAAAGAACAACAACAACTCACTAACCCCAACATTCTAGAAGGAACTCTTGCTTACATTTCTCCTGAACAAACGGGACGGATGAATCGAGGTATTGACTATCGCACAGATTTCTATTCTCTGGGTGTGACGTTTTTTCAACTCCTGAGTGGGAAGTTACCTTTTGAAAGTAGTGATCCGATGGAGTTGGTGCATTGTCATATTGCGAAAATGCCTCCGGAATTAGGGAGTAGAACCCAACCCACCCCTAACCCCTCCCAGGAGGGGAACAGGAGGGGAGTAGGGAAGAAAGAAGAGATTCCTCAGGTGCTCTCGAACATTGTGATGAAACTGATGGCGAAGAATGCGGAGGAGCGTTATCAGAGTGCTTTGGGCTTAAAGTATGATCTAGAGCGATGTTTGGAACAATGGGAAACTAGGGGAGATATTATCCCATTTGATTTGGGAGAGCGGGATATTTGCGATCGCTTTCTTATCCCCGAAAAGCTTTATGGACGGGAACAGGAAATTGCCCAATTATTAGCAGCATTTGAACGAGTTAGTCAAGGAGATGGGGAGAAAGCGAGCAACTCAGAACTGCTACTGGTGGCTGGATTTTCAGGGATTGGCAAAACTGCGGTTGTTAACGAAGTCCACAAGCCTATCGCCAAGCAAAGAGGCTACTTTATCAAAGGCAAATTTGACCAGTTTAACCGCAACATTCCCCTTTCAGCATTCTTGCAAGCCTTCCGAGACTTGATGGGACAATTGCTAGGTGAATCAGATGCAGAACTCGCCTCATGGAAGGCAAAAATTCTGGAAGCAGTGGGAGAAAATGGGCAAGTCATCATCGAAGTGATTCCCCAGTTGGAGAGCATTATCGGTAAACAGCTCCCCGTTGCAGAACTCTCTGGCAGTGCAGCGCAAAAACGCTTTAATTTACTGTTCGGCAAGTTCGTGCGGGTTTTCACTACCAAAGAACACCCCCTCGTCATATTCCTTGATGATTTGCAGTGGGCGGATTTGGCTTCGTTGAATTTTTTGAAGCTGTTGATGGATGAGTTGGAAGCTGGTTATTTGCTGGTGTTGGGAGCATATCGTGATAACGAAGTGTTTGCAGCCCATCCGTTGATGTTAGCTTTGGATGATATCACCAAACGAGGAGCAAACATTAATACTCTGACCCTTGCTCCTTTGAATGAGGTGGATATTACTCGTTTGGTTGCCGATACGTTGCTGTGCTCGGTGGCAATCGCTGCACCGTTATCTCAGTTGGTGTATCAAAAAACCCAAGGAAATCCGTTTTTTGCCACCCAATTTTTGCAAGGGTTACATGAGGATGGATGGATTATATTCGCCCCCCCTGTGTCCCCCCTTGCTAAGGAGGAAAGTCAAGGGGGGTGGCAGTGCGATTTAGCACGGGTGCGGCAGTTGGGGTTGACGGATGATGTAGTGACATTTATGGTAGGGCGGTTACGGAAGCTGCCAGAAGCAACCCAAGAGGTATTTAAGCTAGTAGCCTGTATTGGCAACCAATTCGATTTGGCAACGTTGGCGGTGGTGTGTGAACGCTCTCAAGAAGAGGTTGCCAAAGATTTATGGAAAGGATTACAAGAGGGGTTTGTTATTCCTGAAAGCGAGACATATAAGTTTTTCCAGGGAGAAAAAGCTCGGGACACCAATACTGAATTAGTTTCAGTAAATTATCGCTTTTTACATGACCGGGTTCAGCAAGCTGCCTATTCTTTAATTGCTGAAGAGCAAAGAATATCTACCCATCTCAAAGTGGGACAACTCTTGAATAAGAACACTCCCGAGGCAGAGCGAGAACAGAAAATTTTTGAAATTACCAATCAATTAAACATGGGAGCGTCATTAATTAACACTCCCCAGGAACGATATGAGCTGGCTGAACTGAATTTTACTGCTGCACTAAAAGCCAAAAATTCTAGCGCTTATTTTGCCGCCATTGAATATCTCAAAATCGGAGTTAATCTTCTGGGAAACAATGCTTGGCAAGACTATTATAATTTGAGTCTTGAACTTTATTTGGAATTAGCACTAACAACCTTTAGTGTTGGCGATTTTGACCAGTCTCAAGAGTTTGTTCAATTGATGAAGGGACAAGCCAAAACTCTAATGGATCAGGTCAGGGTATACGAAGTAGAGATCCTGTCTAAGGTGACTCAGGTCAAGCTAACAGAAGCCCTGGATATCGGACTGCAAACATTGGAATTGTTAGATATTAATATTTCTGCGATCGATACATCTAAGGGTTTAGTTCTGGAATTTCCAACTTTCATTGATGGGGACTGGAATAATATCCCAGAAATGACCGATCCCCTGAAGATAGCAGCTATGCGCATTATGGGGACACTTCTCTATCCCCTCTTTTCCATGAGACCCAACCTATTTCCCTCACTGGCTATGACAATGGTTACTCTATGTCTAGAGTATGGATTTACTAGGGTTAGTGCAATTGCTTATGGGTTCTATGGACTGATACTTGCTGGTGCAAATGAGTTAGCACCTGCCAATCAATTTGGACGGTTAGCACTAAAGTTTCTGGAACACTTCAACGCTACAGAGTGCAAGGCAAAGGCGTACCTGACCTATTATGCTCATGTTAGTCTCTGGGAAAACCATATTAAAGAAAGTATCGAGCCATTACAAGAGGGTTTTCAAAGTGGTCTAGAATCAGGTGACATAGAATTTGCTGGCTATTGTGGCAATAATTACTGTGCTTATTTATTTCTAGTAGGCAAGTATTTACCATCCATTATACAAAGTCAGATTCCCTATATCGAAAGATTGATCAATTTAAATCTAGAGACCTCATATATATTTGCCGGTATCTGGAAGCAACTAGCAATGAACTTCGTAGGAGATGCGGCAAATAAGCTTCAGTTAATTAGTGAGGACTTTGATGAAACACAAATAATGCCCGCCTTGATGGCATCTAAGAATTACACCCTGGTATTTGGTATTTATACTGCTAAAACTATACTTTATTATCAATTTGAAGAATATGATCATGCATTAGAGAGTGCCGCTTCAGGGACGGAATATGTGCAAGCGGCTGCAGGTTATGCCTTTGTTGCTGTGATCAATGCTTATTATTCTCTTGCCTTGCTAGCTCTCTATTCTCAAGCAAATGCCTCTCAACAAGAGCAGTATTTAGAGCAGCTTCAAGTCAATCAATCGAATATGAAGCTTTGGGCAAGCCATGCCCCGATGAACTTTCAGCATAAATACGACTTAGTGGAAGCAGAAAAAAACCGTGTATTAGGGAATAAAGTTGAAGCGATAGAATTATATGATCTTGCTATTGCTGGAGCAAAAGCTAATGAATACCTCCAAGAAGAGGCCTTAGCCAACGAACTGGCTGCTAAATTCTACCTTGACTGGGGTAAAGACAAAGTTGCTACAGCTTACATGCAAGAAGCTTACTATTGCTATTCCCGATGGGGAGCTAAAGCTAAGACTGAGCATCTCGAACAAACCTATCCTCAACTTCTCACCTTCATTCTTCACCAGCCAAAAGGTGAAACAATGACTCAGATGGCGACGGCAACCATCACCAGTACTTCAACAGAAACTTCTGACGCTCTTGATCTTGCCTCCGCTATCAAAGCCTCCCAAGCCCTTTCTGAAGAAATCAAACTTGATGCCTTACTCTCTAAGTTGATGCACATTGTCCTGGAAAATGCTGGAGCAGATCAAGGAACCTTAATTCTAGATAACTCCGGCACTTGGGAAATTGCTGCTCAATGTGTTGATGGGAACTGTTACCTGTCTACCATTGCCCTTAACCAAACCGATAACCTACCCAGTAGTATCATTAATACTGTCAAGCGGACGCAGCAAACCCTATTCATTAACAACATCGAACAAGATAAAACCTTCGTTCGGGACCCCTACTTCAGACAAAAGCCACCTAAAAGTCTCTGTTGCATTCCTATCCTCAATCAAGGAAAATTAATCGGTATCCTCTACCTGGAAAACAACCTCACCACAGAAGCCTTCACCCCAGAACACCTTGAAATCCTCAACCTCCTCACTGCCCAAGCTGCCATCTCCATCGAAAATGCCCGACTTTACCAGCGACTAGAAGATTACAATGATACGTTGGCACAACAAGTTGCTGAACGCACAGAGGAGTTGCAGCAAAACAATCAACAACTCACCCAAACTTTACAAGAACTCAAAGCCACCCAAGATGAGTTAATTCAGTCGGAAAAAATGGCAGCATTGGGGCAATTGGTTGCCGGAATTGCCCATGAAATTAACACGCCTTTGGGAGCTATTCGCGCTGCGATTGGTAATACAGATAAAGCTTTAGAAGCCTCCTTGTCCCAACTACCTCAACTGCTGCCCCAACTCAGCTTACAACAGCAAGCTGACTTTTTCAGCTTCCTAGAACAAGCCCTCACTAGTCAAGCCAAACTCAGTACCAGGGAAAAACGCCAAATTAAACGCACGCTGACTAAACAACTTCAATCTCATGACATTGCTAATGCCAAACAACTAGCTCACTTGTTGACGGAAGGAGGATTACATCAGAGCTTTGACGACTCTCAACTGTCCCTGCTGCAAACTCCTCAAGCCAACCAAATTGTGCAAATAGCCTACGATATTGCCCGCCTCCACACCAATAGCCAAAATATTAACAACGCTGTTGAACGGGCTTCTAAAATTGTCTTTGCCCTCAAGAGCTATGCCCGTTATGATCACAGTGGGCAAAAACAATCAGTCCAGATTACTGACAGCATGCAAACCGTGCTGGAACTTTACCACAACTATCTCAAAAAGGGTGTAACAGTCATTCGCCACTATCAACCTGTCCCAGAGATTCCTTGCTATGGGGATGAATTGGTGCAAGTATGGACAAACTTAATTCACAATGCAGTTCAAGCAATGGATGGCAAAGGGACACTTGAGATTGGGGTGCGTCAGCAAAATCAAGACATTGTTGTTGAAGTTACAGATTCCGGTTGTGGTATTCCCCCAGAAATTCAAAATCAAATCTTCCAACCTTTCTTCACCACCAAATCGGCGGGAGAAGGCAGTGGTTTAGGTTTGGATATTGTGCAAAAGATTATTAAAAAACATCAGGGAACAATTACCTTTACCTCTGTCTCTGGCAACACCACATTCACTGTCACCTTGCCCATGCAGTAATCTGACTTTTCACGAGAAGTTCTAAAATCTAGCTAGAAAGGAGTAATGAGTAATAAGTAATAAGTAATGAGTAATAAGTCTGGATTATCCTCAAACAGCGTTATTATTCTGACTCCTGACTCCTATTTTAAAATCAGAAGCCAGAATCATTTTCCCAATTCCCAATTCCCAATTCCCAATTCCCAATTCCCAATTCTAAAGATATGACTGAAGCTGCAATTCTATGTGTGGATGATGAAACTGTTATCCTGGAAAGCCTCCAGGAGCAAATTAGCCGTCACTTTGGTGAGCAATTTTTGTATGAAGCTGCTGAAAGTGCAGAGGAAGCCCTGGAAATCCTCGAAGAGCTAAATGAAGAGGGAGTCAAAACTGTTGTAATTGTCTCTGATTGGCTGATGCCGGGAATGCGAGGAGATGAGTTTTTAGTTCAAGTGTATCAGCAATTTGGTGACATTACAACAATTATGTTAACTGGGCAAGCTGATGATGCGGCGATTGAGCGGGCTAGGCGGGAAGCTAATCTGTACTGCTGCATTCATAAACCGTGGCGCGAAGAAGAGTTACTCAAAATCATGACAACAGCCCTGGAATCAGTATGAACGAAGAACTAGCAATTCTGGTAGTCGATGATGAACCAATGGTGTTGGAAAGTCTTGCAGAGGAATTACAGCGGAACTTTGGTGAAAATTACCAAATAGAAGCGGCTGAAAGTGGTGAAGAAGCTCTGGAAATTATCGAAGAACTACATACAGAAGGAATCAAAATTGCTGCGGTTGTTTCTGACTATCTGATGCCGGGAATGAAAGGTGACGAACTCCTCTCTCAGATTCATGACCAATATCCGAATATATTGAAGATTATGCTCACTGGTCAAGCAGGAGTAGATGCAGTGGGCAATGCTGTGAATTCAGCTAACCTTTACCGCTATATTGCTAAACCTTGGGATGCCACGGATCTTAATCTGACTCTTAAAGAAGCTCTCAAGAAGTATCTGCATATCAAACAACTTGAAGAACAGAATGCTCAACTGCGAGAAAGTGAGCGTCGCCTGACTCAGATTTTAGAAGCAATGCCTATTGGTGTTGCTGTTCACGATACTACGGGAAAAATGACCTATGCCAATCAGAAAGCCCAGGAATTACTCAAGCTAGAGGTTCTACCTGACACGAAGACTAATGAACTCTCAACGGATTTCAACTTTTATCAGGCAGGAACTGAAGCATTGTATCCTACGGAGCAATTACCAATTGTCCGTTCTCTAGCTGGAGAAACGGTTTATGTTGAGGATCTTGAAATTCACTATCCACATGAGATCATTCCCTTAGAAGTTTCAACTACTCCCATTGAGGATAAAACTGGTCAGATTTTTCAGGCAATTGCTACTTTTCAGGATATTAGCGATCGCAAACAAGCTGAAGCCGAACGAGAACAGTTTACCAAAGAATTGTTCCAACTTAATGAAGCTTTGTCCCGGTTCGTTCCCCGTCAATTTTTGCAATCTCTGGCTCGCAAAAGTATCACGGAAATTCAACTGGGAGAATCTATAGAGAAAGAAATGTCGGTTTTATTTGCCGATATCCGTTCGTTTACAAACCGTTCGGAACAAATGACCCCAGAAGATACTTTTAAGTTTATCAATGGCTATCTCCGACGTATGGAACCGGCAATTATTGCCAATGGTGGTTTTATTGATAAATATATTGGTGATGAAATTATGGCACTGTTTGAAGGGAGTGCTGATAGCGCAGTGAAGGCAGGGGTGAATATGTTAAAAACCCTTGCAGAATATAACCTAAACCGACAACAATTAGGTCGCCAAGCCATTGAAATTGGTATTGGCATTAATACAGGGAATTTGATGCTAGGAACATTAGGTGGTGACTTTCGCATCGATACCACCGTTATCGGTGATGCAGTTAATCTTGGTTCACGCCTCCAGCAGTTGACCAAAGTCTACCAAACTCCCTTGCTGATTTCCCATAACACCTTTGCTCAGCTTGAAGAACAGATGAACTATGCTCTACGGTTAATCGATCAAGTGCAAGTTCGGGGGAAAGCTGAGAAAGTAGGGGTGTTTGAAGTATTTGAGGCTGATCCTCCCCCCCAAAAACAAGTCAAATTGGCAACGAAGCTGACGTTTGAAGCAGCTGTGATCTACTACTATCAAGGAGCAGTTGAGAAAGCCAAATCCCTTTTTAATGAGTGTTTACAAAAAAATCCCAGTGATAGCGTTGTCCAAATCTATTTGCAACGGCTTACTTAGGGTTTGCTGAATAAGTCATTGATTCCGGTTTTGAAGTAATGAGTGTTAGAAGGCAGGAGGCAGAGGGCAGGAGGCAGAAGGAATAAGAGTTTTCCCTACTAAAAAGAAGAAATGAGTGTGGAAAGTTACAGGAACTGTAATATCTCATTTTTGTTCAGTATTTTTTGGGAAAGAACACTGTACTGTAACTTTGAGATTACTTTTAGCAGTTCCTTTGGTGACGTAGGGAACTCCTGCTTCGCCACCAAGTTCGATACCGAATTCTAAAGTTACTTTTTCTACTTCAGCGATCGCAACTTTTTTAAAGGCACTCAAAGTATAGATTGTGTAGGCTCGAATCGTCCCTTGAATTGCCTGAAAATTTTGAGCCATTTGCTTTTTCAGTACATCAGGACTCATTCCTTTACTAGTCAGAGCCTCTTCTTCTTCCTCTACAGGTTCTTCTGTACTGACTGAAGGAGCCTCTACGTCTTCCGTGGCTTCAATATAAATTACAGTATCGTCATCTAAGCGGATCGGTGTGAGCTTGGTCATAGATTAAAACCAATGAAATATATTTATATTATTAGAAGCATTTGCTACAGAGTTAGTCATAATAGTACTCTACTAAAGACTCTGTAACGCTTAGTCAAGACTTTCACAGGGACATCTATGAGTCGGGATGCTGTTGTAGTTGGGATTAATACCTACAGTTTTGAGCGATTAAGCAACTTGAAAGCACCTTCAGAGGATGCTGAGGCAGTTGCTCAGCTCCTGACGAAGTATGGGGACTTCGAGGTGAAGCGGCTCCCTGCTGTTCCGGATAAACAAAATAACAGAATTCGCGTAGGTCGCACTTCCAAATCTAAAGTGAGTCTGACTATGCTGGAAGAAGCATTAGTCGAGCTGTTTAAGCCTGAAGGGGAAAACATTCCAGAGACAGCCCTACTGTATTTCTCTGGCCATGGACTCCGTAAACATCGAGGTATTCAGGAAGGCTATTTGGCTACCAGTGATGTCAACCCTGATTTTAATATTTGGGGTTTATCCCTGCAATGGCTGCGCCGACTGCTCGAAGCAAGTCCTGTGCAACGGCAAATTATTTGGCTTGATTGTTGCTATAGCGGTGAATTGCTCAATTTTGAAGAAGCTGATCCGGGAAATGGAGGTAAAGAACGCGATCGCTGTTTCATTGCTGCCTGCCGGGAGTACAAAGAGGCTTATGAGGAAGTCAGTGGTAATCACAGCATTTTTACGAGAGCCTTATTACAGGGACTTGACCCCAGGCAGCGAACCGATGGCCCGGTAACTAACTACACCCTAGTCAATTTTATTAATCAGGCATTAAAAGCAGCACCCCAGCGTCCCATTTATGCTAATTTTGGTGGTCAAATTATCCTTACTGGCAGAAGGGTTGAATCGAATAATTTGCCTTTGGAGGGCATTTGTCCCTACAAGGGTTTAGCTTATTTTGATTGTAATGAGGAAGACCCCCAATATTTCTATGGGCGAACTACGCTGACGGATCAGTTGGTGGAACAAGTGCGAAAGGGAAATTTTCTGGCAATACTAGGAGCCTCTGGGAGTGGTAAGTCTTCGGTGCTCAGAGCTGGGTTAATCCATCAGCTGAAGCAGGGAAAGTCGTTATCTAATAGTGACAGTTGGCCTATCTATATTATTAGTCCCAATAAGCATCCCCTCCGGAGTTTAGCGGAAGCCTTTGTAGAGTCAGAACTATCAACTATTGATCATGCTAGCCAGCTTGCCAAGGCAACTGAATTGATTAGTACTGGTGCTGCTGGTTTAGGGCATCTGGTTACCGCTGCTGCTGGTGAGGGGCGCGTGGTGCTGGCAGTGGATCAGTTTGAGGAAGTTTTTACCTTGTGTCGGGATGAAACGGAGCGGCAGCAGTTTTTTGAATGCCTGTTGGGAGCATTGGAGCCGACAGAAAGTAAACTCTGCTTGGTGATTGCTATGCGAGCAGATTTCTTTGGTAAGTGCGCAGAGCAGGAATATGCCGGATTAGTTAGCAAAATTCAGGAGCACCTGGTGACTGTAACACCAATGACTCAGGAGGAACTAGAGCAAGCGATCACTGAACCAGCTAAAAAGGTAGGCTTGGAAAGAGTTGAACCGGAACTAGTCACCCAAATGCTAGCAGATGTGGCAGGACCTGGTAGTTTGCCCCTGTTGCAGTACACCCTAACGGAATTGTGGCAGCAACGCACAGTAAATTACTTGACTTTAGCAGAATATATCCGGTTGGGTGGGGTGCAGGAGACATTACCAAACCGAGCTGAGGAAGTTTATGAATCTTTGTCTGAGGACGAGCAGCTAGCAACCAAGCGGATTTTTTTGCGGTTAACACAGTTGGGTGAAGGAACCGAGGATACACGGCGGCAAGTTTTCAAACGAGATTTAGTTACCCCACAGCAATCGGAAAAACTGATAGATCAGGTAATCCAGAAACTAACAGATGCCAGATTGATAGTAACCAATGAACTACGACAGCGGACAGAGGGCAACCAGACGGAAACGGTGGTGGATGTTGCTCATGAAGCTCTAATTCGCCATTGGATTCGACTGCGCCAGTGGGTGAATGAGAACCGGGAGGCGCTTAGAATCGAGCGCAAGATTGAGGCAGCTGCTCAAGAGTGGCAAGGGAAAGGGAAGTTGGAAGAAGTTGCTTTTCTCTTGCAAGGACCCAAATTAGCGGAAGCTGAGAGTTACCTGTTGGATTATTCTGACCTTGGTTTGCTGTCAAGCTTGGCTCAAGAATTTATTCAGGTGAGCCAAGCTGTTCGCGATCGCTTGATTCGAGAAGAGAAAGAACGGCGGGAAAGGGAGCTAGAGCAGAGTAGGAAAGCATTAAAAGCAGAGAAAAAAGCTCTAAAAGAGGCTCAGAGGAGGACAGTGGCTGTCAGTATTGCTTTACTCATTCTCGTAATGTCTGGAGGTTTTGTTTTTTTGCGACAGCGGCAGTTTCAAACAGATTTTTATGACATCTGGAGTGACATAAGTCCTGATATTGCCAGAGATGAAAAACTGGAAAAAACATTACATCAGCTGCTAAAGCAAGCAGATTCGCATAAACAAGCAGCAGACAGAAATGAACAAGAAAGAGATATTGAACGGGCACTTGCCTATTACAGAAAAATACGTGCTGAAATATCTAAAAATCTTTCTAGTTTAAACAACAAACAAGAATTGGAAAATCTTTATAAAGAATCAGAATCATCTCTGAATTACATGATTCAAACATATCGAATACCACAACTGGAGCAAGAACTGAAGGATGCTCAAATAAATCGTAAATTCGGCACGCTGATAAAAACTAGTATTCCGAGAGATTTTGAGCGGCAGTATACCGAAGGACCTCTGAAAACAACATATGCAATTTTGATGAGAGAATTAGGTGCAAAAGCAGACCTAAATGATGATGGTTTAGTTTTTAGTAAAGTAGAAGCAGATCAAATGCCCTGTGAAACTTTGAAAAAGATTCAGGAATTGTGGCGCAAATATACTGAAAATCGTTGTGGTTTTTATGATCAGCAATCTTCCCACCTTGATCGAATATCCTCTATTTCCATTCCTGCCTGTCCTGAACTTGCAAGTGCAACTCTCACAAGTTTAATCTTTCCACCTCCTTACAGTTATGCGATAGATCGTTTAAATTACTGCAAAATTGCTCCTCAGAATTTATTACCTTAGAGTTGACTTATATTTGAGGACATTTCCAACCGATCATTAAGAAAAAACAAGAACTGCTTGGATGAAAAATTGATGAACCAATCGATATATTGTCGCATTAAAAAAACTCATTTTTGTAATTTATTAATGCCTTCTGTCAGTGCTGCACTTGTACCGCTTTATATTCTAGCAACTTGTGCTGATGGCAATGCTGAGGATCTGCGGAATACAGCAGCATCTGTTAACTTCTTGAGGGAACCTGTGACTTTTCTTATAAAGGGAAAGCGAGCTATTTCAGCTGACCTGAGTACTAGATTACAGGGTGGTGATCGTCGGCTAATTGTTGACAGAGGTGGTGAAGCAGGACTCGGTTTTGTAGAGATATTGAACACTCGAGAAGAAGCACCATTATTTAGCGCAAGAATTCTATACTATGCCCTTGCTGACAGGCTACCAGTTGAATATAAATACCCTTGTAGGGGTAGGGGCACATTTACTATTGGTTGGCTGGAAGGCAACCAAAGAGGGGACTGTGATGACGTAGCTACCGTTGGACCACCCACCAGGTGGAGCGGACGTAAAAACCTGCTCAAGGCAGAAGTTTCTGACAACATTATCCGCTATTGCAGTGCAGTAGCAAATTCAGGTCAGGGATGGGGAGCCATTGTTTCTAACTCTCCCTGGGACATTTTATCTACCAAAGACCCCTGTGAGCAAGCAGTTCAAAAGTGTGAAGAGCTTAGTTTTGGTAGCTCATGTTCATTAATAAATATGGGTGAACAAGATATCACAGAACCAGATGAACAATTCACTGCGGTACTTAAATGTGCAAATCAGGCTTTTCCCAGTCCGAAGGGTAAGCTTACATCCTTGCAAAATTGGTTGTCAGCCCGCTCAGAGAATAGCAATTTTCGCTCATCATCCTGTTCTCTGCATGTTCTTAGTTTCGATGAGTTTTTAGTTTTCCCAACTACTAACGAGACTACTGTAATTCAGACCAGATTGAATACCAGTGTTGCTCCTAATGGTAGGTTTGAAATTGTTATTATAGCAGGAAAAGTCACAATTGTCTCCGCAGATCCTAACCTAGACCCCTCAAGATTAGAAGCAAGGCAAATCTGTATTCCGTCTAATGAAGTAGAAGCTTGTTTAACCTCCAATCGAGACCTAGATTTGAATACTCGTCAACAAATATACGAATCACCTCATGTTCAGGGTTTTATAAACCCTGACAAATGGTCATCGTATCTTGAGCCTGATATTCAGCGATATCGAAATGCTGTGCAGCAGCAATTTTTTCCTCAAGAGTTAGAGACACCACCAGAGCCAGAAACACCACCAGAGCTAGAAACACCACCAGAGCCAGAAACACCACCAGAGCTAGAAATATTCTGAGTACAATAAGGCTACACAACCATGAACCTACGATTCCTACCAAGAATTTTGACAATAGTAGCACTTACTTTGCTTACTAATATTATCTTCACTCAACCTAGCTATGCCCAAAGTACAACCTTCGAGTGCGAAAAAGACCTCATCCTCGATGAACTTGGCATTGATGACTATAAAACTATCGCACGTACCCCAAGAGGTGAATTTCCCATTATCCTATGGGTTTCTCGCGACTTCGAGCGATTTACAAACCGTTGGGGGAAACCATACGATGCAATGACGCGCTGCATGGAAGTATCCCGCAGAATTCAGGATTACTATAACTGTGATCTATTAGACCCAAAATATATTTCTGGTGCTACTATTCCCTGGACTAGAGATGGAAAAACTGAAGTCTATCCAGTTGTGGTAGTCACTCATCCCGAAGTTAGTGAATGCTCCTCATTACCCTTTCAATTGGATGCACCAATTGTCAAAGGACTGTTATTCATGCTGCCACCGGAGGAAGATTACAATAGTGCCGCTAATCAGCTGCGTAAGATCCTTGAAAAGTTAGAGGACATTCGTAACAACAGTGGATTGCCAAGCATTGAGCCAATCTGTAATTGAATTTGGTGGGCAAAAGTGGGTAACTTATCAGTATAGGTCGCGATCGCACATCAAATCATTACCAAAAAACAAGGGGTATGATTGAGATTTTACTTTGGACAAAATTGGATATTCTGTCTTCAGTCTTCTATTTCATGTTTCCCTATTTGCGTTTCCAATATGTCGCTAAATTAAAACCGCCAATTGTTTCCTGTCAGGAAGCTCGGTCTTTTTTCCCTATACCCCACACCCTACCCCCTGAGCTACAATAGACTCTTAACGGACTGCGCTTTCAGGAGATGCCGTCATGAATTCTATTTCAACAACCATTACTCTGCAAATTCCTGACTTCCTCTATCAGCGCTTGGTCAACACTGCCCAAGCAACTGAACGCTCTCTTGAAGCTGTCATGCTCCACGCTTTACAAATTGGTAGTCCCCCCAATTGGTCTGATGTACCTGAAGAATTTCAAGCAGATCTAGCTGCCTTAGATAGGTTGGAAGACCAAGCTTTGTGGCCCATCGCTCAGAGCCAAAAAACACCGGAAGAAATGGAGCGTCACTACTGGTTGTTAGCTCAAAATCAAGAGCGTTCTTTAACAGATGCAGAACAGATTGAACTTGAGCAGCTTAAGATTTCAGCAGATCGTTTTATGCTACGCAAAGCTCATGCAGCAGCTCTCCTGAAATGGCGCGGTTACCCAGTTACTCAAAGTATTGTGTAACCTCATGGCCTATATTCCAATATCTTTGAAGAATGAGATTGATCGCCAAGATCGCCGTTATTGTTGCTATTGCCAAACTAGTGAAGCAAATAGTGGTATTCCTTTAACTTACGATCACATTTTCCCACAATCTAAAGGGGGAAAGAGCACATTTTCAAATGTTTGCCTCGCCTGCTATACCTGCAACCAATTTAAATCGAATACAACTTTTGCCCTCGACCCTTTAACCAGTCAAACTTTTCACTTATTTAATCCCCGTACTCAGAATTGGGATGAACATTTCTCATGGAATGTGGATTTCACAAAAATTCAAGGATTAACCCCTGTGGGACGAGTAACAGTCATTACGCTCAAAATGAATAATCCCCTCGTTGTAGAAGCACGGTTTCGATGGACAATTAATGGTTGGCATCCCCCATCTTTGCTAGCGGAAAGATAAGCATAAAACAGAATCACCAATTTTGTCCAAAGTCTAATATCTTCCTATCTCCCCACACTTCCCTATCTGTTTGTGACATACTCCCACACTTCCCTATCGGTTAAGGGCAGTAGGTTGGATTGAGGAACGGATGCTGACTTTGAGTCCGGGCTCCCCCAGAATTGGGGGCTGGGGGGCTTGAATAATCTTTGTTTCTTCGCCAATATTTCCCAATATTAATTTCGCCAACAGCATCAGGAACGAAACCCAACTCCAGTAACGCATTGTTGGGTTTCACTATCGTTCAACCCAACCTACAGTTTTAGTCGTGCCAGGACAGTAGGGTATGTTAGCGTAGCATAATGCACCTTTGAATCTATATGTGCTGTAGCTGCATAAGTCCTCAAATAAGCAGTCTGCTACTTGCTCGTATGCCTGGTAATGATGATGTTCAACTTAGCTGGTTATCAAGAAGCTCTCCCTATCTATACCGGAACCCGCACCCTTGTCTATCGGGCTATCCAAACTACCACTGAGCAATCCGTCATCATCAAAGTTCTCCGTAACCCTCATCCTAACTTCCATGAGTTAATCCGGTTCCGCAACCAATACATCATCACCCGTAATCTGGAACATCCAGCCATTGTTCAACCCCTCACCCTGGAACGTTATGGTAATAGCTATGCTCTGGTGATGCCGGATAAAGGTGCCCTTTCCCTGCTGGAGTATTGGCAACAGTCCCCAGGTAATCTGAGTCAATTCCTCTCCATTGCCATTCAATTGACCGAAGCTTTGCATTATCTGGGTCAACAGCGTATTATCCACAAAGACATTAAACCCACCAACATCCTCATTCACCCGGAAACCTGTCAAGTCCAGCTCATCGACTTCAGCATCTCGAGTTTACTGCCCAAAGAACAGCAACAACTAACCAACCCTAACGTTTTGGAAGGAACCCTAGCCTATATCTCTCCAGAACAAACAGGGCGTATGAACCGAGGTATTGACTATCGGACAGATTTTTACTCCCTTGGTGTCACCCTCTACGAACTTCTGACAGGAGTTCTGCCTTTTCATAGCAGTGATCCGATGGAATTACTCCACTCTCACATTGCCAAAGCTCCTTTAGCCCTTGATGATCTCTTAGATGCTCAGGGCAACCCCTATCCAAAAGCAATCTCTGAGATTATTCTCAAATTGATGGCGAAGAATGCTGAGGAACGGTATCAAAGTGCCTTGGGTTTGAAACATGATTTAGAGCGATGTTGGCAACAGTGGGAAGCCACAGGAGAAATTGCACCCTTTGAGCTTGGGGAGCGGGATATTTGCGATCGCTTTCTCATCCCTGAAAAACTCTATGGCAGGGAAACAGAAGTACAAACTCTACTCGATACCTTTGAGCGAGTGGCTGGCGGTAATACAGAAATGATGCTAGTTGCAGGTTTCTCTGGAATTGGGAAAACTGCTGTTGTCAATGAAGTTCATAAGCCTATCGTTAAGCAGCGAGGCTACTTCATCAAAGGGAAATTTGACCAATTTAATCGCAACATTCCCTTCAGTGCATTCGTACAAGCCTTCCGAGATTTGATGGGGCAATTGCTCAGTGAATCGGATGCAGACTTAGCCAATTGGAAAACGAAAATCCTTAATGCTTTGGGAGACAATGCGCAAGTCATCATCAATGTAGTTCCTGAACTTGAAGACATTGTCGGCAAACAATCCCCTACTCCAGAACTCTCTGGCAGCGCTGCCCAAAATCGCTTTAATTTGCTATTCCAAAAGTTCATTGCCGTATTCAGAACGAATGAACATCCCCTAACCATATTTTTAGATGATTTGCAATGGGCAGACTCAGCATCACTCAACCTGTTGAAGGTGTTGATGGGTGATAGGGATTCAGATTACTTATTATTGCTAGGAGCCTATCGAGATAATGAAGTGTTTCCTGCTCATCCATTGATCTTGAGCTTGGCTGAATTGGAGAAAGAGGAAGCTTTGATTGCCACAATCACCCTAGAGCCATTAGTTTTTGAGCAGGTTAATCAGTTAGTTGCCGAGACCTTGAGTTGTAAAGAAGAAGTGGCTCAACCTCTGACTGAACTAGTGTATCAAAAAACCCAAGGCAACCCATTTTTTACCACTCAATTCTTGAAAGGGTTACATGAAGATGAGCTAATTACCTTTAACCTAGGCTTGGGCTGTTGGGAATGCGATTTGGTAAAAGTCCATGATGCAGCACTTACTGATGATGTAGTTGAGTTCATGGCAGGGCGCTTGCAGAAGTTGCCAGGGGCAACCCAGAATGTTTTGCAACTGGCAGCTTGTATTGGCAATCAGTTCGAGTTGCCAACATTGGCAATTATTTCTGAGAAGTCTGAGCAAGAAGTTGCTGTTGATATCTGGAATGCACTTCAAGAGGGTTTAGTGTTGCCTGTCAGTGAAAGCTACAAGTTTTTCCAGGACTCAGGAATCAATGCTCAGCAGACTGATGCAGTATTGGCAAGCTATCGTTTCTTACACGATCGCGTCCAACAAGCAGCTTACTCTCTCATTCCTGAAGCACAAAAACAAGCTTTTCACTTAAAAATTGGCCAACTTTTGCTCAATAATATACACTCATCAAAAATAGAGTCAAGAATTTTTGATATTGTTAATCAATTAAATATTGGTCGCGAGTTGATGGTTCTACAATCTGAACGCGATCATCTGGCAAAACTGAATTGGATGGCTGGACATAAAGCTAAGAACTCTACTGCATATACAACAGCTAAAGAATATCTGGCTATAGGTCTTGAGTTACAAGATTCAGATTGCTGGCAGCAGCATTATGATTTCACACTGGATTTACACTTGGAGGCAGCAGAAGTAGCTTATCTCAGTGGAAATTTTGAGCAAATGGAACAGCTAGCTTATGAGATATTAGCACGAGTAAGCACTCCCCTGGAAGCTTTGAAAGTTTATGAAATCAAAATTCTTGCCTATGAAGCTCAAAATAGAGCTTTGGAAGCGATCGAGATGACTTTGCCGTTTTTACAAAAGTTCGGTATTGAGCTACCTAGAGAACCCAGCCAAGCTGATATTGTGCAAGGAATGGAAGCTGTAGGTGCAGGCTTGGGGGAAACTCCAATTGAAGAGTTAGTTGCCTTGCCTCTAATGAATAATCCCATGCAGATAGCAGCAATTAATATCCTGATGAGTTTGGGGACAGCAAGCTATTTTGCCTTGCCAGCACTAACTCCTCTACTGATTTCCAAAGCAGTTAGCCTCTCAATTGAATACGGCAATGCAGTCAATTCTCCCTTTGCTTATTCTGGTTATGCTCTGATGTTATGTGGTTTTGTGGGGGATATTGAGGCTGGTTATCAATTTGGTCAACTTGCTCTAGCATTATTAGCTAAATTTGATAATAAAATTATCGCTGTAAAAACATGGCAAACAGTCAACATTTTTGTTGTTCATTGGCGCTTTCATTTAAAGGATACCTTAAGCGATTTACTTAAATCCTATCAAGTTGGCTTAGAGGTTGGGGAATTAAACTTTGCGAGTTTATCGGCATTTAACTATGGTTGCCATAGCTACTTTTTGGGAGTGGAATTACAACAGCTTGCTCAGGAAATGGAAAATTATAGTTATGTGCTCAAAAAGCTCAAGCAAAATCAGACCCTACAAGTGAATGAGCTTTTTCGGCAAGCTGCAATCAATCTGACAGGAGAAACAGAAAATCCCACTTGCCTTTTAGGGGAAGTATATGACGAAAGAGTGATGGTTTCTTTGCATGAACAAGCCAATGAAGCGACTGCTTTAGGTTTCTTTCATCTCAATAAACTTATTCTTCACTATTTGTTTGATGAATGGGAATCTGCCTTAGAGCATGGTATCACGTTAAAGCAATACTTGGAAGGCATGGTCGGGCGCTTCTCAGTGCCAATTTTTCATTTTTATCAGGCTTTAACTTTGATTGCTTGTTATCCTGTAAAATCTGAGGTTGAAAAAGATACATTATTGTTAGAAGTTAATCAACATCTGGGAAAGCTAGATGGTTGGGCGCAGCATGCACCGATGAATTTTCTTCACAAAAGTCATCTCATCGCTGCAGAAAAGCAGAGAATCGTAGGTGAATCTTCTGCCGCTATAGAATTATACGATCGCGCTATTGCTGGAGCCAAAGAAAATGAATATCTTCAAGAAGAAGCTCTCGCTAACGAACTCGCCGCCAAATTCTATCTTGACTGGGGTAAGGAGAAAATAGCAACCACTTATATGCAAGAGGCTTATTATTGCTATGCTTGTTGGGGAGCCAAAGCCAAAACTGACCAACTTGAAGCAAAATATCCTCAACTTCTCTCCTCTATTCTGCAAAAACAGCCGCTTCAATATAATCCTTTCGATAGTCTAACTAGCCTCACAGAAACACTGAGTCTTGCCAGAAAAACCCAAACTAAAAATACTAGTAGTACAATTTCTGAAGCCTTGGATTTTGCCTCTGTTTTGCAAGCAGCTCAAACCCTTTCTAGCACCATTGAACTAGAGCAGCTACTAGATGATATTGTACAGATCATTATGATGAATGCTGGGGCACAGAAGACAGTATTACTAATTCCCCAAGCTGAACAATGGCGACTGCGGGCGATAGCAGAACTAACAGAGGATGGTATTGTTGAAAGCAATAGGCGATCGCAACCTTTAACAGCAGAAAGCTCTGTTCCTATTCGCGTGATTCAATATGTCAAAAATACCCAAGAACCTATACTAATCGACGAAGGTAAAACTGAGATTTCTGGTATTCTCGAAGGCTATTTACTCAAATATCAACCCCAAAGTGTACTGTGTCTGCCACTGCTCAACCAAGGGGAATTAGTTGCCATCATCTACCTGGAACATCCCACAACTAAAAGGGTGTTTACACCTCATCGTCTCACCATTATTCAATTTCTCTGTGCCCAAGCCGCTGTTTCTCTGCAAAATGCCCAACTCTATCACCAAGCTCAGGAAGCTATAGAAGATTTACAACAGGCACAACTACGGTTGGTTCAAAGTGAAAAGATGTCAACCTTGGGTAACTTAGTGACTGGAGTCACCCATGAGATTAATAATCCAGCAGGCTTTTTGCAGGGCAATATTCAACCCACCCAAGACTATGTGCAAGACTTACTGAGTTTAATCGACCTCTATCAGTCGGAATATCCTCAACCCAATAAAACCATTGAAGCAAAAATTGAGGCAATTGAACTAGAATTTATCCGTAGGGTTCACGACGAAAGAAGTGGGTAAGGGAACAGGTTTAGGAATAGCGATCGCACATCAAATTATTACTGAGAAACACGATGCTACAATTCCCTGTGATTTCACAATCGGACAAGGCACAACCTTCACTGTTGTACTGCCTATCTCTAGGTATGGCTTGCTGCATAAGTGTGGAAGCCATGCCAGACAAGAATTTCAAGCATTTTTACCCTGAAAAAGTGCAAGGAAATTGTATCGATGGGTTCAATTTCCTTGCACTTTCATGGGAAATCCCTGAGTAACCTTGGAGAATGGAAGTGCTCACCCACGAGGATAAATGCTTCATTCCTTCTTACTTGTTACTTTTTACTTGTTACTTGTTACTTATTCAGCAAGCCCTAGGTAGGGCTTGCTGATGAGTGTGGAAGCTATACCAAACAGGAATTTCAAGCATAATGCTTGCCGAATAAGTGCAAGCAAATTCAATCCTGGAGTTTAGACTATGACAAAATAGCCCAGTCTTCAATTGATGCTGAGATGTTAGTAAATTTCTTCAAAATTTGAGTACCGATGTCTGTAAAAAACCGCTATCCCAATCAAGACCGATATATTAACTTACTCACCGACTTCGGATTCAAACGGCTGTTTGGTACCGAACCGAATAAGGAAATATTGATCGATTTTTTGAATGTGATTTTACCTCCACAACATGCGGTGCAAGATGTGAGCTACAGAAACAATGAAAATCTCGGCAATACTCCCCTAGATCGCAAAGCAATCTTCGATATTTATTGTGAGAGCCAAACTGGAGAAAAGTTTATCGTTGAGATTCAAAAGGCTAAGCAAAACTACTTTAAGGATCGCAGCGTTTATTATGCGACTTTTCCCATTCAGGAACAGGCAATCAAAGGGAAGTGGGATTATAAATTATCTTCTGTATATACGATTGGTATCTTAGATTTTATCTTTGATGACCATAAAGATGATCTAACCCTGTTGCATACGGTGGAACTAAAAAATCAAAGGTGCGAAGTATTCTACAAAAAATTGAAATTTATCTATGTGGAACTACCTAAGTTCACCAAAACCGTTGACCAGTTGTCAAGTCATTTTGAGAAGTGGCTGTTTTTATTGAAGAATTTATCGGAGTTGGAAGCGCCCCCTGAAGCCTTACAAGAGGTAATATTTGAGCGCTTATTTGAAGTGTCGGAAATCGCCAACTTTTCTGCCGTTGAGCAAGAGGCTTATGAAAATAGTTTGAAATACTACAGAGATTTGCAGAATGTGGTGGACACTTCAAGACAGGAGGGTATGGAAGAAGGTATAGCAAAGGGAATCGAACAAGGTCGCCAAGAAGAACGATTGCAAAGTATTGAACGACAGCGATCGCTTCTATTAATGCTATTATCTCGCAAGCTAGGTGTTATTCCTGACCCACTCCAGCTACAGATAGCTCAACTTTCCCTAACCTCTTTGGAAGCATTGGGTGAGATGCTGTTTGATTTGAAGAATGAGGAGGATTTGAGACAGTGGCTGAATCGGCAGTAATTTTCGGCGATTCAATCAATGAATGAATTCTTAATTCTTAATTTTTAATTTGCCGTCAGGCGCTCATTACTTTAAAACCCAAATCAATGGATTCGATGAGGCAAGCCCTTATTATTCATGAAAATTAACCCCGTTCTCACTCTGACAATGGGAACGGGGTTTTATTGAACCACAAATTCACAATTCAACTAGAGGCAATTTATTTCCCACTACCCATCTCAATTTCTAATTAGGTTGGAATAGTTGATCGAATCGCGAATTTGTAGTCAAAAATTAATCTTCAAGCTTTTGGGTGAACCTGACTTATAGAGGATGGAAAAGAAGATCAGGGTAAAAGCGGTTAAATTCAATCAAAATTCCAGCGGTAACAGTTAACAAAAGAAACATTAACACTGGCGCGGTGGAAAGATATTTCAGTAAATCTCCCATGGAAAATTCTCCTCAAAACTAACGTGGTGAAACAGGAATTTCGTCGTCCTTAGCAAACATCTTACCGGAGGTATATTCTCCAAAAGCAGCTAATGGCCAGGAAAAGCCAAAGAGCATTTTACTAATTGCTAGAGGTACATCAATGACGATTTCTTTTTCTTCTGGGTTCTTGCCCTCTTTAATTGTTTGTAGATAGCTGCGACCAACCCAACCAATCCAACCTGTAATATACAGGAACAGAATGCTAGGAATGATGAAGTCACCAGCATGACTAAAACGACCATCTACAATTAAGTGAGGTAAGCCTTCCTCACCACAAAGAGCCTCGGAATAACGCTCAAATCGCTTTTGACCTGAAGCAGGATCACCAGTGGTATTAACAGCGGCTTTTGCTCTTTGCTGAAAAGCAGGGGAATCCTTGCAAGGTGTAAGTCCAGCTACACCATCAGCAGAGGCAGCAGTTGCACAACTAAACCACAAAACAACGGCAAAAACTAATGCCAACAATCTTCTCATAAGGTTTGTTTCCTTTTGTTACAGAACAAAAAGTTTTGTGTACAAAACAATGAAGCTATTTGTACACCTCGTACACCAAAGCAATCTTACTCTGACAGGTTAACCTAGTAAAGTTTAATTAAATAAAAGTAGCTTTATTAGCTGTTCTATAAGGCCACCAAAGGATAAAACATCGCTCCTAGAGCAAGCACGCCCCCAATGATCATCAAACCTGCAGGCATAAACTTGCGAGTTTTAGCTAGCCGGATCACAAAGACAACAATCAGTAATGCTGCTACTACTGCGGCCAATGTTAGTCCCCATGCTTGTCCTTGGAGTTGTAGAATACCAGCAATAATCAGCAAAAGACCACTAGTTATACCAGAGATAAGTGAGATCTTGCTCTTGGCTTGCAGATAACCGATAATCCCCCCAACTAAGGCAAGGATGCCATAAGCGATCGGTGCTACGATACCTAAATCCATTGTTCAATTAAGGCTATTTAACAACTGACCTTGTTTATAACCCCAGCTATGCACTCATCTTCGGAATTGGCAGAAAACTTAACATAGCTCGTGGGAATTTAGAATTTAGAATTTAGAATGGGGAAGAAAAGCTGGAGATTGAGTAGATCACACTTACACGTCCTATGGCTTGCGTATTAGCAATAGAAACTAGTTGTGATGAAACAGCAGTAGCGGTTGTGAAGAATCGCCACTGTTGTAGTAATGTTGTTGCTTCTCAAATTCCTGTTCACCAAAGGTATGGGGGTGTTGTACCGGAGGTAGCTTCCCGCACTCATGTGGAGACAATCAATCAAGCGATCGCTCAAGCTCTGGTTGAAGCTCAACTGGATTGGGAGGCAATTGATGGGGTAGCGGCAACTTGTGCTCCTGGCTTAGTCGGTTCGCTAATGGTAGGTTTAACTGCAGCTAAAACTTTGGCAATGGTTCATCAAAAACCTTTTCTGGGAATCCATCACCTGGAAGGTCACATTTACGCTACATATCTCAGTGAACCAGAGCTGGAGCCGCCTTTTTTGTGCTTGTTGGTTTCTGGGGGTCACACCAGCTTGATTTATGTCAAAAACTGTGGTGATTATGAGATTCTGGGTACAACCCGTGATGATGCTGCTGGTGAAGCCTTTGATAAGGTAGCGCGGTTGTTGCATTTAGGTTACCCTGGGGGACCAGCTATTGATCGTTTAGCACGAGAAGGCAATCCTAAAGCTTTTCCTTTACCAGAAGGTAAAATATCTCTTCCCAGTGGAGGATATCACCCCTATGATTCAAGTTTTAGTGGCTTGAAAACAGCAGTACTCCGGTTAGTGCAAAAGCTAAAGCAAGAAACCTCTGAGTTACCCGTAAAGGATATTGCCGCTAGCTTCCAAGAAACTGTAACGCGATCGCTTACTAAACGTGCAGTTACTTGTGCTCTAGATTACGGTTTGAACACCATTGCTGTTGGGGGTGGCGTTGCTGCTAATAGTGGATTGAGAAAGCATCTGCAAACTGCTGGAGCCAATCACAACTTACGAATTATTTTCCCTCCCCTTAAGTTATGTACTGACAATGCAGCAATGATTGGCTGTGCTGCTGCTGATCATCTTAACCAGGGACATCGTTCTTCTATGAGCCTAGGAGTCCAATCGCGCCTCCCGATTACTAAAGTCATGGAGCTTTATTAGGGAATAGCAAAAAATTAGAATTTAGAATTTAGAATTTAGAATTTAGAATTCAGAAATTAAATAAAAGAGGATTGGGAGTATGTTACCGATGTGCGCCCCTCACCCGGGTGAGGTGAAATTTACAGTGGCTCTCAAGAAACATGAGGCAGGAGGCTCCGAGGCTCCGGAGGAGGTAGGAGGTAGAAGGAAAGAGGATTTGACAAAAGTTTCGACCCTCATTACTCATTACTCATTACTCATTACTCAAAAAAGCTCTCCCACACCTTTTTTCACCTCACCCCTCTCACCCTAAATCCCTCTCCCAAATCTGAGAGAGGGACTTTGAAGGATTGATCTGCAAACCTGACATGCACCCGGAGGATTTGGAATTATTTGTACTCGATCAAATTACCAGAGTCCTCGGATTTGCTGTCTATCTGCAAGACTAGCCCGAACGTTTTCCGGCACTAAAACCCGGTTGATGGTATGAATAACACCATTGCTAGCTGGAATATCAGGTTGAAGCACTCTGGCATCATTAACAACTACTCCATTAGGTCCTGAGCGCACGGATACATCCTCATTAAGAGTCCGTACCGGACCATTCTGAAGTTGGTTAGAAGTTACATTTCCTGGAACTACATGATTTTTGAGGGTATCGGCCAATAAATCTCGATTTTCGGGTTTGAGCAGTCCATCTCGCGTCTGCTGCGGTAAGGCATTAAAAGCATCATTCGTTGGAGCAAAGACGGTATACGGCCCATCATTAGATAAAGTATCTGAGAGTCCGGCAGATTTGACTGCGTTAGTTAAGGTGCTCAAATCTTCATTATTGGAGGCGACATCTGTCAAAGTGCCAACATTGCTCACTTGGGCTATGGGAGTATTGTCTAAAGGAGCAACTTCTGTGGGATTATTTAGAACTTGCTCAGTCTCAATCTGTCCTTGGACTGGAGCACCAGTTAAAGCAGTTAATCCAATCAAAGCAGGGATTAGTACAACTAGTTTCCTACTTAATGGTTGACAAAAAGCTATGGTCATAGTTTGTAGAAATATTTTGATGTTGTTTCGGTTTTCTTGTCGCTTTATCAATATTAACCACACTCTACTGCCACAGCTACTCCACCGTTTTGCCAGACAAATCGATATCGGCTCCCAATTCTCTGCGACAAAGTTTTATGATTGAAAGGATGAAAATTGCATATAGTCATTTCATAGGAAAAGCTGCATGGATACAAAAGCTTTTAAACGCTCGCTCCACAGTTCAGAAAACTATCATCGTAAGGGATTTGGTCATCAAGCAGAAGTTGCTACTCAACTGCAATCGGAATACAACAGCAACCTGATTCAAGAAATTCGGGACAACAACTATCGACTGCAGCGAGGAGAAGTTACTATCCGACTAGCCGAATCATTTGGTTTTTGCTGGGGTGTGGAACGAGCTGTGGCTATGGCTTATGAAACCCGTCAGCATTTCCCCACTGAGCGCATCTGGATTACTAATGAAATTATTCACAACCCCTCTGTTAACCAACGTTTGCGGGAGATGGAAGTAGGGTTTATCTCAGTAGAGCAAGGGAAAAAAGACTTTTCCGTTGTTGATACTGGTGATGTCGTAATTTTACCTGCCTTTGGTGCTAGTGTTCAGGAAATGCAACTGCTTACTGAGAAAAACTGTAAGATTGTGGATACTACTTGTCCTTGGGTATCCAAAGTCTGGAATACGGTAGAGAAGCATAAGAAAAAGGACTGTACCTCAATTATTCACGGTAAATACAAGCATGAAGAAACAGTTGCCACTAGCTCCTTTGCCAACAAATACCTGGTGGTACTGAATCTGCAAGAGGCGCAGTACGTTGCCAACTATATTCTCAATGGGGGTGATAAAGATGAGTTCTTGGAAAAATTTAGCCGTGCTTGTTCAGCTGGCTTTGATCCCGAGCAGGATTTAGAGCGGATTGGGATTGCTAATCAAACTACTATGCTCAAGAGCGAAACTGAGCAAATTGGTAAGCTGTTTGAGCGCACAATGATGAAAAAGTATGGCCCTGCTCGACTAAATGAACATTTCCAAAGCTTCAATACCATCTGCGATGCTACCCAAGAGCGACAAGATGCCATGTTTGAGCTGGTAGAGGAAAAGTTAGATTTGATGTTAGTAATCGGTGGCTTCAATTCTTCCAACACCACCCACCTCCAAGAAATTGCCATTGAACGGGGAATTCCTTCCTATCACATTGATAGTGCTCAACGGATTGGTTCGGGTAATCGGTTGGAGCATAAGCCACTCAACGAAGATTTGGCAGTCAAAGAAAACTGGTTACCCTCTGGCTCAATTGTCGTAGGAATTACTTCAGGAGCATCCACACCAGATAAAGTGGTTGAAGAGGCTATTGAGAAGATTTTTGAGCTGAAGGCTACTCCGGCAGTTACTATGGTCGCAGCAGAAAGCCCTTTGTACTAATAACACTTGACTAATGACTAAGCTGCAGGCGGTTATCCCTCCCATCCCACGGGATGAATGGGCTTTCCGCCGCTTTCGGTAAAGGAAGTTGCTAGAATTAGTGCAAACCTGCTTGCTGACTACGATGAGTATCACTCTGACAAAAACTCAAGAACAATTCATCCAAGCCAAATTGCTAACAGGCAAATACCGATCGGCGGAAGAAGTGCTGGAAATTGCCTTGCGGTTATTGGATGAATATGATTGTGCAGAGCATACCCTTGGCGAACATACTGATAGTGAATGGCTCAGCTCTGTACGTACCAAAATAGATGCTGCTGTTGCTGCCTCCGAACATACTGCACCTATTGATGGCGATACCTTTATCACAGGGATTTTGGAGCGTTTCCGGCAAGCACGCGAGACTCAAACATGAAACGCTATCTCATCAACGTTCTCGCTAGCCAAGATCTCAACGAAATTGCTGATTACTTCACCACCAATAATATCGAAGCAGGTGAGCGCTTTTTTCAAAATTTTGCACGTCGCTGTCAACAATTGGTCAACTTCCCCAATTTAGGCAAAAGTTATGCAGAAATACGCCCCAATCTGCGAGGTTTGCCTTTGGATGGATATATTATCTTCTACAGAATTTTGGACGATGGTATTGAGATTCTGCGTGTAGTTAGTGGTCGCCGCGATTTACCATTTTTATTTGAAGAACAGGAACCATGACTCTAGACAATCAACCAATCAATAGCCATATCACAGATTACTTGAATTATTACTGCGGGTTAGCTCACGCACCTGGATTTGCTGTTTTACTAAAAGGGCAATGGGGAGCTGGTAAAACATGGTTTATCAAAAAATATTGTGAAAATCTAAAGAAAAATAAGCAAAAATGCTTGTATATCAGTCTTTACGGGATGACTAGCTTTGCTGAAATCGAGTATGCCTTCTTTCAGCAATTACATCCTGTGCTGTCATCAAAGGGAATGGAAATAACAAATAAAATTTTTAAAGTATTTCTCAAAGGTACACTCAAAATTGATTTAGATGGAGACGGGAAAGATGATGGTACATTAAATGTTCAAATTCCAGAAATTAACCTTCCTGAGTATCTTAAGAACACTGACAAAAGTATTTTGATATTTGATGACTTAGAACGCTGCAACATAGATTTAAGTAATATGTTAGGTTACATCAACTACTTTGTAGAACATCAAGATCTCAAGGTACTTATCGTTGCCAATGAAGATGAATTAATCAACAATGCAAACTATACAGATATTAAAGAGAAATTAATCGGCAAAACTTTTTGCATATCTCTGGATTTTGAAGGTGCATTAGAGAGTTTTATTAAACTAGTCAATAATTCAAATGTCCGTAAGTTCTTGAGTAAGAATACTGAATTAATACAAAATTTATATAGTAAAGCAGAATGTGAAAATTTAAGAATTTTAAAGCAAATATTTTTGGATTTTGAGAGGATTTTTAATGAATTACCAGAGAAAGCTAAAAATAAGCAAGAAACTCTTCAAAATATTCTCAAACTACTCATAGCTTTTTCTATTGAAATTAAACGTGGAAAAATTATTCCTAAAGATATTATCCAATTAGAAGAACAATTTGCATCTTTATTGACGAAGGAGATAATGTCACCTCAAGCATCAGATTCAGTCACAGAGGAAAATAATGAGGAGCGAACACCCATTCAGACAATATTGAAAAAATATCCCACTCTTAATCTACATGATCCGTTCCCAAATCTAGTATGGTGGGAAATATTTTTTGATAAAGGCATTATAGATACACAAGAATTAGAAAATTCTTTATCAACTAATAAATATTTTCAAGATGAAAATACACCAAATTGGGTTAAGCTGTGGCACTTTCATGATCTTACTGATGATGAATTTGATACCTTACTTAAGAAAGTTGAATCAGATTATGCTGACAGAAAATTTAAAGAACTTGAGGAAATTAAGCACGTCACTGGGCTTTTATTAAAGTTTTGTGCAATTGAACTGTATAATAAAACAAAAGAAGAAATATTAAATGATTCCAAGCTTTATATTGATTATTTAAAAGACAATGAACGTATTAGTTTAAAAAAAAATCACTTTATTGCACATAAATCTATTTCTCCAATTACATGGAACAGCGATTCTAAACTCGGATTTGTAGGTAAGGACATTGAAGAATTTCAAGAACTTTGTTTTTATATCGATGAAGTTATAGAATCAGTAAAAGTTGATATGATGCAGACTGCTGCTCAAAATTTACTAGATACTATGCAGAATAATGTGTGGAAATTTTATGAAATGATTTGTTCAACTAATTTGCAAAATAGGAATTTTTCGCAAGATAAATACTACAAAACACCCATACTAAAGTACATAGAACCAAGTAATTTTGTAGCGAAATTTTTATCGATGAACCCCAAAGATCAAAGTAGTATTATTTATATAATAGCTGAACGATATGATTATTATCAGGAAAAACTGATTGAAGAATTGGAGTGGCTTAAAGAAGTTCGTAGCTTGCTGCAAAACGAAGCTAATAGTAGAAAAGGTAAGCTGAGCCAATATCGTTTTAAATTATTCATTGAAAAGAATTTGAATAAAGTAATTGACAAGATTGAAGCCCAAGAATAACTCGTAAGTAGTATCTTCTGTTTCATTACAAGTGCGATCGAAAATCTCGTGATTTGGTTGATGGTAACTTTACAAGAAAATGACAATGAAATTAGCTGAACTCAGAAAACAAGGATATCAAGCAATAACTAATTGAGTCGATATATTGATAATTAAGTACTCATTCTTCTAATTGCTGAAGGAGAAGGATATTTCTTTTTATTAATAAGTAATTGACGCTCTAATAAACGAGTTTGATCATTAAAGCCTAAAATTGCAGTAGTCACTTGTCCTATATTTGTCAGAGGTTCAATTGTAGAATTATTCAGTTTAAAATGTTCTCCCCAATTATCCCAACGAGGATGATAAAAACGAAAAAACTCTTTTTTATCTAAAATAATTGAACCGATATCACTTCCTTTAAAACGATTACAATATACACAACAATAGGCTAAATTATCCGCACTAGATGAGCCACCATGTTTAATACTAATAATATGATCAATGGCACATCCTAGAATGGTATCTTGTTCAGAAATGAGACAATATTCACATAAATAATCAGCTCTTTTAGCTACTAAACGACGAAGTTCTTTGTTCAAATAAGGACGCTCCATAATTTTATTTCAAGCATCCTTTTCAATAAAATCATAAGCACGAGCTTTTGCTAATCTCAACAAATGTTCTATCATTAGATAATGATCTAGTTCTGATTTTTCATCCAAAGAAATTAAACCATTTTTTTCACGAAATATCAAATCAGCCACTCTTTCTTTAACTGTTTCTGATACTTGAAATTCAATTAAACCTTGAGATGTCGTTCCAGCAGCAATAAAATTGACAATTTCTTCATAAATTGGATTAATAGTGATCGATTTTTTCATCATAATTTACCATCTTTTTTATAACATTCATTATAGTACCCCCTATTCGCCTGCGGTATCCTAAAGCAGGGGTTTGTAAGCTGCCCAACTAGTTGAGGGGCTTACAAGCTCACCTAACCAGCCCATCTCCTTACTAAACCCGATTTTCGATGAAATTTTCTACTTTAGTAGATCTGCTACGCTACCGATCGCAAAATAATCCTCACCAAAAAACTTATACTTTTCTTCAGGATGGGGAAACAGAAGCAGGGAGCCTAACCTATCAACAAGTTGAGCAACAAGCAAAAGCGATCGCTGCCCATCTCCAATCCCTAAATGCTAGTGGCGAAAGAGTCTTATTTCTCTATCCCCCTGGTTTAGAATTCATGGCTGGTTTCTTCGGGTGTTTATCTGCTGGAGCGATCGCTATTCCTGCCTATCCACCCCGCCCAAATCAGTCCCTCTCAGGATTAGAAGCGATCGCGACAGATGCTCAGGCAACGGTGGCGTTTACCACTAAATCCCTATTAGCCTACTTACAGAATCGCTTTGCCGATAATTCAGAATTGGCTTCTATTGCTTTGCTGGCTACGGATGAAATTGTTAGTAGTAAAGACTTTAATCCTCATCCAAGTACATCAGATACCTTAGCCTGTCTTGAGTACACTTCCGGTTCTACTGGTAAGCCGAAGGGAGTCATGGTCACTCATGGCAATCTCCTGCATAATTTAGCGATGATGGGTAAGGCTGGTGACTTGTCATCCAACAATAATCTAACAATTAGCTGGATGCCCTTAGGTCATAATTCAGGATTAATGGCTGGGGTGCTACAGCCTCTTTACGAAGATTTTCCCGTGATCCTAATGTCACCCTTAGACTTCATCCAGAAGCCTTTACGTTGGTTAAAGGCAATTTCTGAATATAAAGCAACTTTAAGCTTTGGTCCTAATTTTGCCTATGACCTTGCCTGCTTCAAGACTACCCCAGAAGAGCGGTCAACTCTTGATTTGAGTAGCTGGGAATTGGCTGTTAGCGGTGCTGAACCAATTCGGGAAGAGACTCTGGAGCGCTTTGCAACTACCTTTGCTCCCTATGGCTTCCGTCGAGAGGCATTGAAACAAGCTTACGGTATGGCTGAGTCAGTTTCATTTATTTCAGGAGGAAAGAAAACCCAGCCATCTATAATCCAGAATATTGAGAAGGCAGCACTGGAAGAAAATCGAGTTGTAATAGCAAATGAGGCAAGCAAAACTACTCAGAAAATTGTAGGTTGTGGTTGTGCCTGGTTAGATGAAAAAATTATCATTGTTGACCCCAAATCCTTAACTGAATGTCTTCGTGATCAAGTAGGAGAAATTTGGGTATCTAGTCCGAGTGTAGCTCGAGGTTACTGGAAGCGATCGCAAGCAACAGAGGAAACTTTTCGAGCTTACTTAGCAGATACGGGAGAAGGTCCCTTTCTACGTACTGGTGACTTAGGATTTTTGCTCGATGGTGAGCTATTTATTACAGGTCGTCTCAAAGACTTAATTATTATACGAGGTCGCAACCATTATCCCCAAGATATTGAACTGACGGTAGAAAAGAGTCATCCAGCACTACAACCTAGTTGTTGTGCCGCATTTTCAGTTGAGGTGGAAAGTGAGGAGCGACTGGTTATTGCTCAAGAAGTTCAGGAAACTTATCTAGAGAAGCTGGATGTAGAGCAGGTGGTTTCCAGCATCCGTCAGGCTGTATCGCAAGAGCATCAATTACAAATTTATGCTGTATTGCTGTTAAATACAGGGACTATCCCCAAGACTTCTAGTGGCAAAATTCAGCGCAATGGTTGCAAAGGCAGATTTTTAGATAGTAGCTTAGATGTTGTAGCAAGCAGCATCCACACAGAATTTGATGTCATAGAAAAGCAAGTATTTCTGGAGCGAAAAGTCCTGTTGGCTACCCCACCAGAAAAGCGTCAAGCTTTGCTGCAATCTCATCTTCAGAATCTAATCTCAAATCTTCTCAAAGTAGATCCCTCCCAGTTAAACTGGCAGCAACCTTTAACTAGTATGGGACTAGACTCACTAATGGTGATTGAGTTGAGCGATCTTCTCGAAGAAAGTCTAGGATGTTCCCTGCATTCAACACTGATATTTGACTATCCAACTGTTGAAGCCCTTGCTGATTATCTAGTCAAAGAAGTAATTTCTCTAAAACCTTCTCAAAGCTATAAAATTGGATTAGGTGAAGATAAAAATTTAGAATTTTCGTCTTCTTCTCCCTTAGTGAGAATTCAGTCAAGCGGTTCAAAACCTCCTTTCTTTTTTGTACCTGGAGGTGTAGGAACAGCATTTTACCTCCATTCTTTAGCACTTCACCTCGGTCAAGACCAACCATTTTATGGACTCCAAGCACTGGGAATGGATGGTGAAACAGAACCTCAAACCAATTTAGCGGCAATAGCAGCTTACTACATCGAAGCCTTACAGAGTGTTCAGCCCATCGGACCTTACTTTTTGGGAGGACATTCTTTCGGAGGTCAAGTAGCATTTGAGATGTCTCAACAGTTGCAAAATCAGGGACATGATGTTGCTTTACTTGCCGTGATAGATATCCCAGCGCCCCTCTTCAATCAGTTAATATTTGTTGATTGGGATGATACCAGATACATGGTTGAGGTTGTTAATTTATTTGCATATTTTTTGAAAGAAAATCCAGAGATATCCTACGATGATCTCACTGTTCTCACCTCAGATGAGCAATTAGATTATGTAACAGAGAGAATAGAGAAAATCCTCCATGTAGGAACTTCTGAAGCTGCGAGAAAACAAGTGCGTGGCTTTGTGAAAGTTTTAAAGGCTAGTGTTCATGCCATGGCTAATTATCTGCCAGAGGAAATTCACTTAAATCGAATCGCCCTTTTCCGCAGCAGCGAGGTTTATCCTTGGGTTGCCAATACTAATGTTTTTAATGAGATCCAACAGGATGCAAGTTTCGGCTGGGAGAAACTTTCAATGAAACCGGTAGAGTTCCATTCTGTTCCAGGGGATCATGTCACGATGATGCTTGAACCCCATGTTAAAGTTTTAGCCCAACAGCTAAGACTATGCCTCCAGGAGGCACAGGCGTGTTTTTTGAAGTAATGAGCGTTGGAAGGGCAATGCCCCAAAAAAGGGTGAGCGAAAAAAAGGGTGGGGAGCTGGGGGAGCTGAGGGAGAAGAGAGAACTTATAATTTTTGGATACTTAGCTAGGAAATCCCACCAAAAATTTCGTTCACCCCCCAAAAAACAGCATTTCTCAGTCTAGTGAGGTACAGCTCCTATTCCCGATTCCCGATTCCCGATTCCCAATTCCCAATTCCCAAAAACCAGGCTCTTTGTACCTCATATAAATGAAAAACACTGTATATTAAGATAACAATTGGATAATCGAAAGATGGCAAATTATAGTCGCAAGTTAGCACCATTCGAGGAAGAATTTGAGTTATATCAAACTGAAGTGGAGGGTGCTGGTTTGGTGGCTTGCTTAATGCGCGTGCGTGGTTCATTAGAAATTCGCGTTATCAAGCAATCGCTCTCCCTTCTCCAACAGCACCATCCTTACCTGCAGATGCACATAGTTAAAAATACGGATGGTATGTATTTTGAAGCAAAAGAAGCTTCAGAAATTCCTCTCCGGATCATCGAAAGGAATAGGGGGAACCAGTGGCTGGAGGTGATTGAAGAGGAACTTAATCACAAAATTGATTCCCGACAAGGCCCTCTGATTAAATCAGCCTACATCCCTGCTGCTATCGGTAGTGATATATTCGATTTAATCTTTACTATTCACCATTCCATATCAGATGGTGCAAGTTTAATACAACTGTGTAGGGAATTTCTAGATTACTGTGCAAGAATTACAGAGGGTGAGCAACTAAAAGTTGAAAGACTTCCCATGACTCCTCCTGTAGAGCAACTTTTACCTAGATCGAAAACTGCTTTACAGTTCGGTATCTTTCTGTTTATATTGAAGTTTATCTTAAATCAATTACTTAAAAAGCCACGTCAACTTTCTTATGATATTTACTGTCCCGTATCAGAACAGAAAGTGCGTCTCATTAATCTTTGTCTAAACGAAAAGCAGACAAAGCAATTGTGCAAACTTTGTAATCAAGAGAGAACAACAGTTACAGGAGCATTGAACGCTGCGATGCTTCTAACTTTCAAAAACGAGTTAGCGATCGCAGGTAATGTGTACATAAATGCTGCTATTGCCGTCAATCTCAGACAATTCATCCAATCTGAGTTTGCTCAGCAGCATCATCTAGGCTTGATGGCTGGCTCTATCTTCATGACTGAATTTATATCCAACAACTCTTCTTTCTGGGAAATAGCCAGGAATTCGAGACAGAAAATTGAGCAAGGTTTACAAAGCCATCAACATTTTTACGCCCCACTTGCTGCCCGAGACCGAATCGGCAGTTTTAAAAAAGGTAGAATTTTACCCCTAGCCTACATTTTGTCAAATATGGGTCAAATTAACCAGGGAGCAAATTATGGTTCTTTGGAGCTGATTGACAACCATATTACAGCCTCTAGTCGGAGTTATAACCCGTCTTTTGTTTTACATTGCACAACCTTTCGCTCTAGACTGTATCTGAATTTTTCTTATAACGAGCCTCTAATCTCTGCTAAAAGAGCACAATCCCTGGCAGATTTCTTTATGTCTGCGATTGATAAAGCCATCGGGAAGCCATTAATCAATAAGAAAGCGTAGATTGCTATACTTCAAACAACACCAGACATTATTCAATTCGAGATTCCTTAAACGCCAATGCAGCCGACTGACTCTAGCAAATTCACTGATAAAGCTTGGGAAGCGATCGTTAAATCCCAAGATGTTGCACGCCGCTGCAAAAATCAACAGCTAGAGGTAGAGCATTTGGCGATCGCTCTGTTAGAACAAAAAGAGCTAGCTAATCGTATTCTCTCTCGTGTAACCGTTGATACAACTCGATTTCAGCAGCAATTAGAAGCCTTCGCTAGCCGTCAACCTAAGGTAATCAATGTCGATCAGCTCTACCTAGGTCGTGGTTTGGATGTCATGCTGGATAATGCCGAAGCAGCAAGAGCTAATCTGGGTGATGAATATATTGCTGTGGAGCATCTACTACTAGCTTTAGCAGCAGATGAGCGGGTAGGCAAGCGTTTGCTCAAAACCTATAATTTGGATAGCCAAAAGCTGGAAGCAGTAATTCTCGCAGTCCGAGGTTCCCAAAAAGTCACTGATCAAAATCCAGAGTCCCGTTACGAAGCTTTGGAGAAATATGGACGGGATTTGACGGAGGAAGCTAAAGCAGGCAAGCTTGATCCCGTAATCGGTAGAGATGAAGAAATTCGCCGGGTAGTGCAGGTACTCTCTCGCCGCTCGAAAAATAATCCTGTGCTGATTGGTGAGCCTGGGGTAGGAAAAACTGCGATCGCGGAAGCTCTTGCTCAACGTATCATTAATGGGGATGTGCCGGAATCCCTGAAAAATCGCCAACTGATTGCCTTGGATATGGGTAGCTTAATTGCTGGAGCTAAATATCGGGGAGAATTTGAAGACCGACTCCGAGCCGTATTGCGGGAAGTAACCCATTCTGATGGTCAGATTGTACTATTTATTGATGAATTGCATACCGTTGTAGGAGCTGGAGCTTCCCAACAAGGTTCAATGGATGCTGGTAATTTACTTAAACCCATGCTCGCGCGGGGAGAACTGCGCTGTATTGGTGCCAGCACTTTGGATGAGTACCGCAAGAACATTGAAAAGGATGCTGCCCTAGAGCGCCGCTTTCAACAAGTCTATGTCAAGCAGCCCACAGTAGAGGATACAATTTCCATTCTACGGGGTCTCAAGGAACGTTACGAACTCCATCACGGGGTTAATATTACTGACTCGGCTCTAGTGGCAGCGGCTAACCTATCCCACCGCTATATTAACGATCGCTTTTTGCCGGATAAAGCTATTGACTTGGTAGATGAAGCGGCTGCCAAAATTAAGATGGAGATTACCTCCAAACCAGTAGAATTAGAAGCAACCGATCGTAGGTTAATGCAACTGGAGATGGAAAAGCTCTCCCTAGAAGCCGAAGACAAGCGTACTGGTGTTAGTGGAGCCTACGGTGCTTCCCAAGAGCGGTTAGAGCGTATTGAACAAGAAATTGAGATTTTACGAGAAAAACAGCAAAAACTCAGCGGGCAATGGCAGTCAGAAAAGCAGCTGTTGAAAGACATTAGCGCCCTCAAAGAAGAAGAAGAACAACTGCGCCTACAAATTGAGCAAGCAGAACGGGACTATGACCTAAATAAAGCAGCACAATTGAAGTACGGTAAACTGGAAGCTCTACAGCATGACAGGGATGCCAAAGAGAGTATGATGCTAGAGCTCCAATCTCTAGGTACTGCTCTGTTGCGGGAACAAGTCACCGAAGCTGACATTGCCGAAATTGTTGCTAAGTGGACAGGCATTCCCGTAAAACGATTGCTGGAGTCAGAGCGGCAAAAGCTATTGCAATTAGAAGGGCATTTGCATCAACGGGTGATTGGACAAAGTGACGCTGTAGCAGCAGTAGCAGCAGCAATTCGTCGCGCTCGGGCGGGGATGAAAGATCCAGGACGTCCCATTGGTTCCTTCCTGTTTATGGGACCTAGCGGTGTAGGGAAAACGGAACTAGCAAGAGCTCTGGCTCAGTTTTTGTTTGATAGTGATGATTCTCTCGTCAGAATTGACATGTCGGAGTACATGGAAAAACATGCCGTTTCTAGATTGGTCGGAGCGCCTCCAGGATACATTGGTTACGAAGAAGGTGGGCAACTCTCAGAGGCGATTCGCAGGCGTCCCTATTCAGTGGTATTGCTGGATGAAGTGGAAAAGGCGCACCGGGATGTTTTTAACATTTTATTACAAGTACTTGACGATGGGCGAATTACTGATTCTCAAGGGAGAACCATAGATTTCCGCAATACCATCATTGTCATGACCAGTAATATTGGTAGTGAGCATATTTTGAGTGTAGCGGGAGATGACACTCAGTACGAAGAAATGCAAAAACTGGTAACTAATGCTTTGCGATCGCATTTCCGTCCGGAATTCCTTAACCGGGTGGATGATATCATGATCTTCCACACCCTCACCCGTAAGGAACTGCGGGAAATTGTTGTTATTCAACTCAAGCGGGTTGAGCGCCTCTTAGCAGAGCAAAAAATCTCCCTGGAAATGTCGCCCAAAGCTCAGGACTACTTAGCAGATGTCGGCTACGATCCAGTATACGGAGCTCGTCCCCTCAAACGAGCCATTCAGCGGGAACTAGAAAACGCGATCGCTACCAAAATCCTGGAAAATACCTTTATTGAAGGGGACACAATTGTTATTGATTGTGAAGATAATGCCTTAACTTTCAAGAAAAAAGACCCAATTCATTTACCAGAACCTCAAGTGATGTTAAGCTCATCCCACGACTAAAGTACGTGGGATTTCGCGTTATTTGTTGTTGGTTATTAGTTGTTTGGCAAGAAAAACTTTCTAACAAATAACTAATAACCAAACGGCGGGCGGCTATCCCTCCCATACCTAGAAGGAATGGGCTTCCCGCCGCTTTCGGTGAGTAAGAATTAATTTTCCTTATTTGAAATGACTATAATTATCCATTATCCATTGTTCATTATCAATTATTGTTATCCATTGTTCATTATCAATTATTGAATGAACAAACCCTACTCAGGAAAAAAATGCTCTCTGACATATTTTGCCAGAGAGCATCATCAATAGCTTGAGGAGTAAGGCATTCTCTCCTTATTCACAACTTACTAGGCTGATGTGGCATCGGAGTGACAATCAGATGTCAATACTGTGAAGATGCGTAATTTTAGTCATTGAGACAGACAATTGACACTCCCAGGGTTACGCTACGCTAAAACCGTGGGATTCTTTCGTCATAGGGAGCGCACCGCTTTACCCTCAGAAAGCATCTTCACCGTATGCCCTACGGCTGCAAGTCCTCTTATTAGAACTACTTGACTAGCTGCTACATCTCTATCCGTTGTGTAGCCACAATTGTCGCACTTGTGAATAC
>JAAHGL010000389.1 GCA_010692635.1 Symploca sp. SIO2C1 | reverse complement strand
GGTGGCGACATCAGCTTAACTAGTGGTGGCATCATTGAGACAACGCAGGGTGATCCGGTGACTCCAGGTAATATATTTTCCTGTTCTGGCACTCGTAATAAATGCAATGGTGGTACTGGTGAGGCTGGCAATATAACTATCAACGCAGGTACTGGGTTCATTACAGAGAGAATTGAGACAAGTGGTATTTTGGATGGCGGAGATGTCAAGATAAATAGTGACAATGGCTCAATTGAGATCAACAGTATTCGTAGTTTTTCAGATCAAGCCAGTGGTGGCGTAGTCAAGCTAGAAGCTGGCGGTAATATTATCATCGATGTTGACATCGACTCCCACGGTAAACAAAACGGCGGAGATATTTTCCTTGAAAGTACTGGCGGCAGCATTGATAGTACAGGTGGTATCGTCAATGCCACAGGTGGTAATAATGGTGGTGATGTCACTTTCATTGCTCCTGGTGACATTAACACAGGTACTATCGGCGTCTTTTTCAATACTGGCTTCAACCTTGATAGTGGCAATCTCACCATCAAAAGTCACAATGGTAACATCACCAGCACTGGTCCACTGCTCACTCCTTCTGCCTTTGGTGATGGGGGAGATATTACTCTAGATGCCGCTGGTAGTATTGCTGTAGATGAGGTCTATGCAATTTCTTTAACTCGTATGGGTGGCAAGATTGACCTTACTGCCAAGGACAACATTACTACTAATGCAGATATCGAGACTAACCAAAATAGTATTACCTTCAACGGTCCAGTAAACCTACCGGGAGATATCACCTTCACCAGTTATGACACAGGTAATATTATCTTTAACAACACCCTTGACGGTACCCAAGATCTGACCCTCAACCCCGGCAGCGGTATGGTTCAGTTTAATGATGTCGTTGGTGGCTCAACACCCCTGAGCAATTTATATGTCTTCGGTGACATCACTACCACCAATCCAGCAGGTGTAGACATCACAACGGTTAATAACATCTTCATTGACAAGATCACCTCACCGGGAGGGATAGCTCTCACCAGCAACAGCGCACACATTACTACTGATATTCTCGACTCCTCTGCCTTTGGGGATGGGGGCAATATTACTCTTGATGCTTTTGGCAATATTACTCTTAGCTACATTAATGCTCAAAGCTTCGGTACTGGCACCGGAGGAGACGTTGATATTACCACTCCCAGTTTCTTCCAAGCTAACAGTTCTTTCCTCGATCGCAATGGCACAGATACCAGTATTTCCACTGCTGGATGGGTGGATGGAGGCACAATCATTATCCGCCACGGGGGAGGAGGCGTAATTCCCTTTATTGTTGGTGATGCTAATACTAACGGTACTCAGGGAGTAATTACCAGGGGAAATGCGGCTCTAGTAGAGAGTATTTTACCTACTCAAGAGTATTACCCTACCCACAAACAGGATGCAGATCGGATTCAAATTATATCTGTTCCTGGAACTCCAACGCCACCAGAACCACCAACGCCACCGTCACAACCACCGCCACAGCCACCAATACTGCCAACACTAATAACAAACCCCACCTCAATTGTTCCCACCTTAACTACTAGTTCCAGGTCAAATTCTAATTCAGGTTCAGGTACAGATCCACGAAAGACTCTAGCCTTGCTCATCGGAGATATTCTGGAGGTTGAGACTATATTCAACCAAAACCTTAAAACTGGAGACTACGATTTTACCTGGCCTATTCCCGATGGACCATTTTTATCAGTATCCGTAGGAGTTGACTCTCCCCTTACCGATAGAGTCTCTTTCATAGACGAACTCTTTGAGGAAGAATACGAAGAGTACTTTGGCAAAAACATCACTGATGAAGAAGTCACTGCCGAAAGTCTGCGAGAAACCATCAAAACTATCGAAAGTCAAACCGGCAAAAAACCTGTCGTCGTCTATGCACGCTCAATCAAAAACCAATTAGACTTAGTTTTAGTCCCTCCTGAAGGTTCTCCCATACCCAAAACTATCCTGTTCGATGATAGCAATACCCTCGATGATGAGTTAGCAGTATTACGTAACTTCCTGAATAGCCCTGGAAATAATGCATATTTGCCAAGTGCTCAGAAACTCTACCAATGGCTAATTGCTCCCATTGAATCGGAACTAGAAGCTTTCGACATCGACACCTTAATTTTTGTTATGGATGCTGGTTTGCGCTCCTTACCTCTAGCAGCTCTCCATGACGGTGAACAATTTCTGGTAGAAAAGTATAGTATTGGCTCTGTTCCCAGCATCAGCCTCACTGATACCAGTTACCAAGCCTTAAAAGATTCCCAAGTGCTAGCTATGGGAGCCTCAGAATTTCCTAACTCAGGACTTGATGACTTGCCTTCTGTACCAACTGAATTATCAACCATTACTGAAGAACTCTGGCCAGGTGAATCTGTACTTAACGAACAATTCACCCTGGATAATCTCCGAGCGATGCGCCAGAAAAACCGCTTCGATGTCATTCACCTAGCCACCCATACCAGTTTCGATGGCGAAGATTCCAAGATTCAATTCTGGGACAAAGGGGTAGGGTTTGATGACCTACGACAACTAGAATGGTATCAGCCACCAATGGTACAGTTGTTGGTACTGAGCGCCTGTGAAACCGCTGTCGGTGATCCTGATGCAGAAATGGGTTTTGCCGGATTAGCTGTACGAACTGGTGTCAAGTCCGCCTTAGCCAGTCTGTGGAAAGTGAATGATGCTGGTACTTCCGCCTTGATGAGTGAATATTACCACCAGCTGAGTCAAGAAGAAATCACCATCAAAGCCGAAGCTCTCAGACAAGCACAACTGGCTATGCTACGGGGGCAAGTGCGGATTGAGTCTGGTAAGTTAGTGGCAAATGGCGTAGAAGTGCCCTTACCAAAAGCACTCGAATCCATAACAAACCGAGATTTCTCCCATCCCTATTATTGGGCAGGTTTCACGATGATTGGCTCTCCTTGGTAAGTTTTATTGTGGCGTATACTCTTAAGAAACAAGGCAGGAGGCAGGAGGCAGGAGGCAGAAGGCAGGAGGGAAGAGGGTTTGGCTTGTTTCTTCCCTTCATAGCGGGTGCGCCGCCCGTTGGGCGCTTTCAAGAAACAAGGCAGGAGGCAGAAGTTTTTTTCTTTAAAAAAACGATAATTTAGGTTGACCACTCATCTGGAAATGCTATAGAGATGCCCGACTTCTTCAAGGATACTGCTGGCGAATGGGGGGTATGACCCCCCATAACAAATGCCGTACACAACCTTGAAGATACTTTTGAGTAGAGTAATCGAAATCTTCAAGGTATGACACTGCATCCACAAGAACACTGGGA
>JAAHGL010000388.1 GCA_010692635.1 Symploca sp. SIO2C1 | reverse complement strand
TTAATGGTTAATGGCTAATGGTTAATGGTTAATGGTTAATGGCTAATGGCTAATGGTTAATGGTTAATGGCTAATCTCTGAAGAAACACTGGGCTAAATTGTTTGATTCGGTATTTATTCTTCAAAATATATCCTAAAAGGCTCAGCAAGAATACCTAATATTTTATTTAACTGGGTAATAAAATATTCAGTTAAATCAATTTTTACCCTCTGGTTTTCTAACATGATAAACTTCCAGTTAGTTCCAGTTGAAACTGCACCATACACGACGGTTTGGTTTAGACCTTTACGAGCATTAAAGATTTGAGCGGCAACCATCTGAGCTATACATTGTCCTAAACCAATGCGAATATCGTTATCTTTTGCTTCAACCAAAGTTAAAACAGGAGCAGTAACTAGAGACTGATTGCTTGAGGCACTTAAAAGAAAATCACAGGCACCTGTTAACCCTTTGGATTCGTCAACATTAAATTTGTTTCCCGAAAAATAACCTATTTTATTCTGAAATCTACGCCTTATTTCCAATAAAACTGGAGTAATAATCAATTCAGAACGAGCTTTTTCTGTGCTAATATTTGCTGCTAGATCTAAAGTTTCATCTAGTGTTTCTGTCAGCTTTTTAGAAGGTTCAATCGGTACAATATGACCAAAAAAGTGAGGAATATCCTCGACTGTTAATTCAAGAGTAGAAACAGCTTGATCAATCGTTTTAAAATCACTGTAGGACATATTCTTAATAGTCAGTAACACTGACAACACTACTATAACTCTTTTTTTAGTGCATTAGTCTGATCTTTTCATTGTCAAGAAGGATAAAGTGTGACACTTCAAGGTAGGGAATGCGGGTTGTTAACTCATCCCCCGGAAGACAGCACGGGGGATGCAAGTGTTAGCAAGTTGTTAGTTGTTGGTTGTTTGTACAAAAAACAAAAAACTTGCCAACCAAGGGTTGGGCGGCTATCCCTCCCATCCCTAAAGGAATGGGCTTCCCGCCGCTTTCGGTGATTGATTGGTGACAGAGTTGAGATGCGATCGCTCAAAGAACTAATTTCCTTGTGAACGAATAGTGAGTGTGAGATTGTATAACTGGTCAACTGGCTTACAATCTGATTCAGTTGGTTCAAATTTCAGTTCTTGAATAATCTTCTCTGCTAACTGGTTGTGTGATGATGGAGTAGCAGATTCAAACTTTCCTGTACCATCACTCTTAACAATCAGTACAACCTCCAAAACTAAAAGCTGATTGAGATTAGAATCCAACTGCCATTGATAGTCGTCAGAATTCAACTGTTCATACCCAGGCTTGAGTTTAGCTAACTTCGTAGACAATTTAGAAGGATCGCCGCACTCAGTGGGTCTTTGCCTATCAGGATCAGAAAGCTTAGGTTGAGATAAGGCTACCAAAAAACTGCTTCCTTGCGGTGTGGTGGGTGATGATGTTGGTGATGATGTTGGCGGTGTAGTTGGTGGTGTGGTGGGTGATGATGTTGGTGATGATGTTGGCGGTGTAGTTGGCGGTGTGGTTGGTGGCGTAGTTGGTGATGATGTTGGCGGTGTAGTTGGTGGTGTGGTTGGTGATGATGTTGGCGGTGTAGTTGGTGGTGTAGTTGGCGGTGTGGTTGGTGGCGTAGTTGGTGGCGTAGTTGGTGGCGTAGTTGGTGATGATGTTGGCGATGATGTTGGCGATGATGTTGGCGGTGTAGTTGGCGATGATGATGGCGATGATGATGGCGATGATGTTGGCGGTGTAGTTGGTGGCGTAGTTGGCGGTGTAGTTGGCGGTGTAGTTGGCGGTGTAGTTGGTGGCGTAGTTGGTGGCGTAGTTGGTGTTTTAGTCGGTGGTGTAGTTGGTGATGTAGTTGGTGATGATGTTGGCGATGATGTTGGTGATGATGTTGGCGGTGTAGTTGGTGGCGTAGTTGGTGATGATGATGGCTGTTGCTTAGGTTGTCCTTTCCCAGTTGGTGCTACTGTTTGATTTGATTGAGTTGTTGAAGTTTCTTCTGGAGCTACGACAATGAAATCTACAGGAACGAGAGTTGTAAGAGTAACATCATTAATAGATTGCAAACCCTGAATACGCCCTATCAGCAATAGCCGCAGTATGGCAAAGACAAATACATGAAAGAGAACAGAACCGACAATAACCTTCACCCAGATCTTTGGTGGATCAGAGTGACGCCGCACAAGCATTTGAGAGTGAGTAGTTGGTGGTGAATTGGGTAGTGCCATCATTCCTGGCGGTAGAAACGCCTTTTTAAATGCATACTGGGAAAAGGAGGGTAGTTGCAACTACTACTAGCCAATATTAAGCAAAGTTGACTAACCAGCGATGAAACGTAAATCCAGATCTTATAAAACAAAGGCTCCAGCTTCTCAACCTTTTTCCTCAACTCCCAGCTCTTCTTCTTTGAATTACACAAACATAGCAATTTGGGCAGGAATTTTTATTCTGGGAATTGGAGTTGGTATTGCTTTTAGCTCTGGTGTAAGTGTCAACCCAGAAAATGTAGTATCTCGTGAAGCCATTGATCGTAGTGCTCCTAATGCTGAGCTTTGTGTTCAGTACGGAGCTAGTGCTATGGTTTCAGATGTGCGTGTCTTTGTAACCCTCAATCCCTTTAATGTCTATGTTACCCAGCCCAGTATGAGACCGGGGTGTGTCTTGCGCCGGAATAACTGGGCAGTTCTGGAACAGAAAAAAGTGGTAACTTCGAGCCAAGTGCGTGAGTGTAAAAACCGACTCAATACTTTTGGCTTCACTGGGGATCTCGATAATAACCCTGATATCGAATGCATCTATCAAAATGAAGCTGCTGATAACTTGTTCCTCAAGGAACCAGGTACAGTCGGTCCACGACCGGAAACTGATAGGTTCTAAGCTCGATTTTGCGTTATAAGGGAACTCTAAGAAATAAATTATCCCCTTCTTAGACTTGACTTGCTTGGGAATTGCTAATTGCTAATTGCTAATTGCTAATTGCTAATTGCTAATTGCTAATTGCTAATTGAGAATGGTTTCTTCGTCTCCATGGGGTGAACCAAATTTACAGTGGCTTTCAAGAAATAAGGCTCCAAGGCAGAACCCACCCCTAACCCCTCCGAGGAGGGGAGCAGAAGGGAAGAGGATTTGACAAAAGTTTCGACCCTCATTACTCATTACTCATTACTCATTACTCATTACTCATTACTCATTACTCATTACTCAAAAAAGCTCTCCCATCAAGTTGCGCCAGTCACCGGTTTTAACTTGGTACTCTACCAAACTACGAGCCATACCCATATTGGAATCAAGAGAGCGCAATAAGCCAGCACGAGCCTGGGTTTTCACTCGCTCCAACTCCTGCTCT
>JAAHGL010000387.1 GCA_010692635.1 Symploca sp. SIO2C1 | reverse complement strand
TCCCAAACCCCGTGGAAAATCAACCGGATGGTTAAAAGGGAAAAAAAGAAACAAACGCACTCGTTATCCCGTGGTCAAAAAAGGAAAAACCGCCAACAAAAAAGCCAAAAACAAGAAGACTTAAACCCCATTTTGCATTAATTTACTCAGAACTCAGCCTTAAAGGAAGACTGAGTTATTTTTTCATAGTCTAAACTCCAGTTATAACTGATTGAGTATATTCATACATCAAATCAAAACGAAAATCGTTAACTAGATTTATTAAAGCTTCAGCGAGGGGAGCTTTATTCTCTGGTAATTGTTCGATTAACTTGAGAATTAATTCCTCATCCAATATTAATGCTGCTTGGTGTAGATCTATTAACCAGATTGAAGGCATTGCTGACAACTCTTTTTGAAAAAATGAAGCCCCTTTCAGGTTGCTAGTAATCTGATCAATTTTCCCAGAAGTTGTGGTAAATTGGCTCATGTTATCATAAAGATAGCGTACTTCCAAATATTGAGATATTTTTTTAAAAATAACCTTATTGGTACACGGCTTAATTACAAAATCATCTGAGCCTGCTGCCAATATTTCCTCTTGCTTATTTTCAAAAGCACTAGCAGTGAGGGCAATAATTATGCAAATTGTTGTTTGTTGTTTGTTGTTTGTTGTTTGGGAATGTTTCCCCATCTCTCCGTCTCCCCATCTCCCCATGTCCCGATCTCCCCAGCTTCCTCTGCTCCCTTCCCTAGATCTAATGATCCTGGTAGCCTCTAATCCATCCATCACCGGCATCCGGGTATCCATCCAAATTAAGTGTGGCTGCCAAGTTTCCCACAATGCTACTGCTTCTTTACCATTAGTAGCTTCACGCATTTCAAAACCAATAGGCTCTAGTAATTTAACTAGCAAAGTACGGTTTTCTTCGCGATCATCTGCAACTAAAATGCGATACCTTGTCTGAGTTGATTCTAAGCCAATTACCCGCTGCTGAGGTTGAGAGATTATTTCAGATATCTTCCCTGGCATAACTTTGATCTCAAATCCAAATATTGTTCCTTCGCCAGGCACACTAGTAACTGTAATCTCTCCCCCCATCAATTGCGCAAAACTTCGGGTAATGGTTAAACCTAAACCCGTACCTTCAGTAGATTGCTGACCGATTTGAGTTTGGAAAAAATCCTTAAATAAACTATCAATTTCTTTTGGGGTAATGCCACATCCGGTGTCTTCTACTTCAAAGTGGATTGTTGTTTGGGAATTGGGAATTGGGAATTGGGAATTGGGAATTGTCTCCTTTGTCTTCATTGTCTCCTCTTCTCCCCCAGCTCCCCCAGCTCCCCCAGCTCTCTTTTCTCCGCACCTCACCATCTCCCCATCTTCGTCATTGACTAATCTCACTCGCAGTGTTACACTGCCTGATTGAGTAAATTTAATGGCATTTGAGAGAAGATTGAGTAAACAGACTCGCAACTTTTTTTTGTCCGCTGTGATGTATTGAGGGACATCTGGAGCAATATGAAGAATTAGCTGTAAATCTTTGTAAGCAGCTTGAAATTTAAATGTTTCTTCAAGACCATCAAGCAGGTAATATAGGTCAAAGCTACTTTCATAGAGCAACATCATACCTGCTTCAATTTTCGACAAATCCAAAATGTCGTTGATTAACTCTAGTAAATGCTCCCCACTGCGGTTGATGATATCCAGATATTGTTCATGTTCAATGCTCAGTTGAGAACTATGACTCATAATTTGAGTAAACCCTAGGATGGCATTGAGGGGAGTGCGTAGTTCGTGGCTCATCTTCGCCAGTAATTGACTTTTTGCCTGGGATGCAGCTTCGGCTTTAATTTTCTCCTGCTCTATTGTGAGTTTTTGGTGGGCTAATTCTGTACGTTGTTGCTGTAACTTCAGAATTTGGTAACTGGTGATGGCAATTGCTGATCCACTCAAGGCTACCAAGGGAGGAATAACTGGAATCCACCAGCCTGCGAGAAAAGCGAAGTAACTTCCAGTAACCAGAACTCCTCCAGTTAGGAAAATGTAAAGACCCCCAACGGTGCAGCGAGTAGCAATCTGCTTACGGTGGTGATTAATCTCTAACAACCCCCAATGCAAGGTTGCACCAATACCAGACCAAAACAAAATCCATAACCACTCCCAAGGTTCAGCCCAAACCCTAATTAATGGTCTCCCATCAATGGCTGCGCTCAACATCTGGCTAGTTAAACTAGCATGAATTACTACCCCAGGGGTGGGTTGGGGTGTGGTGCTGAGACGACTACTGTAGGGTGTATAAAACTCATCATTAAGACTTGCAGCAATCGAGCCCACAAAAATAAGGCGATCGCGAATTAACTGTGGATCTACCTGATTCTCTAGTACCTTGGTCAGTGTTACAGTATGGAAGCGATCCTCTTGACCTCGATAGTTCAACAAGATTTGATAGCCACCGGAGTTGGTACGAACATACCCCCCATCATTTCCTGTAAAGGGGGTAAAAATGCCTTTACCCAAGCGATAATGCTTTTTGTGATCATCAACGCTCTCTAGGGTAATGCCCTTGGCTTCCAGATATATCAAAGCCAACTTGCTACCTAGACCAAATCTCAGTAGGGGCGAATCGTCATTGGTTCCTCCTAGAGTTCGGTAAGATAGTAAAACTCGACGCACTTTGCCATCAGCATCCACCACTAGATCCGTTAAAGCCACTTGCTCCATTTGGTTTAAGGTATGAGGAGGAGCTACTTTCCTGCCAACGGCTTTCTCTACTCCAATCAGGTTTGGAGTAGATTTCATCACTTCTAACCAGGCTTGATGACCGGGTTCTACAGGTAAATCCCGATATAAATCTAAACCAATTGCTACAGGCTGATGTTGATTGAGTATATTAATTAATCGTGCTAGGGTTGCATCCGGGATAGGCCACTTTTCTAGATAGTTAATATCTGACTCATCAACGGTGACAATCAGAATGCGCTCATCAATGGGTTCAGTAGGACGCAAGCGAAAGAATTGATCATAGGTCGCCCATTCTAGTAGTTGTAATAATCCTGTTAATTTGACACCAATTACTAGTCCTGCTACTACTGGAGCAGTAATTAGTAAAGCAATCCATCCCCTGTGACCTGAGCTTAATTTTGACCACATTGATTTTGGTGACATACTCCTACACCATACTGTATTCAGTTGGTGTAAGTTTCTCAGGGACTCCTGCCATTGCATAGGATATTAATTGAGCTTTCATAACAGGATGCTCCACCGCTCTATTCTTGATTTTGATAGCTACTCTCATGTTCATCACCTCCTTTTTTATTCTACAATCAGGGTGACATTCTATCAGAGTTGTGAGGGATTGATCCTGACTCTAACTCGAAGGGTATCGAATAGGTAAAA
>JAAHGL010000386.1 GCA_010692635.1 Symploca sp. SIO2C1 | reverse complement strand
ATGCAATTTCCTTGCATCTTCTTAACCCATAATCCCCTTTAAAGACTATTCTAAACTCCTAAACTCCTATTCTCCTGACTCCTGACTCCTGACTCCTGACTCCTGACTACTTATTCAGCAAACCCTATTTATCATAAGCACGAATCATTGCCTGGGTTCCCTGTTCACCAGCTGTACCATTGTCTAGCTCTTTGACGATTTTAAATAGCTTCTCCGCCATATCCACTCCGGGTAATTGTTGAGCCGACTGCTTCAGAGTTTCCTGCACTAATCTCAAATCCTTGAGCATATGCTTAATCATAAAACCGGGCTGAAAATCAGACTCAGCAATTTTCGGTCCTAGGTTGGATAAAGCCCAGGATCCAGCCGCACCAGTACTGCAAACCTCTATGATTAAATTAGGGTCAATTCCCTGCTGCTCTGCTAACTGCATCGCCTCGCACAGAGCCACCATATGAACTGAACAAAGTACTTGGTTACAGAGTTTTACTGCCTGTCCACTACCAACTACTCCACAAAGGCGAATAGTTTTGCCTAAAACTTCCAGCAGTGGCTTGCTCTCCTCGAAATCAGTTGGCTCACCGCCAACCATAATTGTCAGAGTACCATTTTTGGCTCCGATATCTCCGCCAGAGATCGGGGCATCCAGAAAGCGTAATTGCCTTTGCTTGAGTTCAGCTCCTATTTTTCGAGCAGCATTTGGTCCAATAGTACTAGTATCAATTACCAAAGTTCCAGGTCTAGCCGACTCAACAACTCCTCCAGCTCCCAAGATTACTTCTTCGACATCGGGTACATCACTGACACACGAAAATACCACATCTGCTGTCTCAACTGCCTCCCGAATAGATGACACAACTGTTACTCCAGCATTGGCAGCTATCTCCACACCAGGGCGATTAGGGGTGCGATTCCAGGCTTTTACTGAGTAACCGCTACGGGCCAAATTCGCTGCCATTGGGCCACCCATTACACCAAGTCCAACAAAGGCAATCTGTTGCTTCATGGGATTTCTTTCGGTTGCTTGTTCACAGAAATTAGTTTAGACAATTTGAGCAATGCTAATCTAGATCATTCAAGGAAACTCCTTTCCTTTACCCAATTCCCAAAACCCATTTTCAGCTGATGACAACAGTACTGAATTTAGAGCCTATTACCACCCTGACGCGATCGCTTAACCCCTTGTGTTAAAAGTAAACTAAGCATGAGCAGTCACACAGATATCCCTCTTCTGTCAGACTCCGAAAAATGGGGGTCAAACCCTTATTCTCTCGTTAGGTGTCGTTGGCTGTAATGAGGGAATTTCGTCAGACTTTCGGAAAGTGACAGAAGAGGGATACAGCAGTTTGCTCTGCTATGCGGTACATTGTTGATCCCCCTAAATCCCCCTTATATCCCCCTCCCGTCCCCCTTTCCAAGGGGGAAGCCAGAGGATGCTTCGCTTTTTATTCCACGGGGGACTTTTGTTGACTGTACTTTTTTACAGCGCTTTGCGCTGTAAAAAATCGCTTGCCGCTTCTTAACCAATTCCTGATTCCCAATTCTCAATTTCCAAAGGAGAAACCTTACCGACCAATTCCTGTGATCAAGCCTAGTACACCAGAAACCAAAGACAAAATAATTGCACCGACAAAGGCAGCCCAGAAGCTGTTGATCATAAAAGCATTGGGAACTAGATAGGCTACAAGGTAAAGCATAACGGCATTAATAACCAAGAGAAATAGACCCAAAGTCAGAAATGTCAGAGGTAAGGTTAAAAACTTGATCACAGGTTTGACAATGGCATTAACTAAACCTAAAACAACTGCTGTAACCAAGGCATCGGGAAAACTCTTAATATTAAAGCCAACTACCAGTTGAGCTGTAATTACTAGTGAAACAGCAGTAAGTATCCAAGTTAAGAAAAAATTGAGCATTGTTTTATTGGAAAATCAATAAATTAAAATAAGGTGGTTTTTACGCCACCCCTGGTTATTACAAACTTTTTCTTAATTAAGAAATCTCAATTAAGTACCAGCTACAACAAAGTCAACTTCATCTGTGCCACCAGTTTCGCCTTGACCAGATGTGATTTGCTCTCCATTCACTTCAATGGCAAAAGGTGTGCTATCCAAACCGGGTAGGTTATAGTCGGTTGCATCTGCTGTATAGCCTACACTAGCGATCATTTGACGACCTGCATCTGTATACAGAAAAGCCAACATCTGATTCTTGTCCCTTTCATTATCGCGGGCCCAAATAACCATGCATTGTTGGTCTTGATAATCAAATACCTTAGGAGCACGAGTGGGGACGTAACGACCTGGAGCCCCAAAGCTAACATCAAGGAATTCTTGAACGGAACTATCTTCTACATTGGCATAAGCTACTTCTTCTGTCGATATTGCTGCTATAGCCTGATCTTCTTCAGCTTCATCTACTTCTGGGACTTCTTCTTCTTTGCCACGGTTGCGGAAGTAATCGACTGCCATTTTAGTACCAATGCCACCAACGGCAGCTACACCGGCACCCATTAGAATATTACGCAGTTTACCCATTTTTTCCTCTCAAAGTAAATCCAGTTTGTTGCTCAAAAAGCAAACTATTTAAGGTTACAAGATTTAGATTTTTTCAAGTCAAAATTTATAAATTTGTAATTTTTCCTTAAGATTATATGTTGAGATTAATAAGGAATAGGAACCAGTAAAGGATGTCTTAACATAGCTTGTTAATGTCATAACTGAACATGGGAAGCACTCCGTAAATAAGCTATTGCAAACAATGAAAAATTATTGCCCGAACGCTTTGTTATTGCGATCGCATATAGAATTTACTTCAGTTGAAGGAGATGCTAGCACAATAAATAGCATCTCCTCTAGTTCTTAAAGGCAGGTACGAGTTAGGAAGTTTCTCCGTCTGAGGTTACAGCTGGCTCTGGTGGGGTGAGTTCTTCTACTGAAATTGGAGGTTCGCTCGGGATGACTAGCTCCTCTAATACTGTCATCTCGTCTGTTTCCTCAGGGACAGCTTCCACTGATGGTGCTTCCTCCTCTGAAGTTATAGCTGGCTCTGGTAGAGCGAGTTCCTCTACTGAAATTGGAGGTTCACTGGGGATGACTGGCTCCTCTGGTACTGGTATTTCCTCCAATTCCTCAGGAACGACTACAGCTTCCACTGATGGTGCTTCCTCTTCTGAAGTTACAGCTGGCGAAGTTACAGCTGGCTCTGGCAGAGCGAGTTCCTCTACTGAAATTCGAGGTTCGCTGGGGATTACTAAATCCTCCGATACGGGTGTCTCTTCCAATTCCTCAGGAACAACAGGTGCAGGAGAGAGAATCTTACCCTTGACAAATTTTAGGAAGCGATCGAATAAACCACCAAATTTGGGCTTTTCAGGCTCTAATGCTGTGATTGGTTCCGATTCCTCTACTAGTGCTGGAGGTTCACCAGGAATGACTGATTCCTCTGCTTCTAATGTCTCCTCTAATGGTTCAGGAGTAATAGCTGGTTCCTCTTCTTCCTGTGGAGCAACAGATGTCTCCTCTAAA
>JAAHGL010000385.1 GCA_010692635.1 Symploca sp. SIO2C1 | reverse complement strand
CCAATCATCTTTTTTCCTGAATACTTCCTAATATACAATTCCTTCTTTCTTCCTTGTCTACTTTCCCTCCAAGTCCTCCTTGTCTCACCGACCCTATCATCTTATGTAAAAAACCTACCCTTGTGAGCCCCTAACCCCTCCAAGGGGGTGAGCGAAAAAAAGAGTGGGGAGATGGGGAGATGGGGAGATAGGGAAACAAAGGAGAACTAATGATTTGAGAGGATACTTTGCTATAAATCCCACGCAAAATTTCGTTCACCCCCTCCAAGGAGGGGAACAGGAGGCTCCGAGGGAAGAAAGCTTGTGTAGTACGCTTTTTCATCTTTTTTAACTAGCGGGTTATTTTCGCCACGCTGCACTAGCAATCTTTTCAACTGCACCATTGACTGTAACCTTATCCAAAGAGCCAGAAGTCATCAACCGAGCTAAATTTTTAATATTTTTTACAAGGGTAAGTTTGCTTTCTCCAGTTGCTAAATCTCGATGAGCAACAACTATACAAAATACTGCTTCTGACTCTATAGTCTCCACTAAAACTGGATTATGGGTAGTAACTAATAGATCAACTTTTTGTCTTGCAGCAATTTCTTGAATTATTCTCCAAATCAAGTGAAAGTGAGAAGGATAAAGTCCATAGTCCACATTTTCAATAATCATTTGACTTCCTGGTGGTCGCGTCAACAGTGCTGTCAAAATTGCTAACCAGCGCAGGGTTCCATCGGAGAGACTAGTTGCATCTATCTGTATTAGCTGATCTGGTTGCCATAGTTCTTCACAGTAGAGCATCGCTTCCGTGGCAAATTTACCTACTTTTTCTGTCCAAATTCTTTGAATATCTACCTCTAATAACTGTCTTGTATAAACAGATATAGTTGATTCTACCTGAATTTTCTGTTTCTCTGGTAAAGCGGCTAAGACCCCGGCAATATTGGAGGCATCACTTGTTAAGCTGTGAGCCAGCCTGGAACAATGCTGCATTCGGTCAGGAATTGGATTCAGGATAAAAATTTCTTCAAGGGTCTGACTAACTACCTTAATGCCCTCAACCAATTTACTGGGTGAATAAACTCCCTTAATCTGACTCAATATTGAATGGTCTCTTTTCCATATAACTTGAAGATTAGTGTTTTCATCACTATAAATTTCAGCTGTAATTTGAGGAGAATTTGATAAATCTAAATGGGTTTCTAGCAGGGAAGTCTGAATGGGATGTTGTTGATTGGGTTTATACTCTTGATAAACCAGATATTCGTAAAATAGCTGAATCTGGGGTTGAGTTTGTACAGTAATTACGTAGAGGTAATTGATCCTCTCATTTTCTCCTTGAATTAGTACCTTGAGGGTAAAATAAGGAGTTGAGTTACGAACAGCTCCCTCGACTCCACTGAGAACAGTCGTATATCCAGATAAAGCTGCTTGAATTTCTTCGCCTTTTACCGTTCTTTTGAGAAATTGCAGGGCATCAATGGCATTGGATTTGCCACTAGCATTTTTACCCAGGAGAACAGTGATTGGGTTAAGTGGAAGTTCTGCCTTACTAAAACTTCTCCAATTTTCCAAAATTAGTTGCTTAAGCATTACCCGCCTCAAAGCGCTTCCAACCAGTATCTTGATAGCCAAAATTAAACATTTCCGGGTGCAGAATCTCTGCTAGGATCTCTAGAGAATCGACTAACCGTGGTCCTGGTCTATTGAAATAAGAATTGCCATCCGCTAAGTAAACCTTACCGTTACGGACAGCTTGTAAACTAGACCATTCTAGCCGCTGTGTCAGTTGTTGTGCTTCCTGGTAGGTGCGATCTAAATCAAAGCCACAGGGCATGATAATAATTACTTGTGGATCAGCTGCTACTAATTGGTCCCATTCTAGATAAGGGGAGTGCTTACCTAAGGCTCCAAATAGAGGATTACCCCCAGCAATGGTTATTAGTTCCGGAATCCAGTTACCAGTTGCCATCAAGGGATCTGTCCATTCAATGCCAGCTACAGTGAGACGCTGATTATCGGGGAGTGCTTGGGTTTTTTGCCGACAGGCTTCAACGCGCGAGTGGAGTTGAGTTAGTAGGGGTTGGGAAGCTACTCCTAGTTTGGTAGCAACTTGTTCAATATCTGTCCAAACCTCCCCTAGTAAGTTGGGTTGTAAAGAAATAAGTTCGGGTTGGCTGGAAGTGAGCTCCCTTACTGCTTTTTCAACAACATCGAAGTTGACAGCACAAACATCACATTGATCTTGGGTGATAATGTGGGTAGGCTGCAATTGTTCTAGGACATCAGTTTTCAGCTCGTAGATGCTGAGGGCTTTTTTGACTAAGTTGAGGATATTAGCGTCAATTTCGGCACTAGGTTGTTCGCTATTAATGCGTGCTTCAGTACAAATAGGACGATTGAGGATTTCTGGGGGATAGTCACATTCGTGCGATCGCGCCACAATTTGATCAGTTAATCCCAATGCTGCGACAATTTCTGTCGCACTGGGGAGCAAACAGACTATTCTTAGGTCTGAAGGAGTCATAATCACTAGCTATAGCACTACTTGAATAGGGAATAAGGAATAGGAAATAGTAAACAATACCTTAAGCTGCCTTAGTACTGGGGTGGAAAGTATCTGCAAAAATTCAATTTTGGCACAGAGGTGAACTAGTTGCGAGGCGATCAAATTTACGTTATCCGAGAATTTCTCAATCTCCAGGGAGTATACGAACATCATGGTATTGATTACGGGGATGGTAGTGTCATTCATTACCGCAAGACTAATGAAACCATCTCCCGCACCGCAATGGCTACTTTTAGTCAGGGTAGGAAAATCTATGTAAAGCAGTACCAGACTTGTTTTATTCCAGATGTGGTAATTCACCGCGCTGAGAGTCGGTTGGGGGAGAGGGAATACAATCTGCTATTTAACAATTGTGAACATTTTGCTACCTGGTGCAAGACAGGCATCAGCGAAAGCCAGCAAATCAAAGATGTTCTGCCAATTGTTAGTAGAATAAATGTCGAGGAATTATACCAACCGATTAAACAGGCGCTTCAGGGGGCAAGCCGAACAAACCAAGAGGAGGCTCTGCCGTTGTTGAACCAGGCTTTAGCTGAGATTAAGGTGGTTTGGGATAGGCTCCAGCCACAGTACAATCAAGCAGTTGAGGAGATGAACACCTGGCATCAGGTAGCACAGCAAGCTCTCCAACAAGGTAGGGAAGATTTGGCTCGTGCAGCAATCCAGCGGAAGCTCAGCTATAAGCAAGAAGCCACTGAGTTGAAAGCAAAATTAGATCAGTTGGCAAAGATGACAGAAACTCTAATTCGTAACCGCACTTCTATAAACTAGAACACCGATTCACTAACCAGAATTAGGGCTTGCTGAATAAGTCGTAATTTTCTGGTTTTGAAGTAATAAGTAATAAGTAATAAGTAAAGAGTGTACTATCGCTTGCTGCGCAACTCTTTGAGGCAATTAATTGAAGTGAAAGTAGCTCTTAAAAATCTGCTTACTTTTAGCTCATATTCGGAATTTAAGCGGGTGTTTCCCTACGATGGTGCAAGGAAATTGT
>JAAHGL010000384.1 GCA_010692635.1 Symploca sp. SIO2C1 | reverse complement strand
TTGCACTTTCATGGGAAATCCCTGGGTGACCTTGGGGAATACAAGTGCTCAAAACGAGGATAAATGCTTAATTCCTTCTTACTTGTTACTTTTTACTTGTTACTTGTTACTTATTCAGCAAGCCCTACCTATGTAGCTATTGGAGAGCTTTTAACTGCCCTTGAGATAACCCCAATAGTTGAGCAACCTGTTCAATTTCCATACCTGTTTCCAGTAGACTTTGGGCAGCAGTTATTAATTGAGCCTCGGCTTGTTCCTTAGCAGCACGCTCCTGCTCCTTAGCAGCACGCTCCTGCTCTTTAGCAGCACACTCCTGCTCCTTAGCAGCACGCTCCTGCTCTGTATCCGTTAACAGCCAGTTACCCGCTCGATCGCACCAGCGTAACCAATAACCAGGGACATTTTCAAATACTCCTTCCCAAATTCCCAAACCAATCTCTAAATCCCCTAGCCAAGCGATCGCATTTTCTCGGTTGAGCGATTGTTCCTGATATTGTCCTCCCTCCAGCTTAAAATAGCGCAACTTTTGAGTGTAGCGGCTATAGACAAAGTAGTGAGGAATCCGCAAGTACTGCTCGTATACCTCGAGTTTGGCAGGAGGTTTGGTTGCAGTTGCTTCCGAACCATTGCTTGTGGGATTAACTGCTCGAGTCCCTGACTCGTCAATTACTACTTCAGAGGTTTGATTGTGAAAGCGTCCCAAATCTTCCACTTCTGTACCTGGGGACAAAAACTCGATTGCCACATACGGACTTTTGCCTTCCTGCCACGTAACATAGCTTCGCCGCAAATCTTTACCATCGTACAAACGAGGCACATTGATGGCTAAAAACCAGTCGGGACGCTTGTACCAAAGAGGATGGTTGACATCGTAGTAGAGATTGAGGTCAGAGGCTGTAAAATAATTCTTACCAGTGTAACCACTCAACTGGAGGGTTCGACTGAGTAATTGTGGTTGAAGGTCATGAAATTCATCAGGCAAACCTGCCTCCTCTGGGTTTTCACTGGGCAAATCATACATCGTGGGGAGTGTTTCTCGTGGTGATCTTGGTGGATCTACCTGTTCGAGTATGGGTTTATTAGTGATAGAAACCATGAGCCAACTTCAGCCCTTGCCTGAGCACTTCTCTTACTCTATCTTATCAATGGACAATTGATAATTGATAATTGATAATTCACATTAGATTTCAATTAAATTGTACATATTGAATTATTTTTTAGTTTTACTAATTACCACAAATTATATTAATTGTCAACATAAATTAATGAATCAGTCTCTTGAGCAGAAAAGGTTGGATAAGAGGTTAATCTGGATGGTGGTGAAAAGTTCTGTACCTTCACCAAGTATCAGCGAATCCCTATTAGTCCTTAGTGGGTGAGGTGAAATTTACAGTGGCTCTCAAGAAACATGAGGCAGGAGGCTCCGAGGCAGGATGCTCCGAGGCGAGGGAGGAGGTAGGAGGTAAAAGGAAAGAGGATTTGACAAAAGTTTCTTCACTCATTACTCATTACTCATTACTCATTACTCAAAAAAGCTCTCCCACACCTTTTTTCACCTCACCCGTCCTTAGTTTAGGAACCAATGACTATTCAACAATGGATAATGAACAATGGATAATGGATAATTACCTCTCCTTGAAAGAAGAGGATTGAACTTCAGGAAAATATTTTCTTTTTATTTTCTTGCATTTTTGAAGAGGTCTTAGACCAAATTAACCAATTATCAATTATCAATTATCAATTATCCATTGATAACTAATGACCAACTATGCTCACAACCGCTGCACCTAAACCCTTACGTTGGCAAAAAGTTAAATATTCACCCCTGGCACGCCAAATCGACATTTTTGGTTCGGCAGCTAAATTAGCGTTTTATTTGTGGTGGGACAAACTAGTTGGTAACAACTCCCCTAAGCAGAGAAATCGTCGGGCACAGTGGTTAGTGAACAGCTTAGTAGATTTAGGTCCGACTTTTATCAAGCTGGGGCAGGCACTATCTACCCGGGCTGATTTACTGCCCTTAGAGTATGTACAAGCCTTGGGGCAATTACAAGATCGAGTTCCAGGGTTTAGTGATCAAGAAGCGATCGCTCTTATTGAAGCAGAAATCGGTAGCTCAATTTATACTTTGTATCGAGATTTTGATCGTTCTCCCCTAGCGTCTGCAAGTTTAGGGCAGGTACACAAGGCTCGGTTACATACAGGGGAAGACGTTGTTGTTAAAGTGCAGCGCCCAGGATTGGAAGTGCTCTTCAACTTAGATTTTGAAGTGCTGCACCGACTGATGCGTTGGGCAAAAAGATTTCTTCCTAGTATCAAAAAGTACAATTTAGAGGCAATTTACCAAGAATTTTTTGAGCTACTGTATAACGAAATTGACTATATCCACGAGGGGAAAAATGCTGAGCGTTTTCGGAGAAACTTTAGTAGCCATTCTCAGATAGTTGTGCCAGCAGTTTATTGGCAATATACCACAAAAAAAGTATTAACCCTAGAATATGCCCCAGGTATCAAAATTGATGATCGTCAAACCTTGGAAGCGACTGGATTAAATATTAAGAACATTATTCAACTTGGTATTTGCTCTTACCTCAAACAACTATTACAGGACGGATTTTTTCAGTCTGACCCCCATCCCGGTAATATGGCAGTGAGTCACGATGGTAAATTAATCTTTTATGACTTTGGCACGATGGCAGAGGTAAAATCAATTGCCAAAGAACAGATGATCAAGACCTTCTTTGCTGTTCAGAGGAAGGATACTGATGAAGTAATTAATACTCTTATCTATATGGGTTTAATTGAACCTGTAACAGATATGAGGCCAGTGAGACGGTTAGTTACTTTTATTTTAGAGCAATTTCGAGACAAGCCGGTAGATGTCAAGGCTTTTGAGCAAATGAGTAGCGAAATTTACGAGTTGTTTAAGCAGCAACCTTTTCGCTTACCAGCCCAGATGACATTTGTCTTGAAGTCGTTAACTACTCTGGATGGTATTGCGAGAAAATTAGACCCGCAATATAATCTTTTAGCTGCTAGTCAGCCTTTTGTGAAAAGCCTTACTGTTTCTATAGCACGAGGTAATGTAGTAGGGGAATTAGCAAGGCAAGTTAGGGATTTTGTTAAATATAAATGGCAGCAGCCTAGCTCTACGGAAAGGCTAATTCGACGTTTGGAAGAGCGGATTGAGCAAGGGGAGATACAGTTACGTATACGCTCCCTGGAAAGTGAGCTTACTCTTCAACGGATTAACTTGGGGATTAAAAGTCTAATTTATGCTTGCTTAACTGGATTTACCTTGCTCTCTGGTACAGTTTTGCTTTTAAGTCCTTATAGTAGTTGGGCTGTTGCTGCTTTTGGTTTATCCGGACTTTGGGTGTTATTTTTGCTGCGCTCTTTGATTGAGTTAGCTATTAAGGAAAGATTAGACAAACTAGTACAGCGGGGCAGCAATAGGTAGGGCTTGCTGAATAAGTAACAAGTAACAAGTAAAAAGTAACAAGTAAGAAGGAATGAAGTATTTATCCTCGTGGGTGAGCACTTCCATTCCCCAAGGTTACTCAGGGATTTCCCATCAAAGTGC
>JAAHGL010000383.1 GCA_010692635.1 Symploca sp. SIO2C1 | reverse complement strand
TTGCACTTTCATGGGAAATCCCTGGGTAACCTTGGGGAATACAAGTGCTCAAAACGAGGATAAATGCTTCATTCCTTCTTACTTGTTACTTTTTACTTGTTACTTGTTACTTATTCAGCAAACCCTACCTATTGCATCATTTTAGCTGTGTCACCCTGTTATGCTGAGGTGATAGGCGTAGGTTGGGTTGAGAAACGAAACCCAACGCCAGTAACACATTGTTGGGTTTCACTATCGTTCAACCCAACCTACAGTTTTAGTCGTGCCACAGCACTAGTCTAAAAATATCAGTCGGGATGACAGGATTTGAACCTGCGACCCCTTCGTCCCGAACGAAGTGCGCTACCAAACTGCGCTACATCCCGATGTTCCTATTAAGTAAGTAATAATCTTTCTATCTTATCACGTTACCTCAGCAATTGAGCAATTGATAATTGATAATTAATCAATCCGGTTTAAAGCGTCTCCTTTTAAGGAAAAAAAGTGCTAGGAGACTTACTTACATTCAATCCTCTCAGTTGTGACCATTATTAATTATCCATTATCCATTATTAATTATTCATTCTTGCTACCATAATCACGGTGTAACCTCAGTGGGAGCAAGCAAAGAGTGGTAGTTAAGCCAGAATGGTTGCGTGTCAAAGCCCCTCAGTGGGAGCGCGTTGGCAATGTTAAAGAAACTTTACGGGATTTGGCGCTCAATACTGTCTGCGAGGAAGCCTCATGTCCTAATATCGGTGAATGCTTCAATGCTGGAACCGCTACCTTTTTAATTATGGGACCAGCTTGCACACGAGCTTGCCCCTACTGTGATATTGATTTTGAGAAAAAGCCCCAAGCTCTTGATCCCACAGAACCAACACGCTTAGCAGAAGCAGTAAAACGCCTCAGACTCAATCATGTCGTAATCACCTCTGTAAACCGGGATGATTTACCTGATGAGGGGGCTTCTCAGTTTGTACACTGCATTGACGCTGTACGGACTATCTCACCTCAGACGACAATTGAGGTGTTGATTCCTGATCTGTGCGGTAATTGGGATGCCCTAGCCACAATTTTAGAGGCTAAACCAGAGGTACTCAACCATAATACCGAAACTGTGCCCCGACTCTATCGGCGAGTACGTCCTCAAGGAGATTATCAAAGATCCCTGGAATTGCTGAAGCGATCGCAGGAATTAGCCCCCTCAGTGTACACAAAATCTGGCTTAATGGTGGGATTGGGAGAAACCGATACTGAAATCCGAGCAGTCATGGGGGATTTGCGAGAAGTGGGTTGCGATATTCTAACGATTGGACAATATCTCCAACCTACTCAAAAGCACTTAAGCGTAGATAATTTCATTACTCCTACCCAGTTTGATATCTGGAGAGAGCTGGGCGAATCTTTAGGTTTCCTACAAGTAGTCTCCTCACCCCTGACTCGTAGCTCGTACCATGCTGAACAAGTTAGGGAGTTGATGAAGCGTTACCCTCGATAGGGTGAGCGAAAAAAAGGGTGGGGAGATGGGGAGATGGGGATATAGCGAGATAGGGAAATGGGGAGATGGGGATATAGCGAGATAGGGAAACAAAGGAGAACTAATGATTTGAGAGGATAGTTCGCTAGAAATTCCTTCCCTAATTTCACCTCACCCCCCTCGATAGTGAAACGGAGCCAAAAAACTACCCCTAGTAGGATGCCACTGGCAAATTTAAGAAGTCCCTATTTGCAGGTGCTTTGCTCTTCTATACCAATTTCGGGAGAAGGGAAAAGTGGATTAATTTTAAAATCTTTCAGGAATCTGCCTCATTGGTGATGTAGATTAATACAGCCCTTGACCAAAGTCACTGTTTTTCCATAGTGAAGCGCTTACATTAGCTGTTATAGGAGAACCCCAATCCTACCCTATCCATCTTACATACGCCTTTATTTATTAACCTCTTAAATAAATCTATAGTAAAGAATTTGACCAATTTTTGAATAAAGGCGTATATTAGTAAGAATAGGAACATCCAGCTAAAGGTAGATCTTAGCCTCCGTGTTTACATTAATAGGTATCATTAGAGACTAAACCTACGCATTAACAGGAAAAATCAACGAGGAAAACCAGAGCTAAGAGGTATTCCTTAACGGTTCAGCAAAAAGATAAGTGCTGTTCTCCGGTCATCAAGGGTGGGAATTCTAAAAATAAGTCCTAACGCACTCTTAATTAAGGGTGTTGTAACCGGTCGTAACAAAGAGATGATTATGCGAGCCACTCCTTTCTATGCCGATACAGAATTAGACAAAGACTCCTCTAACTACGAATTTGAGTTCAATAGTATAAGGGAAGATGTCGAAGGGGCGGAAAATGATTTGGTTGAGACAGAACTTGAAAGTACGGATTTTAATAGTTTCCGTACTACTAACCGTCGCACCACCGATCTGGTTCGGTTGTACCTTCAGGAAATAGGTCGGGTTCGCTTACTCCGGCGAGATGAAGAAGTTTCTGAAGCCCAAAAAGTACAACGTTACATGCGACTACAAGAAAAACGCAATGAGCTTGCCCAGGAAGGAGATGAAGTAATTGGGCAGTTTGTTAAGTTGATTGATGTCCATGATCGTCTAGTGTGTCAATTAGGGCATCGCCCTTCTCGGCAACGGTGGGCTGCTGTCAGTGGTGTGGCAGTTTCTGATCTCAAGTCAAACGTGGCCGCAGGGAAACGGCGTTGGGCTGAGTTGGTGGGACTTTCACTCCAGGAGTTAGAGCAAATTCAAGGTGAGGGTATCCAGGCAAAGACTCATATGATCAACGCTAACCTGCGCTTAGTGGTGTCGGTGGCGAAAAAGTACCAAAATCGTGGTTTAGAACTTCTAGATCTGATCCAAGAAGGTACTTTGGGATTAGAGCGAGCTGTAGAAAAATTTGACCCTACCAAAGGTTACCGCTTTAGCACCTACGCCTATTGGTGGATTCGTCAAGGGATTACCCGCGCGATCGCTACCCAAAGTCGTACCATCCGTTTACCAGTTCATATTACTGAAAAGCTCAATAAAATTAAAAAAGCCCAACGTAAAATCTCCCAGAAAAAAGGTCGTACCCCAACGATTGAAGATATTGCTGTGGAGTTAGAAATGACTCCTCCTCAGGTAAGGGAAGTCTTACTGCGAGTACCTCGCTCTGTGTCTTTAGAAATAAAAGTAGGTAAAGAAAAAGATACTGAACTAGGAGACTTGCTGGAAACTGAGGAAGCTTCTCCAGAAGATGCCCTAATGCGAGAAGCATTACAACGAGATTTGCAGCAATTGCTGGCGGACTTGACAACAAGGGAACAAGATGTTATCAGGATGCGGTTCGGATTGAGAGATGGTCAATCCTACTCTTTAGCAGAAATTGGTCGTGCTCTAGAACTATCTCGCGAACGAGTGCGTCAAATTGAAGCTAAGGCTCTGCAAAAGTTACGGCAACCGAAACGTCGTAATCGTGTGCGGGATTATCTGGAAGCTTTTGCCTAACTAGGGCTTGCTGAACAAGTGTGGAAGCTATACCATACTGTGCTTTCAATGATTTTTTGACCAAGCCTTGTGCAAGGAAATGGTCTATAGAAGCTTATTTTCCTTGCACTTTGATGGGAAATCCCTGA
>JAAHGL010000382.1 GCA_010692635.1 Symploca sp. SIO2C1 | reverse complement strand
AATGATGCTTTGTATCTTCTTTTTCGCCACGCCTCAGCAAGATTGGCACAAATAGAGCGAGATCAACGACGAATTTGGTCAGTCAGAGAGTATCTTTCTTCAGTAGGGAATTGCGCAAGATAATTCAAAGATAGTCATAGCCGCATTAAATGCTTTTTGATAGATAATGAGATCTTCATGAGAAAAAAATGCCTCTTTTTTCTTCTTCTCCCTTGTCCACTTTCCTTCCTTGTCTACCTTGTCTAACTCCCATTATACGATTAATGTAAAAAACCTACCCTTGTGAGGGTTGACCCCCTCTAGCTCCCCCTTACTAAGGGGGAGGACAAGATTCATCGGTGTCAACTTAAGCTAGAGATAGGTGATAGTGAAGCATCTAGGTCGTTTGAAGATCCTTCGCTATCGCTCAGGATGACATAATTAGGGTTTGCTGAATAAGTCGATTGATTCGGCTTTTGAAGTAATGAGTAATGAGTAATGAGTAATGAGTAATGAGTGAATGACCCCTCGATTAGCTCCCAGATTTTTTCCATTGTGCAAGCTTTTTGAGCCAAAAGGTATAATTTCCTTGCACTTATTTCTCCGAAAAATCCTTGAAACCCAATTCTGGTATAGCTTTCACACTTATACAGCAAGCCCTAATTACCAAAAGGTGCATAAGTCCTAGATTTTTGAGCAAATTGAGTCATCTTTAGATGACTTGGTGCTATTAGCAAGGAACTTGAGGATACTGTGGGTCAATCAACTGGGGGGTGAAACCCCTCACCCCAATAAAATACTTGGCTACCAAGCGTTTCCCCTATTTCCCCATCTCCCTATCTCCCTAGGATTTTACTGGCTTTGAGGTGATTCGCCCACAGTATCCTTGAGTTCCTTGTGGGGCAAGGATTTCACCTGAAGTTGACACGAATGGACAAGATTTCCCCCCTTACTAAGGGGGGAATAAGGGGGGTAGCAAGATCTTGACCTATTTCGGTGAGAATCTTGTATACACGGTAGTTTAGTTGCTGAGGGGTCACACCCTACATCGATTCGCCAACAGTATCTTCTTAATTCCAGGTTAACCACTTCTGAGCATTAAGCCGTTGGATAGTGTAAAACACCATCAGGTTTAGAGTCACTTTGCGCTCATCAATCATGAAAGACTCTATAGTACTGGGTTTGACACCATTGGCAGAGTAGGAGAAAGCTTTCCGCTTTTTGATATCTTCATCTGGAAAATAAACGTTGAATTGACGTTCTCCGTTGTTCCAGTTACCTTTTACCTGCCAACAATCATCGGTTGGACTCATGCCAGGAATCTGGATTTTGTCCTTGACAAAAGTCACGTTTATATCATTAATTCCTTGTCCAGCAAAAGCAGTTTTCAAAGCTGGCAGGTACTCCTGTTCGATAAACTCATTAAAGGGTTTATCTTCAACTGCTGGTGGTTTTGCTTTTTTGGCTTTGGCTCCCTTTGCAGCTGGCTTATCCGCCACAGGCTTTTTCTCGGCTGGCTTCTTGGGAGCCGCATCTGGAGAAGCATTAGAAGTTTGTGCTTCTTCAGGGTTGGGGTTAGGTTTGGTTTCTTCTGCCATAACAAGAGATGAATTTTTGCCTGTAATCTTTGGAAGAACGCTTAGTTTTTAGTCTTTGTATATCTTATGCTATTGGTCATTGCTAATGCAGCTCGGTGGAAATAACCCAAAGCGTGAAAAAAAGTCAAAAACCTTACCCTACAAGCTTTCTTCCCTTCTGCCTCGGAGTTCCCCTCCAAGGAGGGGTTAGGGGTGGGTTCTGCCCCATTGGTGTCAACTTAAGCCACAATCCTTGCCAATTGATTGTTTCAAGGGATTCTACTTCAACTGAGCGGGTAGCGTTATCCTACCTGATTAACAGGAGCATTCTCTTGCTTCCCCAGCTCCCTCAGCTCCCTCAGCTCCCTCAGCTCCCCCAGCTTCAAGCGCTTTTCAGCTTAAGTTGACACCAATGGTTCTGCCTCCTACCTTCTTTCACTAGTTAATCAATATGCCAGATTGGATTTACCGTTACCCACCGCTAGAACCAGGAACTCTCCTCAAACGCTACAAGCGCTTTCTGGCTGATATTCAGCTGGAATCTGGAGAAGTAATCACCGCTCACTGTCCCAACACAGGACCCATGATAGGCGTTTCCACTCCTGGTAGTCCAGTACAGGTTTCCCGTAGTGACAACCCAAAACGCAAATTACCCTATACCTGGGAGATGATTCAGGTAAATGATACCGAACAAACCTGGGTAGGAGTCAATACAGGCTTACCCAATCGAGTAATTAAATTAGCCTTAGAACAGCACCTGATTCCTGAGTTAGCCAACAAGTACACTACCATCCGCAAGGAAGTTACCTACGGCAAAGACAAAAAAAGCCGGGTGGATTTTCTCTTGAGTAGCGATCGCTCTTTGGGGGAAACTGAAGGCAATTCCTCGAATGCTCCCATCTATTTGGAAGTCAAAAGTGCTACCTTAGCTCAAGGCAAGATGGCATTATTTCCTGATACAGTAACTACTCGTGGACAAAAACACCTGCGAGAACTGACAGCACTACTTCCTAAAGCACAAGCGGTGATGCTTTATTTTATTAATCGTAGTGACTGTTCCCAGTTTGCTCCTGGTGATAACTACGATTCAACCTACGGTGAGCTGTTGCGTGATGCTATTGCCCAAGGCATCCAAGTTTTACCTTGCCGGTTTGAAATTACCCCCCAAGGAATTCGCTATTTGGGGTTAGCAGATTTTTTATTAATGGATAATGGATAATTGATAATGGATAATTGATAATGGATAATTGATAATGAATAATGGATAAATTTAGTTTTCGTGGGGACAACAAGTTTCATATCAACTAGGACTTACGCACTCAAGTGCCATCCTGAGCGGTAGCGAAGGATCTCCCAGACAGCTAAGATGCTTCACTAGAAAACCGATTCAGTATTCTTATTTTCGACACAATCCCATATCTTAGGGCGAAGCATTCGGACAGAAAAACTAGGATTTGAGGGGTAAATTTTCGCCCGAATGCTTCGCCCCTACACTTAAATTTTGGTTACTGAATCGGTGTTCTAGCACCTCAGCATGATATTTGAGTGTGTAACTTCTACCAGTATGGACTTAGTATGAGACTTAAATGAAATCTTGGGTTAAACTAGAACACCGATTCAGTGTTCTGAGAAACAGGGTTTTTCGTGGGAACCAAAAGTGGCATGACTGATGCAGAACTACTGGAAATTATCGCTCAAGCAGCCGATAAAGATTGGACAGCTCTGGATTTGTCTAATAAAGGTATTACAACCATCCCCCATGAATTAGAACAATTAACCAATCTGCAAAAACTGAATTTAGGATGGAATAAAATAGCCAAAATACCATCATTCATCAGTCAATTAACTGACCTACAAGAACTAAATTTAGGATGCAATAAAATAACAGATATACCAGCATATATCGGTCAATTAACAAATCTACAAAAGCTGCACTTGCTATATAACCAAATGTAAGGATTCAGGTCAGTACTAGACCATTACTAGTCCTATAAGTATTAGGGGGGAAGACTTCGCGCTGGTTCGTGAGGAGTGAAGACCGTTTGGCTCCCATCGCGAAGGCTTTTCCCCTCGGCTCAATAAAATTTGCTGACTGGCGGTAGTGGAGTTGCTCCCAATAATGTTGTAGTCTAGCTAAATGAGGAAACGGAAA
>JAAHGL010000381.1 GCA_010692635.1 Symploca sp. SIO2C1 | reverse complement strand
TTGAGTGTTTTCCAAGAAAGTTCCTAAAAAAAACTATAACCAGCCTCCTGAAGCGATCCAAACAAGTTTTTTCACAGGAATTCTGCTATGAATACTCACCCTTGGTATGCGGTAATTATTTCTAGACCACCAACCTAGTTTTAGGGGTAAATTATTATATAGGTATCCTGATAAATAGTATTTAGATACATATTTTTCAACCTGATCATTTACTTCGCCAAAAGGATAAGCTATATGAGAAGCCACAGTTTTATTGGGGTCTAAATCCTGAGTACATTCTTTGAGAATTTGCTGAGAATTTAACAATTCTTTTTCTAAATCCTTAACTTTTAGAGTTGTCAAATCTTTGTGATTGGCTCCATGAGATTGCAAGTCATAAAAACCTTTTTCTAAGCCTGTTCTTAAATCTTCACAACTAGCATGGTCTAGTTCTACTCCATTAATTCCGAGAAAAGAGGGATTAAGAAACCAAACAATCTTTATTTTTTTGCCATACTTTTCTTCAATACTTTCTGCCAAAGACATTAAATTGACATGAGCATCTTTATACCCATCATCAACAGTTAGCATAACTTTTTTTTGACCTTTATGTTCGTCAGGTATCTTTTTTTTATTGACACTTAAAAAATAATCATAAAGTTCTTGAGATGAAAGAAACCAATAATTGTCAAGTACTAAAGAGTCTATGAATTTTTCTAAATCCTGTTTAGTGTAATCTCCATCAAATTCACTACGCTTGGGAGGGAGTTCATTAGGATTATCTAGATTAATAATATCGTGGAAGCCAAAAATAGCAATTTCATCTGTTATTGTCTCAAACATCACTCTAGTTAGAACTAACCCTAGGATTAAAGCAAGTAAAAAGCTAGTGAGGCGTTTTTTTCGGATAATCATCGCAAGCTTGAAGTACTCCGGCAATTTCTCAATTCACAAATTTACCATTGACACTTAACAAATGCCAAAGTCCCAGGCAGCTATCCCTACCATCCCACAGAAGGAATTGGTTTTCCAGCGCTGCCTGTAAATTGCTGGGTTGAGGTTAAGGGTAAGGGTAAAAGAGAATAGTTAAACTCATCCCACAACTAAAGTACGTGAGATTTCACGCTATTTTAAGACTTCTATAACAGTTCTCGCATCCGTGAAGTACATATCCTATTCCCTATTCCCTATTCCCCATTCCCCATTCCCAAAAACAAATAACCAATGTACCTCACAAGTATGAGAAACGCTATATTGTTCAATTAGTATTGAGCCGAGAGACTTTTAACAAACTGCAAACGTTGGGTAATCATTGTAATCCCATCTCCCCGAATCAAGATTGCTGAAATCCAACGTTGATTTTCTTCAGGGGTTGCTTTGCCCATCTTAAAAATTCCACCAGCTGGTAGTAACTCCAGCTCAAAATCAGCAGGATTAGTATAGCGTTCTATGTTAACTGGCTCTTCCATTGCGGCTCCAAGTAGTAGTTGATTCCCCAATGGTTCTTGAACAATAGCATCAAAGTTATACTGCTGACCAATACGCACCTGTTCTGGTAAATTTACATCCACAGTAGGAGGATTTACTCCTGAAGTTAACTTAGTCCGTTCTGCCAGAATTTCCTGCTCTACAATTTTTTGGTTTTCAAAGTGCTGGCGCGATCGCAAAATAGACTCAAGTTTCATCTCCCCGGCATCAGTTTGATCTCCAGTAATGTAGGTAACAGTTTCAGCAACGATTCCATCATCGTCCCTTTCCCAATTCTGAAGTTCTGTGCGGTAATTTAACTGAGGGTAGCGCTCCCAAAATTGAGTCAGAGCTTCCTCCATAGACGTATGAGTTAAGCCATCAGAGTTACGGAAATCAGCATCGTAGAACTCCATCACTTCCTCAATATTGCGGCTGTTGGCTGCTGCGTCGATTTGTGTTAAAGCATCTTTGAGTTCAGCCGGAGCAGTGTCGGGACTCTCTGCTTGAGCCTTCAGACTCCATCCTGCTGTTAAACCTACAGCTAAGAATAAAAATATTGACCAATTCAGTGAACTAGACTTAACTTTGGCTCCAAGAGTCTCTGAAAACCTTTGTAGTGAACTTACCGGATTGCGCATTGCTCCTCAGGAAGAGTTGATAATAGTTTTATTTCTTGAACTTTAAATGGTATGCTCAGAAATTTACAACTGATTTTGATCATAGCTGAGTAAAGCTGCTTGTAGGAGAAAAACCAACCTTGCCTGATGCACCAATTCGATTGCTGATTGCCGCTAGTGGTACTGGGGGACATTTATTTCCCGCGATCGCTGTTGCCCAACAGTTACCAGATTACAAAATCGAGTGGCTGGGAGTTCCTGACCGTCTAGAACAAGAGCTGGTACCAACTCAGTATCTTCTCCACACTATTGCTGTAGAAGGCTTTCAACAACGCTTTGGTCTTGGTACATTGCGTATAATCGGACGCCTAGCTAATTCCCTTCATCAGGTGCGGCAATTGCTCAAAAACGGCAAATTTGATGGTGTCTTTACTACTGGCGGTTATATCGCAGGGCCAGCAATCATAGCAGCTCGCTTGCTGGGTTTACCAGTAATACTTCATGAATCCAATGCTCTCCCAGGAAAAGTGACTCGCTGGTTAGGGCCTTGGTGTAGTAACGTTGCCTTGGGGTTTCAATCGGCATCCCAGTATATACCCAAAGGACAAAAAGTGTGGGTAGGAACACCAGTTCGCTCTAGTTTCTTAGAAAGCAAGCCGTTGGAACTACCAATTCCTGAAGATGTTCCTGTAATTGTAGTTGTTGGGGGTTCCCAAGGTGCGATCGCAGTTAATCAATTAGTCCGCCAATGTGCTCCTGCCTGGTTTGATGCAGGTGCTTGGATAGTACATTTGACTGGAGACAAAGACCCTGATACCGAAAGTCTCCAGCACCCTCAATATATCCAAATGCCTTTTTATCACAACATGGCAGCACTACTTCAACGAGCCAACCTAGCAATTAGCCGTGCTGGTGCAGGCACTTTGACTGAACTTGCTACCACCCAGACTCCTGCTATTTTAATTCCCTATCCCTACGCTGCTGAAGATCACCAAGCCTTCAATGCTACAAGTTTTGCCGAGGCTGGTGCTGCTCTGGTTTTTCCTCAATCAGAACTTACACCTGAACTGTTGACAAGTAAGGTAATGTATTTACTCAAGTCACCTCAAATCCTGGAACAAATGAGCCAAAAAGCAGCTTCTCTAGCGGTGATAGATAGTGCAGAACGTTTAGCTACCTTAGTGCGTCAGCTGGTTGAAAACAACTAGTGCCGCTGCGCGGAATTTAGAATTTAGAATTTAGAATTTAGAATGCTTATAGAGTAAGGATTATAACGATCTCAAACTGGTCAGTTACTTTTGCCGCGCTGCACTAGTTAGGGCTTGCTGAATAAGTCGTAATTTTCTGGTTTTGAAGTAATAAGTAATAAGTAATAAGTAATAAGTAAAGAGTGTACTATCGCTTGCTGCACAACTCTTTGAGGCAATTAATTGAAGTGAAAGTAGCTCTTAAAAATCTGCTTACTTTTAGCTCATATTCGGAATTTAAGCGGGTGTTTCCCTACGATGGTACAAGGTTTTTGTATCGATGGGTTCAATTTCCTTGCACTTTCATGGGAAATCCCTGAGTAACCTTGGAGAATGGAAGTGCTCACCCACGAGGATAAATGCTTCATTCCTTCTTACTTGTTACTTTTTACTTGTTAC
>JAAHGL010000380.1 GCA_010692635.1 Symploca sp. SIO2C1 | reverse complement strand
TTAACCTCTATCTAGCAATAAGCGACTAAGATAATAGCCATCTTGACCAGTAATACCTGTAATGAGAGCTGTTTTCGCCATACACTGAGTCTATCCTTATTGCTTAACGCACTCGTTGCCTTTTGAGCTGATCTTAAATCATGCTACAAATTAACAGACAATTTCTTCCATCCTGGCAACGTTGGTAAACAACTGTGTCACTCAAGCGCCTAAGCAAAAACCAACCATATCCCCCTTGACAAAGGGTTCCTGGTGCTGGTTCTTCTAAGGTATTGGGGTCAAAAGGTTTTCCCTGATCCCAGATTCTAATCTCTATACGATTGTCCTGGATTGCCAACTCTATTTCGATCGTTGTTTCCAATGGTAATTCTTGATGAGCATGGCGAACCGCGTTGGAAAATCCTTCCGCGAGAGCTAAATTGAGTCGATAAAATTGTGGCTCCCAGTTATAAATCTGGGGAATGTTCTGGGAGCAGAATTGCTCAAACCACTTCTGTACTTGGGTCTGGAGAGCTAAATCACTTTTGACTTGGAGACGATAAAGTTTTAACATTCCTCTGCTCGACCCTCTGCTGATCTCAGCTTACATCAACAGTACTAGGGTTAAGCATCTGACTAGAGATTGAGTTGTTTGTTATTTGTTGTTGGTAAAGAGTCTAAGAATTAGAGTTTTTCTAACTGTCTTTTTACCAGTGGTTTAGCGATTTCTATGTCTTCTGGAGTAGGAGCAGTTTTAACAAAACTTTCTCGTTGCATGAGTTGCTCAAGCCAAGTTTTCACTTTGGGGTAACTATCTACAGATATACCCATGAAACCTAGGAAGGAGCTCGCATTTCCGGCAACAATGTCAGCGAGGGTAAAGTTCTCTCCAATAAAGTAAGGATTATTACGTAGTTTCTCCTCAAAAAAGCTAAGAACCTTCGCAATCCGCTCTTGTGCTGCTTCTAGTTTTTCTGGAGCAACGGGTAACTGCACCATTTGTTGCAAGATAGGAACTGTCGCAGGTACGAGTTCGTTAATGGTAACTAGCTCAACCATTCGCACTGTGGCGATCGCTTTTGCATCCTGTGGCATTAATGAAGGGGTAGGATATTTTGCTTCCAGATAATCCAAAATTGCCAAAGATTCCACTACTTCAAATCCATCATCGACGATCACAGGGACATGATGAAAGGGGTTAATAGCTAGAAATTCTGGTTGAAATTGCTCACCGTCGAGTTTGATCAAGATTGGCTCAAAGGGAATCTGCTTTTCTAGTAAAGCAATCCAGACTCGACGTGCATTGCCAGAAATTGGATGGTAGTAAAACTTCATTGTAGTTCAATCTAAATCACTTCCTTAAGTGTATCTACCTTGGTAAATTTGCCCTGCATTCCCCTTTCTAGTGCAGCGCGGCAAAAGTAACTGACCAGTTTGAGATCGTTATAATCCTTACTCTATAAGCATTCTAAATTCTAAATTCTAAATTCTAAATTCCGCGCAGCGGCACTAGTGTCAGTGAGGAAGCTATTTGGATACAGCCCAAGAACGTCTTCTCCTAAGGTTACTGGCGTGCGATCGCTTTTCGATCAGTGAGATCTGGGAAATGTGATCGCTTTTCGATTAGTAAAGAGAAAAGGAAATGTGATCTGTTTGCCGCAACGCTTGCTCTATCGCTAGTTATTAACAAGAGAAAATAGGTAATTCTAAAACAAATCCGGGTAAAACGTCTTCTCCGGATAAAGTAGTGGGTAATTTCACAATCTTCATCGCTTGATTTTGACGATAGATTTCTACTTGTTGGTTTTGAGGATTGATTAACCAACCTAACCGTAAACCACTATTAAGATATTCCTGCATTTTCTCTTGCAGTTGGCTCAAAGAATCAGTGCGAGAACGCAACTCAATGACAAAATCAGGGCAGATGAGGGCAAATTTTTCTTGTTCTTCTGGAGTTAATGCTTCCCAGCGTTCATTAGCAATCCAAGCCACATCAGGAGAACGTTTGCCACCATTGGGCAAGCTAAAAATGGTGGAGGAACTAAAGACTTTTCCGAGTTTAGTTTGACGATTCCATAGCCACAGAAAACCGTTTAAATCAGACTCTCGATTGCCACTTATTGCACCAACTGGAGGCATAATGAGTAATTCTCCTTTAGCAGTTTCTTCGAGTCGCCAATTTTCATTGATTTGGCACAGTTGGTAAAATTGCTCATTGCTTAAGCCAATTGTTTCTATATTTAGAATAACTGGCTCTGAAGTAATCATGATTGCCTCCTACTAATTAAGCATTGATAAATAAGATGCATACAGTTGCATACATAGAAATCGTTATAATCCTTACTCTATAAGCATTCTAAATTCTAAATTCTAAATTCTAAATTCTGCGCAGCGGCACTAGACCTTACAGGCGCACACTTATCCCATTATAAAAAAGGATACCATAAAACATGTTGCCCAGGATGCGATCGCACTAAACCCAACTGACATTAGCTAAAATATCAGTAGTACAACAATTACACTGACCATGCCTTCGAGACATATTCGCTTTGATTGGGCCATCAAAAAACTACTGCGCAATAAAGCTAATTATGTAGTCTTGGAAGGGTTTTTAAGCGAATTATTACATCAAGATATCACCATCAAGACCCTTCTCGAAAGTGAAAGCAATCAACAGACTATCGATGATAAAAGCAACAGAGTTGATATTCTTGCTGAAACTGATTCGGAGGAATTGATCCTTATCGAAGTTCAAAACAACTCCCAACTCGATTATTTTCATCGTATGCTCTACGGTGTTTCTCAGTTAGTGACAGAATATCTCGAACAAGGACAAGAGTACGGTGAAATTAGGAAAATCTATTCGGTGAATATCGTCTACTTTAAACTGGGCAAGGGAAATGACTATATTTATCGCCTGAACTCAGAGTTCATTGGGGTGAATAGCGGAGATACCCTGGAACCAACCCTAGCTCAAGAAAAGAAGTTTAAGATAGAAAAGGTAGCAGATATCTTCCCAGAATACTACCTGCTGAAAGTGAGGAATTTTAAGGGGGCAGCGGAAACTACCTTACAGGAATGGATCTATTTTCTGAAAAACAGCGATATCAAAGATGAATTTGCTGCCAAAGGAATGGTAGAAGCTAAGGAAACCCTGCGAGTAAATAATCTATCAGACACTGAAAGAGTAGCATATAAGCGTTACATGGATCACAAGAGTTACGAAGCAAGTATCTTGAGTACCCAAGAGTTTGAGGCACAATGGCAAATCGAACAGATTGAAGAGGCTCAAATCAGAGCTAGAGAAGAAGGTAGGGAAGAAGGTAGGGAAGAGGGTAGGGAAGAAGGTAGAGAAGAAGGTAGAGAAGAAGGTAGGGAAGAAGGTAGAGAAGAAGGTAGGGAAGAAGGTAGGGAAGAAGGTAGGGAAGAAGGACTTCAACAAAAAACAATAGAGATTGCACGCTCGTGTAAGCAACAAGGCTTAGATATAGAGACGATTATGGCAATCACCCAACTGTCTCGGGAAGATATCGAAGCTTTGTAACTAGGGTTTGCTGAATAAGTCGATGGATTCCGGTTTTGAAGTAATGAGTAATGAGTAATGAGTAATGAGTAATGAGTAATGAGTAATGAGTAATGAGTAATGAGTAATGAGTGATGAGTAATGAGTGAATTACCCCTCGATTAGCTCCCAGATTTGTTCAATTGTGCAAGCTTTTTGAGCCAAAAGGTATAATTTCCTTGCACTTATTT
>JAAHGL010000038.1 GCA_010692635.1 Symploca sp. SIO2C1 | reverse complement strand
TTTTTTTTTATTGATACGCCGACCACCGAAATTTTACCTCTTTCCCTACACTTCGCTTTTCCGATTAACTTAATGAATTTTCAAGGTGCAGCAGACATTTGTGTGTCTGTGTATAGGTATATTAACTTAATATTTAAGCTTTGTAAAGTATTTTGTCTAAAGTACTCTCATATTTATTAATTTATGTATCTGTAATTCTCCGTATCTCTCTTTTGGCGGGATCAGCGAGACGGGGAGATTACGAGAGGTCGAGACAATTATCAATTCTCCAGGAATTAGGCACCGTAAGGAAATTAGGTCATCCTGAGCGGTAGCGAAGGATCTCCCAGACGGCTGAGATGCTTCACTTTCACCTCAGCATGACAGTTGAGTGCGTAAGTCGTATTCTCAATTCTCAATTCTTAATTCTTAATTCTTAATTCCCCCTTACCCATTCGCTAATTAGCTACATTTTGCTGAGAATCTTCTGAACAATTTGGATACCCGTTACTGCTTGCCAGCTAAATAAACCCACAAGGCTGACATTCAGTGCAATGTGACTATACCTTGCCCAATTTTGACCTTTTTGCATAAATGGAGTTAGGGAGGCAGAAGTGGCAATAATTGCCATCATCCCTAAACCAGCCAGTAAATGGGGACCAAAAAATAGCTTGCCATTATTAATGTAGGTCACAGCCATTGCCGCGATCGAACCGATGACCATAAAGGATAGCAGTAACGAGCCAACTTTATGATGCTTGTCATTGTACTTACCTTTGATCAGCTCTTTTTTGGCTTCTCCTTCAGCAGTTCTAGTCTTGCGGATTTTTAGACCTAGGTATAACGCATAAATAGTTGTCCCCAAAAGTACCCACATTACAATTGGGTGGATAAATTGGGACCAGAATTTAACTGACTCTGGGATTTCGAGGTTCATAGTGTTCTCAAAAGTGCTTCAAGGATCTTAATAAAATTAACTTAACATAACTTTATTTATCTCCAAACTCCAGCTTGCAATTAGATATAGGTATAGTGGCTCTAATTGACATTCTGGTAATCTTCATGGGTAAAAACCAACTCAAACGAAAACTCAAGGAAGGTGAAGTAGTAATTGGTCCGTTTATGAACTGTGCCTATCCAGCCTTTATCGAAATCTGCGGATATGCCGGATTTGACTTCGCTGTGATTGATTTGGAACATGGTTCTCTGCACACCTTAGCGGCTGAAGACCTTTGCCGTGCAGCAGATTGCGTAGGATTAGCACCCATCGTCCGAGTCCGCAAAAACGATGGACCACAAATCCAACGTGCTCTTGACATTGGTAGTGCAGGAGTGCAAATACCTCAAATTGAAACTATCGAAGAAGCTGAAGTAGCTGTACAGAGTGCCAAATATAATCCCCTGGGTTCCCGTGGTCTTTCTTTCTATACCCGTGCCGGAGTTTATGGATCAGCTGGCACACAAATCACAAACCAGATGAATGAGGAATCTTTGGTTGTAATTCACATTGAAGGTAAGTGTGGTGTAGAGAATCTAGAAGAGATTATCAGCGTACCAGATATTGATGTGATTTTTCTGGGCCCTTATGATCTATCCCAGTCCCTAGGTATTCCCGGTCAAGTAGGTGATCCTCGTGTCATTGAACAGATGCAGAGGGCAGTAAGTACTATTCGCAATGCAGGGAAAGCCGCAGGCACTTTTGCTGACAATCCAGAAGTTGCGAAGCGGTGGATTGATGCAGGAGTGCAATATGTGGGATTAGGGGTAGATGTTGGAATTTTTCTGAAGGCATGTCAAGCATTAGTTAAAGCAATACGGTAATATCTGAACATCGGAGGAATCAATAATCATTGAACTTTATCAAGCTGCGCCATGCTAGGGATTGCCAGATTTAAGTCCTTATAACGGTAAAATTATTGGTGATTCCAACTTAATTATTGAATATTTTCAGAAAACTTTAGGCATTGATATTGACAAACATTTAAGCAAGGAAGAACAAGCCATTTCTCTTGCTTTTCGGCGGCTAATAGAAGAAAATCTCTACTGGGTTGCTATTTACTATTCTTATGCAATAGAAGAAAACTGGCAAATCTACAAGACAGTTATGAAAAAACTTTTCAGCCAGCTACCAGAATCAACACGCTATGAGTTCTTTGAAGAGTTACGCGACCAAATATTAAAGGAGTGTTGGGGTCAAGGTATGAGTCGCCATTCTGAGCAGGAAATTTTTGAAATTGGCGAGCATGACTTGTCCGCTTTGTCTGATTTTTTAGGAGATAAACCATTTTTCATGGGAACAGAAGCAAGCACTATAGATGCAGTTGCTTATGGTTTTTTAGCACGCATAATTTGTGATTCTTTGCAAACACCAGTCAAAATATATGCTCTTAAACTTGGCAATATTAAACAATTTTGTGAGCGAGTGAGGTCAAAATTTTACACAGAAGAAGAAACCAAACTGTGGCAAGAAAAGTAGGTTAGCTAAAGTAAAGCGACACCCAAGCCAAACCCTCTGCTGTTAGGTTCTGCTTGGGCTTTTGTTCAAGAGATTTTGAGCCAAAGTTTTGAAAATGCTTCACCCAATCTACCGTTGGATGGGTTGGGCTAGCTAGTCACTCCGTTAGTTTATGACCTTTCCTTATCGCCAGCGCCTCTCCCAAATCATTCCAGTTATCATTGGGTTGGCCCTGTTTGCTTTCTCCCTTTGGACAATTAGCCAAGAACTTCACCAGTACCCTCCTCGCCAAGTTCTCGAACACCTCAAAGCAATTCCTCAGCAATCTCTTTTGATTGCAGTAGGTTTAACCCTGCTCAATTATATGACACTCACGGGGTATGACACTTTAGCAGTAAGCCTAGTGCGTCACTCCCTAACTTACCCTCAAACGGCGCTGGTGGCTGCCATCAGCTATGCCATTAGCAACAATTTAGGCTTTACCCTGCTCAGTGGTGGTGCCATTCGCTATCGTTTCTACACCCGATGGGGACTTTCCGTAGTCAAGATTGCTCAAATCATTGCCTTTTGCAGCCTCAGCTTTTGGATTGGACTATTTACCGTCGGAGGAGTCTTATTTATCGTCAATCCCCTCGTAGTTCCTGACTTACTCCATCTACCCTTTGATTCTGTTTATTCTTTGGGAGTTCTTTTCTTGGCCTGTATCTTGGGATACTTGGGGTGGAGTGCAGTTAATACTAAGAAACGATTGCGAATTGGGAGTTGGGAGTTGCCTCACATCCCCCTGAGACTGGCATTGGCTCAAATTTTAGTGACAGCGGCTGATTGGACACTGGTAGCTGGGATACTGTACCTCCTTTTGCCTACATCAATATCCATATCTTACTCTAGTTTTTTGGGTATTTATCTGCTAGCTAAGTTAACAGTAATTGTTAGTAATGTTCCTGGTGGGCTTGGGGTTTTTGAAACTGTAATTCTGTTGCTATTGCCGCCTCCTGTTACCTCCATTGATTTACTTGGTACTCTCTTAGCTTATCGCGGTATCTACTATTTTCTACCCTTAGCGATCGCAATCTTGCTGCTAAGTTTATATGAATCAAAGCAGCGATTTTGGAAATAAACGGGATACCTAAGTAGGGCTTGCTGAATAAGTCGATGGATTCGGGTTTTGAAGTAATAAGTAATGAGTAATGAGTAATGAGTAATGAGCGTTAGAGGGACTTGCGCCCAAAAAAGAAGACAGAAATTAGTCATACCCCTCTTCTGTCACTTTCCGAAATTCTCACGAAATTCCGTCATTACAGGCAACGAGACTTAACGAGAGAATCAGGGTTTGACCCCCATTTTTCGGAGTCTGACAGAAGAGGGATAGGAAAAACCGGAAAGTGACAGAAGAGGGGTATCAAGGGATTCAGCCATCCCTTTTGATTTTTAGTTTCTGGAGAGCTCCTGAGGAGCGCTTCGCGCCCTCAATTGAATGGGAGAAACAATTCTCTTCTATTAGCAATTAGCCATTAGCAATTAGCAATTAGCCATTAGCAATTAGCCATTAGCAATTAGCAATTAGCAATTAGCCATTAGCCATTAGCCATTAGTATTACCAGGTAACTCGTCCATCCAACTTTTCAAGTAGAGTTGGTCCTACCCCCGACACTTGATCAAAATCTTCTAAAGAAGTAAATTTATTCTGCTGCCGTGCGCTAATAATTCGCTGTGCTAGTTTCGGTCCAATTCCTGGCAGTGTTTCTAATTCTTCTTGGCTAGCGGTGTTAAGATTAACCAATTCTCCTATGGTAGAGACATTACTATTATTCGCCTGAGTTATTTGGGTACATTGTTGCTGCTGTTCGTTAATCTTGTCTAGCACCGCCATCGGTACTCCTTGTACTGCCTTGCTGTAGAGGCGCTCGAATTCCCGCTCAAAATGAGCTGCAACAGTAGAACTATTAATGACTAATACTGTTTCATCATTCTGATGATTTGCTGCTGCTGACCAATTGTGAGAACCTGTAATCACTGTTTGAGTGTCTATAATGCCAAATTTGTGATGTAAGACATCTCCTTGGGGTAACTGGGGTACACCAACAGTGGTAATTGCCTCTTGCCAAGGACGGTTATCAGTTTCGTATTGACACTTATTACTTAAAGCCACCCCCATCAGATCCAACCCTTCACTGTAGTAGCGGTAAGCAAAGCCAGGATCAATTACAGCTCTTATCTGAATTCCCTGTTGATGCATAGTACCTAAGACATCTGCTAGCCGCTGCTCTGAGAAAACAAACAATGCTAAGTCTATACTTTGGGTAGCATTACTGAGAGTTTTACTGATTAAACCATTACTACTTAAACTCCAAGGTTGTGTTGCTGAAATTGGGGAAAATTGCACACCAACGGTGGTATTTCCCAGTGTAACTTCTTGAACTGGTCGCAAGGGCTTATTGATGCCAAACCTACTGTCTGGTTTACCACCAGGACCATCTCCCCACATCAAGTTAAATTCCTGGGTGAAGACCGCAGCAAGTTCGGAACTTTCAATTTTCAGCAGATTGTTGGCATTGCCGCGACTGTCAGGAGCTGCGAAATCTCCATGTATACCACTAGTGGTGAAGTTGGCTGAGGTAACAAGTAAAATGCGTCCATCGACGATGAGAAACTTATGGTGCATTAAACCGCTACCCTTTGAACCATCTGCTGTATCATCAATTACTGGTACTCCAGCATTACGCAGGATTACCAAGCCATCTCCTTGGTTAATTTCAGTCGGACTGAGTTTGGCATCTTTATTAAGGTCTATGAGCCTCACAGCTTCATCGTAGTGCGCCCGCTCTCTTTGAGACAATTTTGTTAGTTCTGCTTCTGTAAGGTCACTCCAGGGGCGACTGTAGTTATTTTCTAAGATGACCCTTACCTCAACTCCAGCTTGCCGACGCTCTGCTAGAGCCTGAGCAATTTTGGGTAAGCGTAACTCCTGAACTGCTAGATCTACAGTTGATTGAGCTGAGGCGATCGCTTGGACTATCAATTGCTCTAAATCATCACCTGATCGCTTCAACTGTCGGTAAGGTTCTTGATAGTTTGTTGAGGGGGAATGGTTAAAGTAAGCCTCGACAAAAGCATCTTGGGGTAAGGGAGCTGGACGCTGAACCTTAGAACCTAGTCTTTGACAGCCGAAAAGGTTCAGTACTATCAGCAAAGCACCAGAAAAATACCAGGAATAGGGAGACAGTAAACGCACGCTAGTTTAATATATTAAAATGAAAAACTATTAAAAAATATAGCTTTTGGCAATTTAGGGATTGTTCTGTTTTATCAGAATAATCCCCAAAGCCCTGCCTCTATTGAATTAAGATAAATTGCAGGTGAACAAAATTGATCGTCAAGTTCCAAGAGAATTAGTTAGGGGAATTGCTCACAGGGTAGCAGTACTGCGCGGTTGTGGGCTTGGAACCGTACCGCCGTCCTATGCCCAGAAGAAAAAAGACATTCCCGTGCGGTCATAAGGGGTATGGTCAAACCTGCCACCGTTGTCAGCAAAAAGACAAAGCACGGGAAGAGAAAAAACAGCAAAAACAGGAGTGGGAGTCCACCTTTGCGGAAGACCCTATCGATTTAACTTGTCTTCCTATCCATGTGGTAGTCAAAGCTCGTGAAATCATTGCTGGCTTGGAAAGTCAGAAAAACTACAGGGAATATAATGGTAAGCGGTTGCGCCACAACCGTTGGATTGTCAGTATTCCAGTTACCAGGAACTACCGAATGCTCTGCCGGGATCAAGGTAGCTTGTTAATACCCCAAGCCGTTTTGTCTCACGAGGACTATAACGTAGATAAACCAGGGGGTTAGTTATTGGGAATTGGGAATTGGGAATTGGAAATTGGGAATTGGGAATTGGAAATTGGGAATTGGGAATTGGAAATTGGGAATTAGTTGTTTTACTTTCCCTGTTTCCTTACTCTCTACTCCTCTGCTCCCTACTCCCTACTCCCTCTTTAGAAAGAAAAATAGCTCGTCTGCTGAATAACCATGCAAATTTATCTCGACTACAGCGCCACAACCCCACCACGTACAGAAGTAATTACTGCTATGCAAGAGGTACTAACTAAACAGTGGGGCAATCCTTCCAGCTTACACGAGTGGGGTCAGCGAGCTGCAATGGTGGTGGAAAGGTCGAGAATGCAAGTAGCTGGGTTGATTAATGCATCAGCTGAGTCAGTTATTTTTACCTCTAGTGGCACTGAAGCGAATAATCTGGCAATCATTGGTATTGCTCACCGCTACAGATTACCCCAGCATTTAATTATTTCTAGTGTTGAACATTCAGCGATCGCTCAACCAGTAGAATTGCTGGAACAGTGGGGTTGGGAAGTGACGCGGTTGCCAGTGGATAGCCAGGGACGAGTTAATCCTACCGATCTAGAGGCAGCACTACAACCTAATACAGTCTTAGTTTCCATAATCTATGGTCAAAGTGAAGTTGGCACACTGCAACCAATTGATGCCCTTAGTCAAATTGCTCGCGATCACGGTATCTTGTTCCATACTGATGCAGTTCAAGTTGCCGGACGCCTACCCATCGATGTACAGCATCTACCGATAGATTTACTTTCTATCTCCAGCCATAAGATTTATGGTTCCCAAGGAGCAGGGGCTCTATATATCCGTCCCGGTGTAGAATTACTACCCCTACTATCTGGTGGGGGTCAAGAATTGGGACTACGTTCTGGTACCCAGGCAGTGCCCGCAATTGTTGGCTTTGGTGTAGCGGCAGAACTAGCTGCAACGGAAATGGTAACAGAGACACCCCGGTTAATTAAGTTGCGCGATCGCTTATTTGAGCAGTTAGCTGACACCGCTAACTTAAAGCCTACAGGCTCTCGACTTCACCGCTTGCCTCATCACCTCAGTTTCTGTCTTACTGACACTTCTCCTTACTCCAAAAGAGTCACCGGCAAAACAATGGTGCGCCAGCTAAATCTTGCTGGGATTGGCATTAGTGCTGGTTCTGCGTGTCATAGTGGTAAACTCAGTCCCAGTCCTATACTACTGGCAATGGGCTATAGTGACTCAGCTGCTTTGGGAGGTATTCGCCTAACTTTGGGACGAGATACCACAGAAGCAGATGTGGATTGGACAGCAATGGTTGTCAAGCAAATTCTAGAACGGCTGATCCCAGAACCAGTACTATCTCCAGTTTGATTTCAGGTCTAGGAAAAAGTTGTGTTTATTGGTGTTCAGGATTAGGAATAAAATTAAGATTAATGGTTCAACTACCCAATACCTTAGACGAAGCGATCGCACAAGCGAAAGAAGCAACTCAAGCTGCCCTGAATGATGGTTATACTAGGGTGCAGGTAGAGTTAGTCTTTCCAGAAATAGCTCTCCAAGCTCAGTCGATTGCCCAGCAATTTATACCTATTTTTGAGGAGTCTGGCTCAGGGCTCAAAGTCCTCTTTCCCGATACTGGAGCTGCTGCTCTTGCCCGCCGTGACTGGGGAGAAGTTCCATGTAAGACTACAGATATAGGAACCAGTCGGTCGCCAGTAAACAACAAAGTTGAACCAGAGGACAAGGCTTTTTTAATTGTTTCCCCTTCCTCAGTGGAAGTTAGTCAAGTTGAAAAACTTTGCAACCTTGCGGAGGAGCGCCCCTGTGTTTTGCTCAACCCCCAGCTAGAAGATATCAGCATCGTGGGTATTGGTGTAGCGGCTCGCAAATTGAGGGAGCGTTTCCTTAACACTATTGAATCTTGTTACTATCTCCGACCCCTAGATGGAGCCGCCATCATGCGAACCTATCCTGGACTGTGGCAAGTTTGGTTAGAAACTGATGAAAAATATCAATTGATTGCCGAAGAGCCTCAAAAACCAGTGGGAGAAGCTCTTGAGCAAATTCTCGCTCGAGCTAGGGGTATTAGTGAGGGTGACGGGACACCAGCTCCCAAAAATCCAGGACTATTTACCAATCTCCAGCGCTTCTTAAATGCTCTGAGCCGATAATAAAATCCAAATGCACGGAATTCAAAATTCTTGCATTCAAAATTCAAAATGCTTATAGAGTAAGGATTTTATCGATATCAAACTGGTCAGTTACTTCTGCCGCACTGCACTAGTCAAGTAGAGTAGAATAATTGCCCAGCCATATACTAAAGGCAAGCATTTGGAGTCAACAAGGGAACTAGAGATGGCATCCATCCGCGAGTTACATGAACAACTTATTTGCAAAGAACGCTCAGCTGTGGAAATTACCCAAGCAGCCCTAGATCGTATTCAGGCTCTAGAGCCACAAATACACAGCTTTTTACATGTGACCTCAGAATATGCTCTAGAGCAAGCACGTCAAGTGGATGCCAAAATTGCAGCAGGGGAAGAAATTGGTCTGTTGGCAGGGATTCCCATTGGCATCAAAGATAACATGTGTACCCAAGGAATTCCTACTACCTGTGCTTCCCGCATCTTAGAAAACTTTGTACCACCTTATGAGTCAACGGTGACCCAAAAGCTCAAAGATGCTGGAGCGGTAATGGTTGGTAAAACCAATATGGACGAGTTTGCTATGGGTAGTTCCACGGAAAACTCTGCCTATCAACTCACTGGTAACCCTTGGGATTTGTCCCGTGTTCCTGGTGGCTCTTCTGGAGGTTCAGCAGCAGCGGTAGCAGCGGAAGAATGTGTTGTGGCTCTTGGTTCTGACACTGGCGGCTCTATTCGTCAACCTGCTTCTTTTTGTGGGGTTGTGGGAATGAAACCTACCTATGGTTTAGTTTCCCGTTACGGTTTAGTTGCCTATGCTTCTTCTCTAGATCAAATTGGTCCAGTAGCACGAACTGTAGAAGATGCAGCAATTTTACTCAGTGCTATCACTGGTCATGATCCCAAGGATTCTACTAGTCTCAAAGTTAACACTCCTGACTACGCCAAATTACTCCAACCTGATTTTAAACCTAGAGGACAAATCAAAATTGGCATTATTAAAGAAACCTTTGGCAATGGTTTAGACTCTGTAGTTGAACAAGCAGTAACTACAGCTATAGATCAGTTGCAAAACTTAGGAGCCGAAATTCAGATAGTTTCTTGTCCTCGATTCCGTTACGGTTTGCCTACCTACTACATCATCGCACCCTCAGAAGCATCAGCCAATCTTGCTCGCTATGATGGTGTCAAGTATGGTTTTCGGGAAGCTAACTCTGACAATCTCCTCTCCATGTACACCAAAACTCGTGCTACTGGATTTGGTGCAGAAGTTAAACACCGGATTATGTTGGGAACCTATGCTCTGTCAGCAGGATACTACGATGCTTATTACCTCAAAGCTCAGAAAGTACGCACCCTGATTAAACAAGATTTTGAGGGAGTTTTGGAAAAAGTAGATCTTTTAGTGTGCCCTACTTCTCCAACAACAGCATTTAAAGCAGGGGAAAAGACAGAAGATCCCTTAAGTATGTACCTCTCTGACTTGATGACTATTCCGGTAAACCTTGCTGGTTTGCCAGGAATCAGTGTACCTTGTGGCTTTGATGAGCAAGGACTACCAATTGGGATGCAGTTAATTGGTAAAGTTTTGCGAGAAGATCAGCTGCTTAAGGTAGCCTATGCCTACGAGCAATCGACTAATTGGCAGCTCAAAAAACCTATGCTGAAAATACTCTAGTTTTGGGGGGGTATTGTCTAGAGACGTTGCCTGCAACGTCTCTACAAGCTGGGACATAAGGCAGGGCTGTTTCATTCCTCACGTAAAATCAAGTTATGGGGAAATAGGGAATTAGGGAAGTGGGGAATTGGGGAAGTCTCACCGGGTGAGGTGAAATTTACAGTGGCTTTCAAGAAACATGAGGCAGGAGGCTCCGAGGCAGGAGGCAGGAGGTAGAAGGAAAGAGGATTTGCTGCCACACAATAAACTTCTTGCACTACCTCACAGCAAAATGGTATAAAATCTAATGTTTGGTCTTTTGGCAGCTTATGGTGAAAAAAGTATTAAAGAATACATTTTTTTGTGAACTATAGGCTATTACTTAGATAATCTGTTAAACTTGAACCAAAGTAACAGTTTTTATTTATAGCCAAAAATTAGACTGTAGTATTATGCAATTCGGGTTATTCAATTCGAGAATTATTACCCCAGTAAACTTTCATTTTAATCAATAAGACTATAGATTTAGTAATCTTGATAATACCTCTCGAGAAACACGCTCATGCGCTAATGGCTAATGGCTAATCTCTGAATAAAGACCTGGTCTCCGAGTCTGGCAATAGGTACGAGAATTGCTTCTCCCATTCAATTGGGGGTGCGAAGCGCTCCTGGGGAGCTCTTCAGAAGTTATTCGCTTGTCTATTTAATTATCAAAAATAATAATATTTCCTAGAAAAAATATAGTATAAATTGTTTTGATTCTCTATTATCTTTTTGAATCAAGACAAAATTTAACGAGAATCAGAAAGTTATATTAGTAAAAATTATCACCATGAATGTTGGCAAGATATTATTGTCAACACACAATAATATCTGATTGAGGAATAGGGTGTAGGGTGTAGGCAACAGAGGCTTGCAGATAATATGTAAGTTATTATTTAAGCAATCTTAGCAAGTTAAGGTGTCAGAAACATGACATGTCAAACAGGGCAAGTGAAGTGCAAAAAACATCATGGGGGCAACAGAATGAAAGAAACCACCCTAAGAGAAAACAAGAGACTACTCCTAATTGATGATGATCCCAACCTCATTTTGCTAGTTAAGGACTACTTAGAGTTTCAAGGTTATCAAGTTGTAACTGCTACCAATGGTCTAGAAGCACTTTTAGTGTTAGAGGACAAAACCCCTGACATGATCATTTGTGATATCATGATGCCAGAGATGGATGGCTATACTCTAGTGGAGCAAATTAGGCAAGACCCTCGCACTAGTTGGATTCCTGTGCTATTTCTTTCAGCAAAGGGTCAAACTCAAGACCGTGTCAAGGGACTAAATATAGGTGCTGATGTCTACATGGTGAAGCCATTTGAGCCAGAAGAACTAGTAGCACAGGTAGAATCTTCTCTCAAGCAAGCTAAACGTTTAATTTATCGCTCAGTTATAGGAGCAGAAACAGAATCGGCAAACCCAGTTCCTAGAGATATTGAGTTGACTCGAACAGAGTTGAAAGTACTCCAATTAGTAGCACAGGGTATGGCTAACAGGGAAATTGCTAAGCATTTAAAAGTCAGCCAGAGGACAATTGAAACCCATGTATCTAATATGTTGAGTAAAACCCATCTCCATAACCGTACTGAGTTAGCACGTTGGGCAATAGACAACAGAGTCGTTTGACAGCAGTCTATTGCGAGTAAGGTTACTTTGGATTATCAGCTAATTGAACTGTGAGGGAACAATTGTTCCAAACCTCGATAGATCATATATTTTTTGTCAAGCAGTATTTCTTTGCCATATCACGGCTGCATTTACATTTGCATATAGTACTTTTGTACTGTAAACATTATAAGGCATTAGCTCTTCACCTCAACGAGATACTTTGACTCCTTTTGGTATCAAATAATTTGAACAGCTGACGGGAAGAGCAACTCGAACTCTATGTGATCCCATAATAAGCTTGTTGGTAATTCAGCTCACCTAGGAGCAGAGAAAACTATCATCTTCTCAAAGGGTTTTCCATCACTGGGCTTTTTGAAAAAAAATACCATACTAAAAACATGATAGTTTTTGGTGGTTTTATGGAATCTCTCAATATTTTGCCTGAAGTCACAACTGAGCAATTTTTAATTCCAAGCTTAAATCAAAATCAGTTAATTTCACCAGATATTTTGATTTCAGAAAAAATTGTCAGCTCAAGTTACTTTGAACAAAATATTTCTCTTTCACAAGCATCAGAAATTATCTGTAATTTTTTTCTAAAACAAGTCAATGAATTACCACCAGAAACAGTTTTATTAAAGTTTAAAATAATATTTATTGAACTAACTGAGATGGTTGATTTGGAGCCTCAACAGGCGCTAGTTACAATTGCTAGTTATGGTTCTGAAGAAATATTTATTAATACTTTCAAAAGGTCAATTTATATCCTATTCAATAATTGGAATTCACTAAGAAAGATTGAATATGTAGAATCATTGATTCAATTAATTACAGCTAATTTAAACAATCAAGAACAATCCTCTAGCAAGCTTAAAAATCAGCGAGAAAAATTGAACTTGTGGCGCAATAATTTTGCAACTAGCCAGGATTACCAAGAACTGATACAGTCTGCATTAAAAATCAAGAATTCTTCCTTAAACAATTGGAGTCACCGCTACAGCTCTTACTTGTTGGTTTATCAATCGGTTGATAAGAAAAAATCAGTCAAGGAAAAAGCAACTGCAAAAACTCGCTCTCTTGTACTTAAGAAACAGTTTAAGTCTGAATTAGCAATGTATACAGCTCGTTCAATCGTAAGTGCTAATGAACAAAACAACTCCGATAATCCAACAATGATCGGCAATAAGGTCTTTTCTCTGATTAAGAAAATTTTACAAAAACGTAGTTCTTTTAACTATACCAATTTGGCTCGAATATTTCTTAATCAAGTTCAGGGAATTTCTTACAAAGATTTTAAGCACAACCTCCTCAACTATTTATTTTATTCCCTAGATGAACAAGATTTAGACCAAACAACAAAAAAACAACTAGAGCAACAAATAGAAAAACTCTATGAGGGATATCATGATCAAGATTGGGATAATCAATTACTATTGAGAACATGTAATCGGTTAATTGAGTATTTAACCACAGTCAATCAGGCAAATCCTTCTCCTTTATTTATGTTTTTAATAACTCAAGGTAAGGATTTGATTTTAGCAATTATGCTCCTTAAGCTTATATTGCTGTGCCCACAAAGCCGCACTCATTTAGAATGCTGTCTTGCCCAATTAATTGAACACTATCAAAGTCAGTCAGCATCAGATTGTCAGTGGTTAATTAACTTTTTAGAAGTTCTGCAAGTGACTCTCAGTGTCTATGCTGAAGATGTGCAGTACAACTTAGTCAAGATGTCAGAAGCACAGCAAGAGATTTCGGTCAACCTAGAGAACAGTGCCTATCGAATTTTTTCGCAGATGAAAGGTAGAAGAAAAAAGGCATCTAGAAAACTTAAGGTAGGAGCGCGGAATTAAGAATTAAGAATTGAGGCAAACTCCCCCTATGTCCCCCCAAGGGAGGAGGTAACAAAGCTTGTAGGGTAAGCTTTTATTCTTTCTCGTCCTATTCTGTTACCTCTGCACCCAACAAAACTTTTTTTGTCAAGAGCTCCTGAGGAGCGCTTCGCACCTCCAATTGAATGGGAGAAACAATTCTCTTACCTATTGCCAGACTCGGAGACTCGGTGTTTATTCAGAGATTAGCCATTAGCCATTAGCGATTAGCCATGAGCGTGTTTCTCGAGAGGTAATCATAAGCTTATTTCAGCTACTCTAAAAAAGTTGATTTGGCAACAGCTATGCTAGATTTTGCGGAGAGCCACTATTGAGCTCTCTAATACCAATTTCATTAAATCCCGCTACACATCGACCCCCCTAACTGCCTTGGGCAAGAGGGAAGCAAGACAAACATCATGTAGCAAGTATTGAGGAAATTGGTATAAGTAAACAAAACTGTTTTAATTGATTAAGGAAAAGTGCCGTGGATGCGGGGAATCAACAAAGGATCGTCGGCTACTTCATCGAAGAAGCAAAAGAACACCTCGATACCATTGAACAAGGGCTCTTAGAGCTGCCCTCAGTAGTCACAGATCCCGAGAGAGTGAATGAAATGTTTCGTGCTGCTCATTCTGTTAAGGGAGGTGCAGCAATGCTTGGCTTTGTCAGTCTTCAAAAGACAGCCCACAAGTTAGAGGATTCTTTTAAAGTCCTCAAAGAGAATGACATCAGTGTTGACGAAAAGCTAGAGACTTTGTTTTTAAGAGGGTATGATACTCTTAAAGACCTACTAGATAAGCTACAAGGTCCGTTCGGTCTTCAGGAAGAGGAAGCAGAGAAAACGGTGCAAGCGGCAGAACCTTGCTTTGTTGAATTGGAGAGTTACCTCAAACAGTTAATGACTGGCTCCGGGGAATCAGCAACAGCAACAGCGCCGACTCCCTCACCCACCCCACAGCAAGCTCAAAAACAACTTTCGCCTAATTTTGCGCCTCAGGTAAAAGACTGCCTCAAGCAGATGTTGCAGGTATTTAAACAACAAGAAACATCACACACTCGTCAGAGACTACAGAAGCACTGCAAGGATTTATTTGTGCTGGATCCAGGAAATAAAACTTGGCAAGAGTTAGTCAAAATCTCTAATAAAGCGATCGCAAATCCTCAGAATTCTTATCACACCCTAGCACCAGTAGTGATTAAAGAACTCAAGCAAGCTAGTGATCAATTGCAACAAAACCAAGGTTGTGTGCTTACTCCCAGTCCAACTTTGCAGCAACTTATCAAAAAAACACCGCCTGCTGCGGCGGTAAAAGCTGCTAATAACAAACCTAAGCAAATCACTTTGACGGTAGAACCCAAAGCCGCTGCTAAGACAATTGTTCAAGCGTTTGATAATAAGCAACTCAGACAACTGATTAAGTTCCTCGCCCAAGCAGCTCGTTCCTCCTCTTAAATCTTGGTTGGGAATTGGGGGAGCTGGGAGAGAAGCGGAGACAAGGGAGAAATTCCCAATTAGCAATTAGCAATTAGCAATTAGCAATTAGCAATTAGCAATTCCCAAATGAAGAAATTGGAGTTTTCTTACCCTTTGAGATAGCGCCCTGCTAGCTGCATTGCATCAGACATATCTATATCCCCATCACCATCAGCATCTAAAAAGCTACTGAGAACTGAATTAGCACCTTGGGGATTTTGGGGATCAGTACCAGTTTCTAGGAGATTCAGCACTAGGGGAACTAGAGCAGGGAGCATTGATTGAATAGTTCCTGCGGGGATAGGGGTTCTGCTTTCAATTTCCTTCACAATCTGTTGTACCTGGGGGCTACTGAAGAGCACATTTACTGCTTGATTGCTGGGACCAGTACTGCTGTATTGATGCACAATTTCCTGTGCCTGCTGCTCCCCTTGTGCATCTCGCTTTTGCTGTAACGCAGAGCGTACATGCTTGCCAACAATAGCAGTAGCAGTTTGCACCGCTTCTGGATTAGATTGGTAAGTACTACTCAGCTGTTGCACAGTATTGAAAATACCGGCTAATTGACCGGCACTCGCCATCTGGTTAGGATTATCGATGGCACCGAGAATTTGATTGAACAAGCTCATAGTTCTTAAGTGGGTTTTCCCTTCCTACGGACTTTATCTAGACATTAGGAAGTGTAGGCTAGTATTTAGGTTACCTGACCAGCCTCAATTAATTTTGTTGACAAATTGTAAGATTTCTCCTAATTCCCAATTCTAAATTCTAAATTCTAAATTCTAAATTCTAAACTCCCCATGCCCCTCCCACGCTTGTTGACGCTGATTATTGGTCTTAGCTTAATTCTGGGGCTAATGCTGTGGTTAATCAATTCTCTCTACCGACTATATATCCAAATTTCCTTTACAACCCCTCTGCTCGCCAATTTACTGCTGTTGCTGCTGATTGCCTTGCTTGGGTTACTAATCTTCGCCTTCATCTACTATATGGGCTTGTTGGGACCTACTCAGAAAGGACAACCCAGGCGTCTCATTCCACCGAAAGTTCCAGAAGTAAAAACAGAGGCTGCCAATGAAACTCTCAAAGCAGTAAGGCAACAGGTAACCCAGATTCAGGATGAAGTAGCACGGCAAGCTTTATTGACGCGATCGCGGGAAATTGAATCTATCCTAGCTCGTGGGGAACTGTTGGTAGTAGTGTTTGGTACAGGATCAGCTGGTAAAACTTCCCTCATTAATGCTTTGCTGGGGCGGATGATTGGTGAAGTGGGGGCTCCAATGGGGACAACGGAGGTAGGAGAAACTTACAGCTTGAAATTGAAGGGATTAAATCGCCAGATTCTGATTACTGATACACCAGGAATTCTAGAAGCAGGTGTTGCTGGTACACAACGGGAGCAAATGGCGCGAGAGTTGGCAACTGAAGCAGATTTGCTCTTGTTTGTGGTGGATAATGATCTACGGCAGTCGGAATATATTCCTCTACAGCGTTTGGCAGAGATTGGGAAGCGCTCTATCGTAATTCTGAATAAAGTAGACCTCTATTCGGAGGTAGACAAGGAGAAGATTATTGCTCGGCTGCGGCAGCGAGTGCGCGGATTTATTGCTCCATCAGATGTCGTAGCGATCGCGGCAAATCCTGAATCAGTCGAGTTAGATGATGGTGAAATCTTTCAACCAGAGCCTGATGTCATGCCCTTAATCCGACGTCTTGCTGCTGTTCTACGCTCTGAGGGGGAAGATTTAGTTGCCGACAATATTCTAATGCAATCTCAGCGCTTAGGAGAAGAAGCAAGAAAAATCATCGACAACCAACGTAGAAGGGAAGCGGAGAAGGTGGTGGAACGTTTCCAGTGGATTGGAGCAGGGGTGATTTCGGTGACTCCTTTACCGGTGGTGGATTTACTGGCAACCGCAGCAGTCAATGCTCAAATGGTGGTAGAAATTGGCAGAATATACGGCTGTGAACTGAATGTGGAGCGAGGTAGGGAACTGGCTCTTTCTCTGGGGAAAACCCTGGCAAGTTTGGGCATTGTCAAAGGAGCCATTCAACTCCTCTCAACGGCTCTCCAACTAAATGTTGCTACCTATTTGGTGGGTAAAGCGATTCAAGGTGTCACAGCAGCTTATCTCACCAGAATTGCGGGTAAAAGCTTTATTGAATACTTTCGCCATAATCAAGATTGGGGAGATGGCGGTATGACTGAGGTAGTACAAAAGCAGTTCCAATTGAACCGCCGGGATGAATTTATCAAGGCTTTTGTCCAAGATGCGATCGCAAGGGTAGTGAAGCCGCTGACAGATAACTCCCAGACAGAATTAGAGTCAAAAAATTCTAGTCATCAACAGGATTGGTGAGAAAAACTCAGGACGTTAACGCAAGTATTCTGGGCGCAAGCATTGCGCCCCTAAAGAGATTGGAGATTTGCGATCGCATTTTTGGTCATGGCTGCGATCGCTTTCCCCTTGCTCAAAAGTTCCAGTATTGCCTTCTCTACCAGAAGTTTTCCCAATCCATCCCACTGCTGTAGGGGCGCATTGCATGCGCCCTGAATATTCCCCGGTTTTTAGGATTGTACAGAAGTTGGAGATTTTTCTACAGGAGATTCACCATATGTGGAACTGGCATCTTGCCAGTGTTAACCTTTATTCTTTGTCAAATTCCCTGCTAAAGTAGCTAAAAAGGAGGTTATTTAAAAAATGAGTGTCAAACTAATTTTAGTGGGATTAACAGTTGCTTTCACTGTATTGTCTCTGTTCTTTGGTACTAAGAACGGATTTTATGATTCAGACGATTACCACGGTAATGGTTCTGCCCACTAGGTTTAACGACAAATGACAAATGACAAATAACAAATGACGAATGATAAATGACGATCCCCAGGTTTCTTTGCTGAACCTGTGGTCTCACGGAAATTACGATGAGCAATCAACGCTCCCTGGCATCTTCTCCTGAAGATGACAGATTAACTTGCTTCCCTTATGGTGTTGGTCAGGGTGCAGAGGGGGTTTGTTTATTGGTGCAAATGGGTCCACACCGGATTCTCCTCGACTGTGGTTTAGCGGATATTACGCCTCTACAAGCAGAAGAGCATCCACCAGCAGATTTGGTATTGTGTAGCCATGCCCATAACGATCATGCCCAGGGCCTGCTGGCTCTCCACCAAGCTTTTCCCCATTTGCCAGTCTACGCTAGTGAAGAAACGACGACCCTACTGCCACTGAACTGGTTGCCGTTTACCTCAGGTCGCATGACAGGTGTACATAGTCAAGGTAGGGAAGCAGGGGAAAGCGATAGAGAAGTTAACCAAGCCGATAGTACTCCAGAAGCATCAGTGGTGGAGAGTAAAGGAGCTTCGGATATTCCCCAATTTTGTCAGGCTTTGCCTTGGTACTCACCTGTAGAATTAAGGGATGGACTAACTGCGCAATTATTTCCTGCAGGTCACTTGCCAGGAGCAGCCGCAGTGTTACTTGCTTACACTGCTCCCCGTAAAACTTACCGACTACTTTATACCGGGGACTTTTTTTTGTCTAACTCACGGTTGGTAGAGGGATTGTCTATTGAACCTCTTAGGGGTACACAACCAGACGTAGTGATTGTGGAAGGCAGTTATGGCACTGCTCGACATCCTCATCGACGGCAACAAGAAAATCAGCTGGTAGAGTTAATTGAGCAAGCAATCACATCTCACAAGTCTGTTTTGCTACCAGTACCTACCTTAGGTTTAGGTCAAGAAATCCTCATGCTCCTGCGGAGCCATCACCAATTCACTGGTCGTAATCTAGATATTTGGGTAGATGGTACTGTCGCTGCAGCTTGTGACATCTATTTAGAGCTCCTACCTAACTTACCTACTTCCGTACAAAATTTTGCTCGACATCAACCCCTGTTTTGGGATGAGCGAGTGCGCCCTCGGGTACGGCGATTGGATGAACAAAACCGGTGCACTATAGGTGAACCTCCCTGTATAGTCATTACCGATGAAAGTGCTGATTTGAGCACCTATTTTCATCCAGATTGTGGTTCTCAGCTCGTGTTACTACCAGAACAACCAAGATATTCTGTCAGCCCAGAAAACGGCGAGCAACATGCAATTCAAACCTATTCACTAGCTCAACATAGTGATTATTTAGGAACAACTCAGTTAATTCATAACCTGCGTCCTCAACACGTTATTTTTTTCCACGGTTCTCCAACCTACCTGGCTGATTTAACAGGTTTAGAGGAGTTGCAAAATCGCTACCATCTACATTCTCCAGCTACAGGAACACTAGTAGAACTGCCGATTGGTGAAATATTTGTGCAACCAGCAGCACCACCCCCAACCAATTACGAAGGGGAGCTTACAGAACTAGACACATTTGTCAATATTAATCTTCCAGAAGCAATCATCGCTGACCCTCGCTGGCAAGATTTTGCTGATACTGGTTTGGTGGAGGCTCGCTGGCAGGGAAAAGAGCTGGTATTGCGGGGCTTATCACAAAGGGAGTTGCTTAAGGAAAGTGGTAATAATAGAATACCGATGAACATCGACTGCTGCGGTATCTGTCGCCACCAACGAGGACAACGCTGCTGGAATCCAGCTTCTCCTCTGTATGGCTTTAAAGTTACACCAGAGGGTTACTGTCCAGTCTTTGAAACTACACCATCTTAGGGGTGTGGGGACTATGGGGAGGTGGGGGACGCGGGGATTAAAGGAGACAATATAGCTAAATCTTTTTCCCAATTCCCAATTTAACCAAAAATAAACATTTGCTAAAGTAATTCCTTGCTCTGTCTCTCTTACTGATATATTACTGAAACCGAAGCTAGGGGTGCTTGGATCACCAAGCTGAGATACACCCTTAGAACCTGAGACTGGTTAGTACCAGCGGAGGGAAGCTGTTAATAGAGGAAGCCTAATATGAGAGCAGAATGGGTCGCCAAACGGCGTGGAAAGGGTAATGTGTCTCAAATGCACTATGCTCGCCAGGAGCTTTTGACGGAAGAAATGCACTATGTTGCTCAGCGGGAAAATCTGCCAGTTGAGCTAATTCGCCAAGAAGTGGCAAGGGGACGCATGATTATCCCTGCCAATATCAACCACACTAACTTAGAACCAATGTGCATTGGCATTGCTTCTAAATGTAAGGTTAATGCCAATATTGGTGCTTCCCCTAACTCCTCTGATCTAAATGAAGAAGTTGACAAGCTAAAGCTGGCGGTGAAGTATGGTGCTGATACCGTCATGGACTTGTCCACTGGTGGTGGAAACTTGGATGAAATTCGCACTGCTATCATCAACGCCTCACCAGTACCGATTGGAACAGTGCCGATTTACCATGCCCTGGAAAGTGTCCACGGCAAAGTTGAAAACCTGACAGCAGATGACTTTCTCCACATCATTGAGAAACATGCTGAGCAAGGGGTTGATTATCAGACTATTCACGCTGGGATTCTCATTGAACATCTGCCTTTAGTAAGAAATCGCATCACTGGTGTTGTCTCTCGTGGTGGTGGTATCCTGTCTAGGTGGATGCTGCATCACCATAAACAGAATCCTCTTTATACCCACTTCAACGACATCATTGAAATCTTCAAAAAATATGATGTCTCCTTCAGCTTAGGAGATTCCCTGCGTCCCGGCTGCACTCACGATGCTTCTGATGAAGCTCAGTTAGCCGAATTGAAAACCCTCGGACAGTTAACTCGCCGTGCTTGGGAACATGATGTACAAGTAATGGTAGAAGGTCCAGGTCATGTGCCAATGGATCAAATTGAGTTCAATGTCAAGAAGCAAATGGAAGAGTGTTCCGAAGCTCCTTTCTATGTGTTGGGACCACTGGTGACGGATATTGCTCCTGGATATGACCATATTACCTCAGCCATTGGTGCAGCCCTGGCAGGTTGGTATGGTACAGCCATGCTCTGTTATGTAACACCCAAAGAACATCTAGGATTGCCCAATGCTGAAGATGTGCGCAATGGATTAATTGCCTACAAGATTGCTGCTCATGCGGCGGATATTGCACGGCATCGCCCAGGAGCACGAGACAGGGATGATGAACTTTCCCATGCCCGTTACAACTTCGACTGGAACCGTCAGTTTGAACTTTCCCTTGATCCCGAACGAGCAAAGGAATACCATGACGAAACTCTACCGGCTGACATCTATAAAACAGCTGAGTTCTGTTCCATGTGTGGACCTAAGTTCTGTCCAATGCAGACTAAGGTAGATGCTGAGGCTCTAACAGAACTAGAGAAGTTCTTGGCAAAAGAACCTGTAACCACCTAAGTTCGGAGTTAATGTAGGGTGGGTATTGTCAAGAATATCAAACATCTTCGTTCGATATGATTCAAAGCAATGCCCACAGTGTCATTAGATTGTAGAGACGCGCCATGGCGCGTCTCTACAGCATTTCACTATTTGCTCAAAACGGGTATGGCTAACCCGGATTTGGTATAACATCTGAATTATATGGTTCTGGGTTCTCATTCTTTTATCACCACAGTTTCCCGCCTCAGCAGTTGGGTATTATCTGCGGCACTGCTTTGGGGTGGTACGGCTCAAGCACAGATGAGAATTTCGCCTCTAGTGATTGAGGTGGAAGCCCAGCGGGGTCAAGCTCAGGGGGTTATCAGTGTCACCCACACCAGTAATGAACCTTTTCGGGCTCGTGTCTATGCTGAACCTTTTACCTATCCCTCTTCTGTCACTTTCCGGTTTTTCCTATTATGAGTAATTTCCAAAGCCAATATATACTCAACGGTCTGGGATGAGGTGATTGCATTTTGACCAATTTCGCACTCTCAGGAATTTCTACTCGGAAAAAATTGTGCGATCGACTGCCCTATATACGCTCTGGGATTCAGAAAATACAATGCTTCTCGGAGAGTGACAGAAGAGGGCTATAGCCGCGATACTGGTTTTAAAACCTTAACCTCCAGTCCCAGTGACCTCACTGATTATCTGCTCACATTGATATCAAAGATAGCAAAATCTGGATTCAGCACAACATGACAGAAATTGACCTAGCTGAAGAGTTAGGTAGACTAGGTGTTCCCAAAGAAGATATTGTCCTAGGTTTTCACTCACCCTTCATGCGTCAATTTACTGACTATGCAGTTAGCTAAAATTCTTGCTCCCTATGGTAGTAGGGCGGGCATAGGTTTGAATAATATCGCAGCTGTTTTATATTTTCAGCAATGCCAACCAAAGCAGTTTGCCATCGCATTTGACCCACGCCTTATTAGAAGAAATTTATGCTCCATTACAAAGCTTAAAACTGGTGCTAGCAGGTGCTAGACACTCAAACTAGTAATATCAAATCTATTTAGGAGATCATCAATATGAGTAAGGCACAAGCAAAGTGGAGTGCTGATGGAAGCTATGTTCCTCCAATAGACGTTCATACAGAAGCTAAACATCAAATTATTGAAGAATATATTGAGAATCTCATAATCACTTTAGTTGGAAAAGCTAGATATGGAGAAAGAACATTTACTTTTATTGATGGATTTTGTGGAGGAGGTATTTACAAAAAAGATAATAAGAAAAAGTTCTAAGTAGCAAGAAAACTTGGCGAGAAACACCAGAAGGTAGGGGTGTAGTTTTACTTTGTTCTGGCACTGACCCCTACCAAAACAAACAAACGGCAATTATTACCCGTAGCACTGTTGAGGTTCTTTTGAAATATAACAAAAGAGTCAGAATTCTGACTCGTGGTCTATCGTGGGTAAATGATCTTGATGTGCTTAAGAATGACAACTTCTCTACAGTACCAGGACAAATCCCCGCTGGAGCCTCAGCAACTATGGTTTCTGCTGGCATCAGGCGGCAAGCTTCTGGGCGAGAAAACCCGAGTTTTATCGGAGAATTCACTAATGTCCAAGGGGGAATTAGCCAAAACAGCCGGGACAGTACTGCCGTGGGAGCGCAAACTACTTTTAGTGGTAGGGGCTTTTTTACTTTTGCTCGTGCTACAGTTGATCAGACATTCGGTATTGGTAGCATGTTACCACTTGATGTTGGTAATCAAACAGTGGAAGTCGATATGTTGACCGATTCACCTGCATTTGGACCTACTGAAGCAGGAATTTACGAATATGCTGTTACCTTAACAATTGTGCCGTAGTAAATACCAACGGTTACAACTTTTTCGGCTTATTAGGGTCTATTTTCTTGCCTGTTGGAGGACATTTGCATACTACCCGATCTATTGTTCTGTTAGCACTGGTTACTGGTTGTGCAGCAGATTTGCCCCAAGATACATTTGTCTCTCCTCAATCTGAAGCCTCTGAACCATTAGTTAATGATTCAAATATCACAAAAAAGAACAACTACTTAGAACTAGTCAAAAATCTTAGTAATCCTAACCCAGCAACTCAAAAACACATTGAGCAATACATCAATAAGCTGGCGGCAAAAGGAGCGGCAAAAGCAAACCAAGGAGTATGGATACAAGCTGGTGATACCCTGCTGGCAAATTACCAGGGTACAGTACCTCAGCCTGCTGCTTCCATTGCCAAGGTAGCAACTACCCTAGCAGCTTTGGAAACCTTTGGACCAGACCATCAGTTTGTTACCCTAGTTGGAGCAACTGGAGCGATCGCAAATGGGGTATTGCAGGGTGATTTGGTAATTCAAGGAGGAGAAGACCCCTTTTTTGTCTGGGAAGAAGCAGTTGCTGTGGGGAATCTCCTCAATCAGCTGGGTATCAAGCGGGTAGCCGGTAACTTGATAATCACTGGCAAGTTTTATATGAACTTTCAGTTTGACCCAATGGCGTCAGGAAATCTACTCAAGCAAGGGTTAAATGCTAAGATTTGGTCTAAGGAAGCAGAAACTCAGTATCAAACTTTACCTACTGGAACTCCTCGACCTCAGGTGGAAATTGAAGGTTCTGTACTTGTCTATCCCTCTGTTCCTAGCAATGTACAATCGCTAGTGCGCCACTATTCTTTCCCCCTCGCTGAACTACTCAAGAAAATGAATCTCTACAGTAACAATGTGATGGTAGAGATTTTAGATAATGCTGTCGGTGGTACAGCAGCCGTAGCACAAAAGGCAGCTGAAGCTGCTGGAGTTCCCCTAACAGAAATTCAACTCAACGGTTCTATTGCCGAAAGCAAGATTTCTCCCCGCGCTGCTTGTGGGATGTTTTTGGCAATTGAGCGCTATTTGCAAGCTTACAATCTGACAGTTGCTGATGTGTTTGCCATTATTGGTCAAGATCCAGGCATTTTAGAAAAACACCAACTACCGAGATTATCAGTGATTAAATCCGGTAGCTGGAATCAGATTGGAGCCTTAGTGGGAGGATTGCCTACTCAAAAACAGGGTACAGTCTGGTTTGCCCTTATGAATCTTGGTGAAGACTTTAAGGAATCTCATACTGAGCAAGAAGTTCTCCTCAAGAGTTTGTTGAATCAGTGGGGTACTGTAGAATCTTTGCCAGTGGAGTTAAAGCCCAATCCAGAAAGAAAAAACAAAACTTCTCGTAGTGAAATTGTAAATTGATTTTTTTCTTATAAAGGAATGTTTCGCCAACAGTATCCGTTCCTTAACTGATACCAAATCCGGTTATTGTGGGGTACTTACCCAAATCCCCAAATCCTCTCTCAGCAAAGACTTTGATTTTTTGGAATAGACCCTAGGTAAAGCGGATTTGGTATGAGATCTTGCACACAATAGAGAAAATTGACCTGTGAAGGTAGGAAGCAACCCACCCCTAACCCCTCCAAGGAGGGGAACTTAGGAGCTCCGGAGCAGTGATAAGATTGGACGGTTTCAGTACTGAAATTGATTGTTCTTTTTTCGGTTATTAAGTAGGGCTTGCTGCAAGAGTCTGAAAGCACTGTCTGGTATAGCTTTCAAGCTTTTATTTTCCTTGAAAAGTGCAAGAAAATTGAGCTCATCAATGCAAAACCTTGCATCTTCTTAACCCATAATCCCCTTTAAAGACTATTCTAAACTCCTAAACTCCTATTCTCCTGACTCCTGACTCCTGACTCCTGACTCCTGACTACTTATTCAGCAAACCCTAAGTATTTCTGTACTGGTGCAAGATGTGAGTTAACCCAACCTACTGCCATCGCACAGCTAATTTGGTAGTATGACCAGTTAAAAAAGGTTAAAAAGCTTGTACAGTAAGTTTTCTTCCCTTGGAGCCTTCTGCCTCCTGCCTTCTGACTTCTGCCTCCTGCCTTCTTGCACTAGTTATTTTCTCCCAACTGTTTTAATGCCAACGAGCAGGCATATTTTAAATCAAAAATTTCAGTATTTGAAGCTTCTTTAAGGAGTGGAATTGCCCGCTCCTCGCCTAAATTTCCTAAAGCAATTGCTGCCCCTCCTCTCGATTTTTGAAACTGGGGCATGGTATTGTGTAGTGCTTCTACCAATAAATCGTAACTTGGAGCATATTTAAGCCAACCCAGCAGTTTAACAACGTGATAGTGAGCTCCATAATCATTGTGAGCTTCTTTTTCCCAAGTCTTTAACAGGGCCTCCGGAGCTTCTTCAGGATACAATTCCAGCAGAGTTTTACTGGCTAGGTAACACCGCCCAAAATCGGTATGATATAACTCGTTGATGACAAAATCTAAACTTGGTTTTTGGTCATATTCGTGGACGAGCTCCAAGTCATTAGGGTGATCTCTAATAACGCTATCTAGATAGGGTTCTACATCGGCAAAACTAATTTTTCCCGTTGAAGTACCAACATCTGCTAAGAGTCGAATTGCTCGGAGGCGAAAGACAAGAGAAACAGGACAGCGGGCGATCTGAGGAATGGCATCATAGTATTGAGCATCAATTAAGTCTTGGATGCAGGCTCGCCGTGCATTAACGCTATCATGCTGAAGGAAGGCGACTACTTCCTGTATCTGGCTATAGTCCCCAGTCAAGCGACAAATAGCGGATATTGCCGCACTAGTTATGGGTTCGTCATGCCCTTCTACAAACTTTTTGATCCGCGAAACAGCAGGTTTATAGTTTAATTTAGCCAGGGTTTGAATAATAATTCGGTAACTCTGCCCTTTTTTTTCTAGTATTTGGGCAATTTCTTCTAAAATTTCGACATCTTCCGTGCCAATTTCCCCCAGAGCCCACACCGCATTTTCAACGGTATAACAATCTTCATCCCCTAAACAGGCACGAATGACAGGTAAAGCCCTGGTTGCTTTTAAGCGCCCCAAACTTTCCAATGCCTTACGCCCTGTGATGCGATCGTACAGCTCCGTCGAGCGATTGTTCACAGCTTCAATTAAGGCATTGATGGAGCGTTCTGTGGGAAATTTAATCAAGTGGGCAACGGCAACGTAGCGATCCGTGGGTTGATCAAGCTGTTCAGGCGGGGTTTTGAGGAGAGCGATCGCTTGATCTTCAGTTAAATTAAACAGATTAAAAAAACGTTTATCCATGTTCCCTATTCCCTATTCCCTGCTTCGTCAGACACTCATTACTCATTACTCATTAGTCATTACTTCTTCCTGACTAGATTTTAGGACGTACCGTGAAAAGTCAGGATCACAGGTAGTGCGTTTTTAATCGTACCATTGGGAACAGTATCTGAGAAAATAAAACATAGGCATAAATAAACCCCAACACAGAAATAACGGATATGACGGAAAATTTAGAACTCACAGCGATCGAGACTGAAGACACTGCCCCAGAAGCTGAACAGGAAGCAGAACCAATCACCCCTGAATCAATCGCCGAAGTCATTACCGAATTGGAAGAATATCGGGAACGCCTAGTTAAAGATATGACAACGGTAGCTAAAAAAGCTAAACTTCCCAGATCTAAACTTGAGGAGCAACTCAAGCCTGACCTAACCAAAATTGATACTGCTCTCGAAAACTTGCGTACACAGCACGCTGCTATGACGGAAAATAATAGTAATAATGAGTAATCAGATCGACACTCTTCAGATGTCTCCTGAGGAAGTAGACGAATTTCTAGCAGTAGCTAGACAAGAGGTAGCCGAAGATACCTTTGATGCCAGTGACAGTCAACGCTTGCAACGCATGGTGGAGTGTCTGGGGGATTCGCGGGGCATGGTACGTTTAGGTTTTGCCGATGCCCTTGGTAAAATTGGCAAACCTGCTACCCCTTTCTTGCTGGAGGCTCTCCTCAATCACGCTGATCCTGTAGTGCGGCGAGCTAGTGCCAAAACCCTAACTCTTATTGCAGATCCAGTAACAGTTGCTCCCTTAGTCGAAGCTCTGTTGCATGATGAAGATACGGTAGTTAAAGGCTCGTCTGTGGGTGCTCTGGCTCGGATCGGGGGAGCTTCCGTCCCTGTTTTGTTAGAGATTTTAGCCTCACCAGAACATCCAGAAAGTACTAAAGGCCATGCAGCTTGGGCCCTGGCATTTATTGGCACAGAAGCTAAAGAGTATCTGTATCGGGAGATTGCTTCCGATTCCGAGTCAGTTCGCTCTGCTGTGGTGGGGGCGATTGCTAAAATTGCCCAAGATGAAGAGGAAGAAGCAGCTTTTGAGCTCCTGAACAATGCTCTCAATGATGCATCAGAAACAGTATGCTGTGAGGCAGCAGCTGTCTTGGGAAATTTAGCTTACAAACCAGCAACTCCCCGTTTGGTTGAGTTACTTAATCATCAGAGCGGCGAAACCCGCAAAGCAGCGGCTTTATCCTTGATGAAAATCAAAGATGACAGTGCTTTAGTACCTTTGCAAGCTGCCTTAGAAAGAGAATCAGAAGCTGGGATTGAGCAGATTATTAAATTAGCAATTACTCAATTAGAGAGGCAGTTGGAAGAAGACGATTGGGATTGATAAGCTTGTACGCACACGACTAAAACTGTAGGTTGGGTTTCGTTCCTCAACCCAACACTCGTGTTACTGGCGTTGGGTTGAGGAACGAAACCCAACCTACATCTATTTCACTATCTAAATCACATTGTTGGGTCGTGTAAATAAGGGTGTCAATAAGACTTGATCTTCTCAGATGTTAATAGCAATAGCATAACCGAACACCGAAGGATATTCTGTTGGGTTTCACTTCGTTCCACCCAACCTACATTTTTACGTGTGTGTCACGGCACTACGTTTGTGCTGATATAGCTGTCATTCGACCGTAAATGATCACCATTTCTTTCAGGCGATTACTGTACTCTTCCGTTAAAGCTTCACCCCGGTAGCGCCAACCCCAGTTTTCCTCAGCTGTGCCTGGAGTATTCATACGGGCATTAGAACCAAGGCTGAATATATCTTGAAGAGGAATAATTGCCTGATTGGCAACTGAACTCAGGGCAAGACGGATTACATCCCAAGCAATACCATGAGGACCTGCACAGCCAAGATATTGCTGTAGTCGATCGCGTTCATAATCAGAAGTGTCTTCATAGTACCAGCCTACTGTCGTATTATTATCGTGAGTTCCGGTGTAGATGACACTGTTGGCCACAACATTAAACGGCAAGTAGGGGTTGTTGGCGTCACTGCCAAAAGCGAAGTGCAGAATATTCATTCCAGGAAAAGCGAAATGATCTCTGAGATCATTTACCGCTTGATCAATATCTCCTAAGTCTTCTGCAATAATCGGTAAATTACCTAATTCCTTAAGGATCCTGTTAAATAAACCCATACCTGGCGCCTTAACCCATTCTCCCTTAATTGCCGTCTCTTCCTCGGCAGGAACAGACCAAAAAGACTCCAAGCCTCGGAAATGGTCGATGCGGATTAAGTCTACATAGGCTAAAATTCCACGGATACGTTCAACCCACCAAGCAAAGCGAGTTGATTCCAAGTACTTCCAATCATAGAGGGGGTTGCCCCAGAGTTGGCCAGTCTCGGAAAAATAATCTGGGGGTACTCCTGCCACCTCAATCTGTTCTCCCGTTTCCGGATCTAGTTGAAATAGTTCTGGGTTAGCCCAAACATCGGCACTGTTGTGGGAAACATAGATAGGTATATCACCAATGATCTGGATATTTTGAGCATTAGTATACTCCTTGAGTTCGGACCACTGCCGGAAAAACTCAAACTGGAGAAATTTATGGAAAAATATTTCATCCTGCAAATCACGACGCCACTGCTCCAGTACTTCTGGCTTCCGTTGACGCAATTCATCAGGCCATTCAGTCCAAACTGGTTCTTCCCGAGCATCTAGTAGGGACATGAACAGAGTATAGTCATCTAACCAACTAGCCTTACCACGACAAAAACCCTCGAACTCCTTTTGTTGAATCTTAGTAGCCTTTTGAGTGAAGTTTTGGCAGGCTTTCCGCAACAGGGGCATCTTCCACTCAATCACCTGATCGAAGTCTACCTGATCTAAGGGGAAGTCTGGCACATAGGATAGATCTTCTTCCTCCAAAAAACCATTATCTTGGAGCAAATCGGGGCTAATCAGCAGAGGATTACCTGCCATCGCTGAGAAGCTCATATAAGGGGAGTTGCCAAAGCCTGTGGGACTTAGGGGCAACACCTGCCACAACTGTTGGCCACTGCGAGCAAGGAAATCGACAAATTGGTAAGCTTCTAAACCTAGGTCACCAATTCCATAGCGACTTGGCAGACTGGTGGGATGTAGTAGAATGCCACTGGAACGGGGAAAGGGCATGAATGGTAACCTCAGAAAGTACTTTTAAATGCAAGCTGTTTCTTATCTTAATGCCGATGAGTTCTAACAATAAATGACTGGGTGGTTCATTTATCAGGAATTATCACAGATGTTCGTTTACGGAAGACTATTGAGGTTAGGTCATTACTCTCACAACTCTTCCCTTGTTAACATTTCTGTTAACAAATCCCGATGCATCAATGCTCGGTCTACCAAGGACTGAATTTGGTCACCACTGAGTGGATCGCCATTAACATAGTATTCTAGCCAGGTTTTGCTGATGAAATTGGGGTCGTCTGGTAGCTGCTTCAAATCCCATCCAGGTAAATTTAGTTCTGCCATCAGGTAGTTGACTTTGGGGTCATAACTCAGAGCAAAACATCGGCATTCTTCTGCTGCTCCCATAATCAAACTGTGGTAGCGCATACCAATGACCATTTCCACTCCTCTACATAATCCCTTTAATTCTCTAGGGTCTTCTAAGCAAAAAATCTGATGCTCACCCTTGAGCTGAGAAGCAATTAATTGGGCAATGCTTAGGTCTTGAGATGCTTGAAAAGGCACTAATAAAATACAGGTTTGAGTCGCTTCTTGAAAGCTAACCAGGGCATGAGTAAGATTATTCAGGCGTTGGGATGTTAGCTCAGGGTGCGATCGCAATGTTACAGCTACTCTCGGTGCTGGTAAATCCCACAACCCTGCTACTGGGGAAGATACTAATGCCCAAACTGGATCTGGAGCCTGAAGACAAGGAATTTGCCAATTAGCTAACAGTTTAGCAGAGCCATAATCACGTACGCTCACAGCCTCACAACCAGTAAATGAGCGCCTTGCTACCCAACGAGTTAACTGACGGTTTAGAGGACCAATTCCCTGAGCCCAAGCAATGGTTTTTAACCCTAACTGCTGTGCCAACCCCATCAAGCCAGCATAGTAGAGGTGACTTCTCGCACTAGTGGCATCCTGAATAAGACTACCACCACCCCAGATGAAGACATCTGAGTGGCGCATTGCCTTAAGTACTTGGAAAGCAGAAGTGCGATCACAACTTTCTACACCATACTGCTTGCGAGTCAAACTAGGGTTGCCAGACAGTACTAAGGGGGTCACGGATTCTGGTAGCATTTGCAATAAGGTAGCTAGCAATGCCTCATCACCACCATTGCCCTTCCCGTAATATCCGCATAAAATTGCTCGTGTCTGTCCCATCCCAAAACTCTATCGAAAATACCTGAAACCTGAGAGCCACAGTAAACCCTACAGCATTTCTCAGTCTAGTGAGGTACAGCTCCTATTCCCTATTGCCCATTCCCCATTCCCAAAAACCAGGCTCTTTGTACCTCATCTAAATGAAAAACGCTGTATTTAGATTCCCCTTTACCAATTATAGGTTGACTAAACAGAGCGTACAGGCTAAATATTTTCAGATACACAGGCAACAAAATACAAATTTCATGGAATTGGCTACAACCCTAATCAGTCATACTGTTTGGAACGCTGTCCGAGAGGTGGGGATTAACCCAAATTATTGGTATCCAGTTAGTTGGGCAAACGAACTTAAACCAGGGAAAATCATGTCCGTGGTAATTTGGCAACAAGCGATCGCCATTTACCGAGACGAGACTGGTAACCTCCACGCTCTAGAGGATGCTTGTCCCCACAAAGGCATAGCCTTACACAAAGGCGAAGTCCAAGGCGCTAACCTAGTATGTGCTTATCACGGTTGGGCATTGAACGGGGATGGCAAATTAGTGGATATTCCCTACCTACCTCCTAAACAAAAACTTCCTTGCGCCCAAGCCCGCAGCTATCCGATTCAGGAAAAATATAATATCATCTGGATCTTCCCTGGGAATCCGAGCTTGGCAGAACACTGCCATCCCCCGGATGTTCCAGAATTTGATGATCCTAACTGGTTAATGGTACCCATACCTGGTCATTTTCAGGCTCACTTCTCCATCTGCAATGAAAACACTATGGATGTATTCCACGGGTTTCTGCACAAAGAATTACAGGGTTGGTTCGATCCGCTCCTGATTAATTTACGGGAAGGGGAAGGGAAAGTTTGTGCTGACTACCAGGTTTCCTATCGAGGTTTACTGAGTAAATTTCTGGGACTGAGTGAACAGGGTAACCAGGTAACTACCAAAACTGTTTCCATCCAATATGGTTACCCTCACTATCACAGCTCCCTCGAAGGAATTTCCTCTTTGTACCTGATGAGGCTGCCGGTGGGACCTTCCCTAACCCGCTCTTTTTCCCTACTGTTTCTCAAAATCCGTCTACCACAATGGTTTTTAAGCATTTTTAGACCACTGTTAGCTCAGATAATCTGGAACTGGTTTTTAAAGAAATTTCTTGACCAAGATAAAGAAATGATTGAGAGTGAGCAGCGTACCTATCTCGCCAATCCCCAGCGGCGCTATGTGGAAATTAACCCAGCAATTGTTGCCCTACAACGAGTGATTGTCAAGCAATATGAACAATATATGCAACAATCAAACCAGCCGGGAAACAATGGACACCCAGACTCGTCAGCAATCGCAACTGACCAAAGCCAGCCAATTAAAGAAAACTCAATTATCGGATGAAAACAATGGTAAACGGGACTGGGGAGCAATGGCTTAACTTTTTGTTCCCTGGGGTAAAAATCCATTTTGCCTCAGTACCAGAGTTAACTAACATCTATCTAAGAGTAAGGTGAGAGGGGTAAATTTGTGGAAGTAGTTAAAGAGTATGTTCAAAGCTGGTACGAAAGTGGGCTAGATCCCGACGAATACATATGTCATCAGAAACAGGGCAATTTAGCTGAGATTGAATCAACTGCCACGGGCAAGCGTCAGAATGTTCTGAACTTCTGTAGTAATGATGTCTTAGGCTTAGTCCAGGAAGAAGCGATTAAGCAAGCAGCGATTGATGCCATCCTCAAATATGGTACCTCCAACAGTTCCTGTTCTGTCTTGAGCGGTCGTATTGAGCTGCACCGTCAGCTGGAAGATGAGATTTCTAAGTTTAAACACTTACCTCATACCCAGCTGTTTATTAATGCCTGGATGGCAATGCAGGGCTTAATGGATGCTTTCTGTCATTTGGCAATTCCCGTACCCGGTTTTCAGCATACCAGAGAGACATTGATTCTTACCGATGTCCTTAACCACGGTTGTATTGTCTCCGCTGTTGTCAATGCTGGCACTCGTTCCGGTAAAGTTTTTGGTCATAGTCCCCGCGTTCGCGTCAAAGCCTACCGCCATTGTGATGTGGAGGATTTATCCCGCAAGCTCCAGCGGTATGCTCGTTCAGATGAGCGAATTATGGTGGTGTCTGATGCTGTATTCTCTATGGATGGTGATATCGCTCCCCTGCCAGACATGTTGACAGTACTGCAAAATTACCCAGGTAGTGTTTTGCTTATGGATGAGGCTCATGCTAGTGGTGCGATTGGTGCTACCGGTAGAGGTATCTACGAACATTTTGGCATCCTCCCCCAGCAAGTGATTGAGCGGGGTATTGTCCCCCTGATTATGACTACCTTTTCCAAGTTTGCCGCCTCTGCTGGTGCGGCAATTAGTTCTCATGTAGAGGAACTAATCCCTTTGTTAAATGTTTCTCCTACATCAATAGGAACAATTTCTTTGTCACCACCCCTTACTGCAGCGGCATTAGAGAGCATTCGTCAAGTTCGCCGTCGTCCAGAGCTGGTTACAAAACTTCAAGAAAACACCCGGTACTTGCGATCGCGCTTAACAGAACAGGGTTTTGCTGCCATTGGTGAAACTAATGTAGTACCAGTCATTTTACCTTCGGAGATTAATCCCAAGGTCTTTGGCAGACATCTGCTAGAAAAACACGGGATTTGGGTATCTCCCATCTGGTTTATCGCTAAACCACGTCTTAGAATTACTGTGAACGCTCTGCATACCCAAGAAGAAATGGAGCAGTTAGTGGCGGCGATGATCGCAACACGAGACTTATTGTATAAACCGATGATTAGTGCTTAGTTGTTAGTTGTTGGTTATTTGTTGTTAGTTGTTTGGATAACAAACCAATGACCAATGACCAATAACCAATATTCAATAAACAATGACCAATATTCAAATTCAGGCTGTAACAACCTCACAAGATAGGGAAATGTTTCTGGATGTACCAGCAATGGTATATGCTGATGATTATAACTGGGTATCTCCTGTGCGTAGTGATGTTACCAAAAAGTTTGAACCTAGTAATCCCTTCTTTCGCTATGGAAAAATGCAGCAGTTTATTGCTGTTAATCAAGGTAGAAAAAAACCGCAGGCGGTGGGAAGGATTGTTGCTGCGGTGAATCAAAGGTTGATTGAAAGGGAAGGCAAAAATATTGGTCTGTTTGGTTTTTTTGAATGCGTTAGAGATTTGGCGACCGCTCAATCTCTATTCAATGCCGCCTGCCAATGGCTGCGAGAGCAAGGCATGACTAGGGTACGGGGACCAATTGACTTCTCAACCCACAACAATTGTTTATTTTTAGTCGATGGCTTTGACTCACCACCGATGGTAATGATGCCTTACAATCCTCCTTATTATCCAGAATTTATGGAGCAGGATGGTTGGGAAAAAGCCAAGGATGCCTATGCTTATGATTTTCCTGTGAATCAATCTTTAGCTGCTAAATTTGAGAAAGCTTACCGGATTGCTTGTAAATCTGGCATCACCTTTCGTCCCCTGAGAACAAAAGGGGAAGGATTTGAGCAAGATGTTAACAGTCTCTATGACTTGTTTAATCGTGCCTTTGCCGATAATTGGAGCTCTACACCACGTAGTCAGAAGGAATTTCTGGAGGAAGCTAAATCTTTACAAAGTTTAGTTGATCCAGATGTTTTTCCTGTTGCCGAAGACAATGGCGAAATGGTAGGGTTTTGGATGGGTTTACCGGACTACAACATCCCTTTGAAACACGTTGGTGGTAAACTCAACTGGTTGGGAATACTCAAATTTCTTTGGTATCGTCGTCAGATTAATCAAGGAAGGGTTATCGCTATGTGTTCTCTGCCAGAATATCGCAAAAAAATGGTTCCTCTCGCTTTAATTTATTTGGGAATGCAAGGAGGAATTAAAAAGGGTAAACCTTATAAAAGAGCAGAATTATCTTGGGTTTTTGAAGATAATTTTCCTTCCCGCAAGCTAATTGAAGCAGCAGGGGGAAAGGTTTATAAAATTTACCGAATTTATGAAAAATCTCTGACTTAGTGAGTATAAATACTCAAGTATAAAATTAGCGATCGCAAACTGATAGAAACTTATCAATGATCATGTAGGAGCATGTCACTTGAGCTTCACTACCAACACAGAGCAGGGAGCATCCGTAACTACCTGGCTACTAACAGACCCTTGCAAAATGCGCTTGAGACCAGTAAGACCACGAGTGCCAATCACAATTAAGTCAGCTTTGTAGATATGAGCTAGGCGAACAATTTCCACTGCTGCCTCACCATTAACAATTTCTAATTCTGAGTCGCAGGGAAGTTCTTTCTGATAAGATTGTAGCTGCTTTTCAATGTTTCGATAAAGTAGCTCATCCGAAATATGAGGTCGGTCAACTACCATTTCCATGTCAGGTTCGGCATCAGGAATGACATGAGAAAGGATAATTTTAGTGGATGGCTCTATTTGAAGTTCGTCTAGGCTCTGAATCACACCGTGGGACAGTTCAGAACTGTCGAGGGCGACAATAATCGTTTTTAGCACCAAAATCGTTAAAAGGTATTAGGTATTAGGTATTAGGTGTTAGGTATTAGGCAATGGTGACAAGTTAAAGCGTCGTGCATTTTGTCAAATACTATATATAGTGCTTTATAAATTTAAAAACTCTATATATGGAAGACCCAAAGGATCAGAAAAATCGATTTTTCTTCTTCCCTACTCCCTGCTCCCTGCTCCCTGCTCCCTTGACAACGACATTTTTGCCTTAACTTGTCACCAATGGGTATTAGGTGTTAGGTTACCACCAGAAGGAATAAATTTGGGCAACATTACCCTACAGATAGGAAGAATACAAGAATAGTATAATAAAAACACACGCTTTGAGAGGCTCCAAAAAACATTAACCATTAACCTAACACCTCATTTCAACTAACATGTCCCGCTTGAAGTTGATAGCAGAGTCCCTAATCATTAAGATTTCCTTGAGTTCTTAAGCGTACAGAGTCAGCGTGGGAAGGTAAACCTTCTGCTTGTGCTAGTACCTCAATTGCACCACCAACTTTATGGAGGGCACTGGAAGAATACTGAATTAGACTAGAGTGCTTCATAAAGGTTTCGACCCCTAAGGCAGAGGCGTAGCGAGCAGCACCTGAAGTAGGCAGAGTGTGATTTGGACCTGCTAGATAATCTCCTACTGCTTCTGGAGTTGAACTACCCAGAAAAATTGCACCAGCGTGGCGAATTTTTTCTAGTAAATCCCAAGGTTGGGCAACCTCTAATTCTAAGTGTTCGGGGGCAAACTCATTAGAAAGTTCCGCTGCTGTCTCAAGGGAATCAACAACAACAATGAGACCATAATGAGCGATCGCTTTTTCTGTAAGCAGTCGTCTGGGATGGTTCACAAGTTGTTGCTCTACTTGAGTCTGTACTTGTTGTGCCAGTTGGTAATCGGTAGTTAGCAGAATTGCTGCTGCCATCGGGTCATGTTCTGCCTGAGCTAAAAGATCAGCGGCAACGTATACTGGGTTAGCAGCTGGATCAGCAATTACCAGAACTTCAGATGGTCCGGCAAGAGAGTCAATTCCCACTATTCCGTAGACTAATTTCTTCGCTAGGGTGACGTAAATGTTCCCTGGACCAGTAATCACATCCACTTTAGGAATAGTTTGGGTGCCGTAAGCCAAAGCCGCGATCGCTTGAGCACCACCTACTCGGTATATTTCCTGAACACCAGCTTCCTGGGCTGCTACAAGGACAGCAGGATTAATCTTTTGCTCCCAACCAGGTGGAGTCACCATAACAATCCTAGGAACCTTAGCCACTTTGGCTGGAATAGCATTCATTAAAACGGTACTAGGATACGAAGCCCTGCCACCGGGAACGTAAATTCCTGCTCGGTCTACTGGAGTATAGCGCTTGCCTAAAACAACATCATCATCGCCAAATTGCACCCAGGATTTGGGTAAGCGCTGTCGATGAAATGCCTCAATTTGTTTACTAGCTAATTGGATGGCATCAACTAACTCCTTGGACACCTGTTGGTAAGCGGCATCCAGTTCTGATGTACTAACTAGAAGTTGTTCAGGACTAAGAGAAAGTTGATCAAATTCTTCTGTATAGTGCAGGAGAGCTTTATCTCCTTGGCGCTTAACTGCCTGCAATACTTCCCTCACCGTCCCTTCCTTGTGAACAATTTGGTCTTGGGAGGTACGTTCGCAGATACGTCGCAGTTCTGTTTGTGCCTCAGCCTGCTGAGTAATGATTCGCAGCATGGAGTACGGAGTGCCTAAATGCGATATTATCTTTATGTGAGACCAGCTAGACTAACCCCTTTTGGTTAGAGGAGCCTCTGTTAATCTGGACTCTCTCCTCTAGCTTAACGTGGATTTTTATGGGGTTGTGATTCTTTTGGGAATAAAAATATGTTATATTGGTCATTCTGCTATTTTGTTATTGAGAGCCAATCCCTCTAAAAATTGCTATGGCTAACAGCAAGTCAGCGCTCAAGCGTGTACAAATTAACGAGCGCAACCGAGTCCATAATCAGAGCTATAAGTCAGCAGTAAGGACGTTAATGAAAAAATACTTCGCTGCTGTAGAAGATTATGCTCAAAAACCGAGCCAAGAATCATTAGAAGAAGTCCAAAGCCGAATGTCGGCAGCTTACAGCAAAATTGACAAGGCTGTAAAGCGTGGCGTATTGCATGCCAACAATGGTGCTCGTAAAAAATCTCGTCTAGCTAAAGCCTTAAAACGAGTGAGTGCCTAACTCACTCCTCCCTCAGAGGAAGTCACTGCCTCTTAATACAAGAACACTTTAAGCCTAGTAGGTCAGTTGCCCCTTTAAATTTACTTTAGTAAATGATTGAGGCTGATACTTGGATATCAGAATGAGGGAAGAGGGAATGGTATTCGTAAATAGGCAGGTTTACCAGATTAACCTGCACAAATCATTAAAGCTCAATAATAGATGCTGATCATGCAGTTGATTGACACTCATGTCCATATCAACTTTGATGCCTTCCAGTCAGATCTGGAAGCTTTGTGCAATCGCTGGCGTGAAGTAGGTGTTGTAAAACTAGTACATTCCTGTGTCGAGCCATCTGAATATGCTGGGATCAAAGCCCTAGCTGACCAGTTTCCTGAACTATCATTTGCAGTAGGCTTGCATCCCCTAGATGCCAACAAATGGACTAAGGAGATGTCAAGCCAGATTGCATTGTTAGCTTGTTCTGACGCCAGGGTAGTAGCAATTGGGGAAACTGGGTTGGATTTTTTCAAGGCAGAAAACCAACAGCTACAAAAAAAAGTGTTTGCCGCCCAATTAGCGATCGCTCAGCAGTTAAACTTGCCAGTGATTATTCACTGTCGTGATGCTGCTGCTAGGATGCGAGAACTGTTGCAGGAGTTTTGGGACAATAATGGCTCGGTAAGAGGAGTAATGCATTGTTGGGGAGGTACGCCAGAGGAAACACAGTGGTTTTTGGATTTAGGCTTCTACATTAGTTTTAGTGGCATTGTAACCTTCAAAAACGCTAAGCAGGTACAAGCTTCTGCTGTTATGGTACCAAGCGAGCGCCTCCTGATTGAAACTGATTGTCCTTTCTTAGCACCAGTCCCCAAGCGAGGCAAACGCAACGAACCAGCCTATGTTCGCTATGTAGCAGAGCACATTGCTGATCTCAGAGATGTTTCCCTTGAAACCATTGCAGTTCAAACAACACAAAATGCTTGTAAACTCTTTGGTCTTGCTCTATCAAATGATGACAAAGTAGTAAGTATAGTGAAGTAAAAGCAGGGAAAAAGTGCTCTGAAGAAACAAGGCAGGAGGCAGGAGGCAGGAGGGAAGAGGGTTTTGCTTGTTTCTGACCTTCATAACGGTTGCTGATGTGCCCATGGGGCAGCTTTCAAGAAACAAGGCAGTCGAAATGAAAATTTTTTTTTCATCGGGACTGTGTCCTGCCTTTTTTCTTAACAGACATACTCTCTTGAATCAAGTTTTTGTTGCGTCATAATAGTCCTAAGAAGAGTTATTATGGATAAGATTTACCCTGGATCTACCCAATTGCTAGCAATATATCCTCTTAATAAACTACCGAAGCTCACTAGTCGCTTTCATAGAGGCTTACCGAGTTTTAACCTTCTATCGACAAAAAAAGATTTTTCTGCTGCCAGAAGAGCCTTAAACCTTGCAGTTGCAACCCTTAGACTTTGAGGCAGTAGTCATTGCCCCAAACTATCCTGTTGCTGAGAGAAGAAAAAAACTGTATTTTTACCTTGCTAGAAAGTAATGAGTTTTGATAGCTAACTATCTAGTGATCACTTCTTTATTTTGACCCGATCAAATCTTCCAAGGACTCTAATCCAGTATTTTGAGCAGGGAGACACCAATGAAACTGTGCAGTAACCTAAAGAAGTATGAAGTAAATCTCAGAGCTTTAACTCGTAGACTTTCCTTCATAATAGCCTACCTACGACAATCCCTACATTGGGAGACTAATCCCTATTAAGTGTTTGCTTTAGGGGAGTAAAAATCCTAGAGCATAGATCCTTCTAGAGAATCGTGGGACATGTGGGAAGAGAGGGTAAGTTTTTGAGCAGAGTTTGGCAACTCAATCTGAAGTGTTGAGAGTTTGACGCCGACAGAGAAATCAAGCTACGGCTCCAGGCTTAGGTAAGGTTAACCCTTAACAAGAACATTACCCAAAGTTTCTACCTCCTCCACATTCTAAACTTCTTCTTCCAACGCTGACTTAACCTAAAAAAAAGAGCCATGACGAATCCAACCTACACTGTCCCCACTCCAAGTGATACAGTACCTACTTATCTGCTACCAGACTTGGTAGAAATTCAGCGTTCCAGCTTCCGCTGGTTTCTGGAAGCAGGACTAATCGAAGAACTGAACAGCTTTTCTCCTATTACTGACTACACTGGTAAACTGGAATTACACTTTTTGGGGAAGGACTACAAACTCAAGCGACCTAAATATGAGGTTGATGAAGCTAAACGGCGAGATAGTACTTATGCAGTTCAAATGTACGTTCCTACCCGCCTAATTAACAAAGAAACAGGCGAAATTAAGGAACAAGAAGTGTTCATTGGCGATCTCCCTTTGATGACGGACCGAGGTACTTTTATTATCAACGGGGCAGAGCGCGTAATTGTCAACCAAATTGTTCGCTCTCCCGGTGTCTACTACAAGTCGGAAACCGATAAGAACGGACGTCGCACTTACTCGGCTTCCTTAATTCCTAACCGGGGAGCTTGGTTAAAGTTTGAAACAGATAAAAATGATCTAGTTTGGGTGCGGATTGATAAAACTCGCAAACTATCAGCCCAGGTATTACTGAAAGCTCTGGGACTAGGCGATAATGAAATTATAGATGCTCTGCGACACCCGGACTATTATCAAAAGACTCTAGAAAAGGAGGGTAATCCTTCAGAAGAAGAAGCCCTGATGGAGCTGTATCGCAAGTTACGCCCAGGAGAACCCCCTACTGTGAGCGGTGGTCAGCAATTGCTCGACTCCCGCTTCTTTGACCCCAAACGCTACGACTTGGGACGGGTAGGTCGCCATAAAATTAATAAAAAGCTGCGGTTGAATGTGCCCGATACCATCCGAGTATTAACTCCCCAGGACATTCTGGCAGCTATTGACTATCTGATCAATCTAGAGTTTGATGTGGGTAACAGTGATGATATTGACCATTTGGGCAATCGTCGAGTGCGCTCAGTGGGAGAATTGCTACAAAATCAAGTAAGGGTGGGACTCAACCGCTTGGAAAGGATTATTCGCGAGCGGATGACAGTTTCAGACTCCGAGACTCTAACTCCAGCTTCTCTAGTGAACCCCAAACCCTTAGTAGCAGCCATTAAAGAGTTCTTTGGCTCCTCTCAGCTCTCTCAGTTTATGGATCAGACAAATCCTTTGGCAGAGTTGACCCATAAACGACGACTTTCTGCTCTAGGACCAGGGGGACTGACGAGAGAGAGAGCTGGTTTTGCAGTACGAGACATTCACCCCTCTCACCATGGTCGGATTTGCCCAATTGAAACTCCCGAAGGTCCTAACGCAGGACTGATAGGCTCTTTGGCGACTCACGCCCGAGTCAATTCCTTCGGCTTCATTGAAACGCCTTTCTATCCAGTGGAAAATGGGCGGGTTATCAAAGACAGTCCGCCAGTATACATGACTGCTGATGAAGAAGACGACCTGCGGGTAGCGCCAGGAGATGTGCCAGTGGATGAAAATGGTTACATCCAAGGAGAAAATGTGGCAGTGCGCTATCGTCAAGAGTTTACAACCACAACTCCGGATCAAGTAGACTTTTTATCTGTCTCCCCAGTGCAGATTATTTCGGTCGCTACTTCCTTGATTCCTTTCCTAGAACACGATGATGCTAACCGAGCGCTGATGGGTTCCAACATGCAGCGGCAAGCAGTACCTTTATTACGCCCTGAGCGACCTTTGGTTGGCACTGGTTTAGAAGCTCAGGCTGCCAGGGACTCAGGTATGGTGATTGTATCCCGTATTGATGGGGAAATAAGCTATGTGGATGCCCAAGGGATTCGGGTAAAAGATGCTGAAGGAAAGGAATATGAATATGAGTTACAGAAGTATCAGCGTTCTAACCAAGACACCTGCTTGAATCAGCGTCCCTTAGTCTATGAAGGTGATGATGTAAAAGCTGGTCAAGTAATTGCAGATGGTTCAGCAACAGAAGGGGGTGAACTGGCACTAGGCCAAAATATTCTAGTGGCTTATATGCCCTGGGAGGGCTATAATTACGAGGATGCAATCCTCATTAGTGAACGTCTAGTGTTTGATGATGTCTACACCAGCATTCACATTGAGAAGTATGAGATTGAGGCACGGCAAACCAAACTAGGTCCTGAGGAAATTACCCGTGAAATTCCTAATGTTGGGGAAGATGCCCTACGGCAGTTAGATGAGACGGGGATTATCCGGATTGGAGCCTGGGTCGAGGCTGGTGACATTCTAGTAGGGAAAGTTACCCCAAAAGGTGAGTCTGACCAACCCCCAGAAGAGAAGCTACTTCGGGCTATCTTTGGTGAAAAAGCAAGGGATGTACGAGACAATTCCCTGCGGGTACCCAACGGGGAAAAAGGTCGTGTTGTCGATGTGCGGCTGTTTACCAGGGAACAAGGGGATGAACTACCACCGGGAGCTAACATGGTAGTGAGGGTATATGTAGCCCAAAAGCGGAAAATCCAAGTGGGAGACAAAATGGCGGGCCGCCACGGCAACAAGGGAATTATTTCCCGGATTTTGCCGATAGAAGATATGCCCTACCTACCAGATGGGACTCCCTTGGATATTATCCTCAATCCCCTGGGAGTTCCAAGTCGAATGAACGTAGGGCAAGTATTTGAGTGCCTCTTGGGTTGGGCTGGTCAATGCCTAGATGTGCGGTTTAAGCTAACTCCTTTTGATGAAATGTATGGGCAAGAAGCTTCCCGGACGACGGTGCATGGCAAGCTGGAACAGGCAAAACAGACCAAAGGACAAGAATGGGTGTTTAACCCAGATGAGCCTGGCAAAATTACGGTGTTTGACGGTCGCACTGGAGAACCTTTTGACCGCCCAGTAACAGTAGGCAAAGCATACATGCTTAAGCTGGTGCACCTAGTGGACGATAAGATTCATGCTCGCTCTACTGGTCCTTACTCGTTGGTCACGCAACAACCTTTGGGAGGGAAAGCACAACAAGGCGGTCAACGGTTCGGAGAAATGGAGGTTTGGGCTCTGGAAGCTTTTGGCGCAGCTTACACTCTTCAGGAATTGCTGACCGTGAAATCTGACGATATGCAGGGAAGAAATGAAGCCTTGAATGCGATCGTTAAGGGCAAAGCAATTCCCCATCCCGGCACTCCAGAATCTTTCAAAGTATTGATGCGAGAACTACAGTCTCTAGGTCTAGATATTGCAGTTCATAAAGTAGAAACTGCAGAAGATGGTAGTAGCCGTGATTTGGAAGTCGATTTGATGGCAGATGTTGACCGTCGTCGTACACCTAGCCGACCAACTTATGAGTCCTTAAGTCGGGAAGAATTTGAAGAGGAAGTTTAGTTATTGGTTGTTTGTTATTAGTTATTTTTCCGACAAACAACAAACAACAAGCAACAAACAACAAACAATAAACAGATGAAACAGCAAGAACAGCGGTTTGACTACGTAAAAATTGGCATTGCCTCACCAGAGCGAGTTCGTCAATGGGGAGAAAGAACCTTACCCAATGGTCAGGTAGTGGGTGAAGTAACCAAACCAGAAACGATCAACTACCGCACCCTCAAACCAGAAATGGATGGACTATTCTGCGAGCGGATTTTTGGTCCTGCAAAGGATTGGGAATGCCACTGCGGTAAGTACAAGCGAGTACGTCACCGGGGTATTGTCTGCGAACGTTGTGGTGTAGAGGTGACTGAGTCACGAGTGCGCCGTCACCGGATGGGTTATATCAAACTTGCTGCTCCTGTAGCTCACGTTTGGTATCTCAAAGGTATTCCTAGCTACATGAGTATCCTACTAGACATGCCGTTGCGGGATGTAGAACAGATAGTTTACTTCAATGCCTACGTAGTTCTTAATCCTGGTAATGCCGAGAACCTAAGCTACAAACAACTGCTCACCGAAGATCAATGGCTGGAAATTGAAGAGCAGCTTTATAGCGAAGACACGGAACTAATTGATGTAGAGGTAGGGATTGGAGCAGAAGCACTACAAAGATTACTCCAAGATTTGGATTTAGAAGCCGCAGCTGAAAGCTTGCGGGATGAAATTATTAATGCTAAAGGTCAGAAACGGGCGAAGCTCATAAAACGCTTACGGGTAATTGACAATTTCATCGGCACTGGCTCTCAAGCTGAATGGATGGTGCTAGAAGTAATTCCCGTAATTCCTCCAGATCTGCGCCCAATGGTCCAGCTAGATGGGGGTCGTTTTGCGACTTCTGACCTCAATGATCTCTATCGGCGCGTGATCAACCGCAACAATCGCCTAGCAAGGCTCCAGGAAATCCTTGCCCCCGAAATCATTGTCCGTAATGAGAAGCGAATGCTCCAGGAGGCAGTAGATGCCTTGATTGATAATGGACGGCGGGGACGTACAGTAGTAGGAGCAAATAATCGCCCCCTTAAATCTCTTTCGGACATCATTGAGGGAAAGCAGGGGCGCTTCCGGCAAAACTTGCTGGGAAAAAGGGTAGATTACTCCGGACGCTCAGTAATTGTTGTTGGCCCTAACCTAAAAATCCATCAATGCGGTTTGCCACGGGAGATGGCAATTGAACTATTCCAACCGTTTGTGATTCACCGGCTAATTCGTCAGGGTTTAGTGAACAACATCAAAGCAGCCAAAAAATTGATTCAGCGGGGAGACCCAAGCGTTTGGGATGTACTAGAGGAAGTGATTGCTGGTCACCCAGTACTACTCAATCGAGCTCCCACCCTGCACCGCCTAGGGATACAATCCTTTGAACCAATTTTGGTTGAAGGTCGCGCCATTCAGCTGCACCCACTAGTGTGTCCTGCCTTCAACGCTGACTTTGACGGTGATCAGATGGCAGTGCATGTTCCTCTGTCTATCGAAGCTCAAGCAGAAGCGAGACTATTAATGCTTGCCTCTCACAACATTCTATCACCAGCAACAGGGCGTCCGATTGTCGCTCCCAGCCAAGATATGGTTTTAGGATGTTACTACCTGACAGCGGAAAACCCTGCAGCTACCAAAGGAGCCGACAAGTATTTTGCCAACTTGGATGATGCCATCAGAGCCTATGAGCAAAAGCAGGTAGATTTGCATGCCAAGGTCTGGGTAAGGCATGAAGGCATTGTGCAAACTGAAGAGCCAGACGACAAAGTCATCTCCACAGAAAACCTGAGTGATGGCACTGTAACCAAACATTACCGAGAACGACGAGTGCGGGAAACAGCTGATGGAGAAGTAATTTCACAATATATCCGCACTACTCCTGGTCGGATTATTTACAACAAAGCGATTCAAGAAGCGCTAATGAATTAGTTATTGGTTATTAGTTATTAGTTTTTTGTTATCCCACAGCTCAATTAACAAGGAATTAACAGCTAACAACTTGCTAACCAACAACTTGCTAACCAACAACTTGCTAACCAACAACTTGCCAAAAAATGACCAAAGACATGATCTTTTACAACCGAATTGTAGATAAAGGTCAGCTCAAAAAGTTGATCTCCTGGTCTTTTACCAAATATGGCAGTGCCCGCAGTGCTCAGATGGCTGACCAGCTCAAAGATTTGGGGTTCCGCTATGCTACCCGCGCTGGTGTTTCCATCAGTGTTGATGATCTGCAAGTGCCTCCTGTGAAACGCCAGATGCTTGACACGGCAGAGGCACAGATTCGTGCGACAGAAACTCGTTACACTCGGGGAGAAATTACAGAAGTCGAACGATTTCAAAAAGTAATAGATACCTGGAATAGCACTTCTGAAGCCCTCAAAGATGAAGTAGTCCGGAACTTCAAAGCGACTGATCCCCTGAATTCTGTATACATGATGGCTTTTTCTGGAGCCAGGGGTAATTTGTCCCAGGTAAGGCAACTGGTTGGTATGCGGGGTCTGATGGCTGATCCCCAAGGAGAGATTATTGACATACCAATTAAGACTAACTTTCGGGAAGGTTTAACAGTAACTGAATACATTATTTCCTCCTATGGTGCAAGGAAAGGCTTAGTTGATACTGCGTTGAGGACAGCTGACTCTGGTTATCTCACTCGCCGTTTGGTTGATGTCTCCCAGGATGTGATTGTGCGGGAGGTAGATTGCGGTACTGCTCGAGGGATAGTTGTCAGGTCAATGACCGATGGAGATCGCGTTCTAATTCCCCTACAGGAGCGGCTACTGGGTCGAGTGCTGGGGAAGGAAGTACTACACCCAAAAACTGGGGAAGTCCTGGCCCAGCGCAATCAGGATATTTCTGATGAATTGGCTATTCAGATTGCCAAAGCTGGTGTGGAAGAAGTATTTGTGCGATCGCCTCTGACTTGTGAAGCTCCCCGATCAGTTTGCCAGAAGTGTTATGGTTGGAGTCTAGCTCACGGACATATGGTGGATCTAGGAGAAGCAGTAGGGATTATTGCTGCTCAATCTATTGGTGAACCAGGAACCCAGCTGACGATGAGAACTTTCCATACAGGTGGTGTCTTTACTGGTGAAGTAGCGCGGCAGGTAATTGCTCCCCTTGATGGTGTAGTCCACTTTGGTAAACGCTTGCGAACCCGAACCGTGCGTACCCGTCATGGAGAAGAACGGGAGCAGGTAGAAGTGGCTGGTGACTTAATTTTAGAACCCAGCAGTGGGAAATCATCCCAAACCTTTCCTCTAACTGCTGGTTCTCTACTATTGGTGAAGGATAGCCAACAGGTGCAGAAAAAACAGCTATTGGCAGAAGTTAGTTTAAGTAAGTCTCGCCTGTCTACAGAAAAGGTAACTAAAGATGTAACGACAGACCTGGCTGGAGAAGTCCTATTTGCCGATTTGATACCTGAAGAAAAGACAGATCGGCAGGGAAATACTACCAGAATTGCTCAACGGGGTGGTTTACTGTGGGTCTTGTCTGGGGAAGTCTATAATCTACCCCCTGGTGCAGAACCAGTGGTCAAAAATGGGGATGCAGTACAGGCTGATTCAGTAATGGCTGAAACCAAGTTAGTAACTGCTAATGGAGGGGTGGTACGACTGACCCCAGGCAAACGAGAAATTGAAATCATTACTGCTTCGGTGCTCTTAGATCAGGCGACAGTGCGGATGGAAAGCGCGAGTGGTCGTGAACAGTATGTGATTCAAACTGCTAATAATCAACGCTTTTCCCTCAAGGTAGCTCCAGGTACTAAGGTACTCAATAACCATGTAGTGGCAGAGCTAATTGACAACAAATATCGTACCCAGACTGGAGGCATCATTAAATATGCTGGGGTAGAGACTGCAAAACGCAAGAGTAAAGCTGATAAAGGCTACGAAGTTACTAAAGGGGGTGCAATCCTGTGGATTCCAGAAGAATGTCACGAGGTGAACAAAGATATCTCCCTATTGCTAGTCGAGGATGGTCAATATGTGGAAGCCGCAACTGAAGTTGTGAAGGACATCTTCTGCCAATCTGCAGGGATTGTGGAAGTAATTCAGAAAAATGACATCCTTCGAGAGATTGTAATTAAGCCAGGAGAGTTACATCTGTTGGATGAACCTCCAGTCAACATGGCAATAGAAGGTGAGCTCATCTATCCTGGTGCAGAAACGATAGAGGGGTTAGTAGTAGAGGAGCTGCGTTATGGAGAAGTGGTAGAAACTCCAGAAGGCATGGCTTTACTGTTGAGACCAGTGGTAGAGTTTACAGTGCCGGACGATCCAGATGTGCCCTCCCAAGCTTCAATAGCGCAGCAACAGCGTAGTGAGACCCAAGGTAATGGTAAAGGGACTTCCCAATCTCCAATTGCCATTGAATTGCGGGCAATTCAGCGGTTGCCTTATAAGGATGGAGAACGGGTTAAGTCAGTGGAAGGTCTTGAGTTGCTCCGCACTCAATTGGTTTTGGAAATGACCCGAAAATTAGATAATCTTAGCGAAGTAGAACGCAGTTCAGGCGGACGCATAACCGATGAACATGACACTACCTCACAGCTGAGTGCCGATATTGAGTTAGTTGGCGGTGATTCCCCTGAAGAAATGCGCTTGCAGTTGGTTATCTTGGAATCTCTGGTGATTCGTCGTGACACGGCAGCAGATCCTTTGGGAGGTAGTACTCTTACTAAGGTAATGGTGTCAGATGGAGATCAAATAGCACCAGGAGCAGTAGTAGCACGCACAGAAATTCAATGTAAGGAAGCAGGATTAGTCCGAGGTATACGAGAAGGAGCAGAGGCAATTCGTCGGGTGCTGGTGGTAAGAGATGCAGACCGGGTCAAGATTCCTGTCAGTATTCCTCCCCAGGTAAAACTAGGAAACTTGGTCGTGGCAGGAGCTCCACTTGCTGAAGGTGTAGCTGCTCCTGAATCTGGTCAGGTGGTGCAAGTAGACAGTGACTCTGTTACTCTACGACTGGCTCGTCCTTACCGGGTGTCTGCTGGTGCGATATTGCAGATAGATAATGGGGACTTGGTACAGCGGGGTGACAACCTGGTACTGCTAGTGTTTGAGCGAGCCAAGACTGGGGATATTATCCAAGGTTTGCCAAGAATTGAGGAACTGCTGGAGGCTCGGAAACCCAAAGAAGGTTCTGTTTTAGCGCGGCGTCCGGGAGAAACTCAGGTGGTTTATGAAGAAGACGAGACAGTAGATATCAAAGTGATTGAAGCTGATGGAGTGGTGGCAGATTATCCAATTAGACCTGGACAAAATGCTATAGTTTCTGATAGTCAGCAGGCAGAGGTAGCTCAACCACTGACTGATGGACAAGCTAATCCCCATGAAATTCTGGAGATTTTCTTTGACTATTTCAAAGAAGAAAAGGGAGTGTATGAAGCAGCACTTATTGGGCTGCAAAAGGCTCAATCTTTCTTAGTCAATGAAGTGCAGTCTGTGTATCAATCTCAAGGAATTGATATTTCTGACAAGCATATCGAAGTAATTGTCCGACAGATGACCTCAAAAGTAAGGGTAGATGATGGTGGTGATACCACTATGTTGCCAGGAGAATTAGTGGAGTTGCGTCAGATTGAGATGGTCAATCAAGCGATGGCAATTACTGGTGGTGCTCCAGCTCAATATACACCCGTATTACTAGGGATTACTAAGGCTTCCCTAAATACTGATAGCTTCATCTCTGCTGCTAGTTTCCAGGAAACTACCAGGGTTTTGACAGAAGCTGCCATTGAAGGTAAGTCTGATTGGCTGAGGGGTCTAAAGGAAAACGTGATTATTGGACGCTTGATTCCAGCAGGAACTGGGTATAATGCTTATGAAGACCCCAATCTCAATGGTCTTGATTATGAGTCAGCTAGTGGAAGTTCTGGAGTCTATGGCTATGGAGATTCATCCAGCGGCGATAGCTATTCCTTACGCACTGTGACCGAAATGGGACATAGTCCAACGGGACGCGATGGTTTAAATAGTGGTGAGTTAGACCAGGATGACCCTATGGACGTAGTACTGGATGACCGTACCGCTCGTAGTTACAGTTTGGAAGAGCAAACCGGTTTTGGTACTGGTGGTAGCAACAGATCATCACTATTCGAGGACGAAGAACTGTAGGACTTCTAAAGAATCCCCTACTTAGGGCTTGCTGAACAAGTGTGGAAGCTATACCAGACTGTGGTTTCAATGATTTTTTGACCAAGCCTTGTGCAAGGAAATGGTCTATAGAAGCTTATTTTCCTTGCACTTTGATGGGAAATCCCTG
>JAAHGL010000379.1 GCA_010692635.1 Symploca sp. SIO2C1 | reverse complement strand
ATTTTTTTGAACAGTCTCAATCTTCCAACCTAACTGTGCTTCATAATCATTCATCATAGTTACTAAACCTAACCCAGATCCTTCTGTATCTTCTAACCGTTGTAGATAGAAATCGTATGGATCAGAGTTGATTAAGTCTTTAATGAAAGATTGAAATTTATCCAAAGCTTGAGAAGCAAGACTGTTAGTTGCTTGCAAAACTACTATTACCCCTGTCTCCTCAACTAAGTGAATCCCAAATTTGATAGGATACTTCGAGGCTTCATCATTAAATTTCATTGCATTCTCTAGCAACTCATTAGCGATGTAATTAACTGCGCTCTTCACCTCGACTTGCCTTTCATGAGTACTAGGATCTTCCTCACTTACAGGAAAGAAAGTAGTCAAGTAATCGGCAATAAAGTCAGCTGACAAACCATTATTTCGCCAGCGCTGTTGGATGGGGATAGAACTAGGCGAGAAGCCAAGGATTAAAAATTCATGATTGTCGGGCAGGTTTTCTCTAAATTCCCCAAAGATCTGAGTCATGGTTATCAAAATCAGAAGCAGCTACTTATTTCCGTTTCAGCACCAACAAAATAATGTCATCATACACTACTTAGGGCTTGTTGAATAAGTCATTGGGAAAGCATTTTGGAGTAATGAGCGCCTGACGGCGAATTAAGAATTAAGAATTAAGAATTCATTATTCCCAATTCCCTAGTTTCTCAAGAGCTCCTGAGGATCGCTTCCTACCCCCAATTGAATGGGAGAAACAATTCTCTTTCATTAGCCATTAGCCATTAGCCATTAGCTATTAGCTATTAGCTATTAGCTTTGAGCATATTTCTCAAGAGTAATGAGTGAATTTATCCCTAGATTAGCTCCCAGATTTTTTCAATTATCCCAGGTACTGAACTTTAGATTACAAGCTGTACTACTGTAGTTACAGTGACTATCTCAGGGTCTTGTTGGACAGTCTCAATCTTCCAGCCTAGCTTAGTATTCCAGTCATTGAGCATGGTTAACAAACCTAACCCAGAAGCATGGGAGTTCTCATCTTCAGCATTTTTTTCTAACTGACGAACAACTAGCTCTTCAGGGTCGGAGGTAGTTAACTCCTCGACAAAAGCTTGAAACTTATCTAAGGTTGGAGAAGAGACACTGTTAGTTGCTTGTAATACCACTGTCAATGCTGCATCCTCCAGCAAGTAAATGCCAAACTTGATAGGATATGATGAACTTTCATCATGAAACTTCATCGCATTCTCTAACAACTCATTGGCAATATAACTTACTGCACTTTTGACCTCTGCTTGCGTTGCTTGAGTATTGGAATAATCTTCATTGATAGGAAAAAAAGTTGTCAAGTAATCGGCGATAAAATCAGCCGACAAACCATTGTTTCGCCAGCGCTGTTGGATGGAGATAGATTTAGGGGAAAAGCCAAGGATTAAAAATTCATGATCGTCAGGCAGGTTTTCCCTATATTCCCCAAAGGTCTGGGTCATGGTTACTAAATTCACTCAAGTTATCTATTGCTGTCTAGAAAAGCGGCAAAGTAATATCATGATACAGCGTTTTTCATTTAGATGAGGTACAAAGAGCCTTGTTTTTGGGAATGGGGAATGGGGAATAGGGAGATAGGGAGATGGGGAAACACGGGAACAATTCTCAATTTTCAATTTTCAATTCTCAATTTTCAATTCTCAATTCTCTGCGCAAATCTCAGTTTAGCAGAGCGTGAACGGCGGTTTTTCTGGAGTTCATCAGCTTGCGGTGTTACTGGCTTTTTTGTTAGCACTTGCAATAGGCATGAGTCCCGCAGGCTATGCTTAACAAGGCGGTCTTCTAAACTATGGAAGCTAATAATACCAATTCTTCCTTCTGGTTTGAGCCAATGGGGTGCTTGATTGAGGAAAATTTTCAGAGACTCCATTTCTTTGTTGACGACAATGCGCAGAGCCTGAAACACACGGGTAGCTGGGTGAATTCTACCATAGCGATACTTACGCGGCACACAAGAAGCGATCGCGTCTGCTAGCTCTGTTGTCGTTTGTAACGGACGTCGCTCTACAATCCGCCGTGCAATGCGCCGCGATAATCGTTCTTCTCCATACTGGTAGAAAGCATCAGCTAGTTGTACTTCATCCCAGTGATTGATTACATCTGCTCCGGTAAGGGACTGACGTTGATCCATCCGCAGATCTAATTTAGCAGGATGACGAAAACTAAACCCTCGTTCTGGCAAGTCTAGTTGAGCAGAACTAACCCCCAAATCAGCAATTATGCCATCGAATAACACCTCACCAGGCTGATATTGGGCAAAATTACCATGCCAAAATTGCACGGCATCGCCATAGGGTGCTAACTTTGCTTTAGCAGCTGCGATCGCTTCTGCATCTTGGTCAATTGCTGTTACTTGAACATCCGGTGCTGCAGCTAAAATTAACTGGCTGTGTCCACCTCCACCTACTGTAGCATCTAGGTAATGTCCACCAGGACTGATTTCTAGGTATTCAACTAACTCCCGACTCAACACCGAGACATGCACAAATGCTGATGTCTTAGTTTCCTCCGTTTCAGTCTCCATACTAATAAAATTTAGAATTTAGAATTTAGAATTTAGAATTATCAATTTACCATTGGTCAGCAGTATCCTTAAGGTTGGAAAGGTTGCATTTCCACTTGCTGAGCTTGCATAATGATCGCGGTTGATTCTGGCACTTCCTCCCAATCATCTGTTAGAGCCGTTAAAGGTTCAGAAACTACAACACGAGCGTTTTCAGACAACTGCTTGCACCAAGGATTCATTCAAAAATTGATAATGAACAATGGATAATGGATAATTACCTCTCCTTGAAAGAAGAGGATTGACAATCTCGTTAGTTAATCCGAAAGTCAACGCCAAATAGAACATAATTTCCGAGTCAGTAGTACCTTCAATTGCTGGATAAAGTTCAGGTGCAATCGCTAATACTAGCTCTCGCTTAATCTGCTGGAAATTATCGATTACACCATTGTGCACCAATAACCACTTGCCGTATCGGAAAGGATGACAGTTGGATTGCTGCACTGCTGTCTCAGTCGCAGCTCGAACATGAGCGAGAAACAACGGAGATGCTATTTGTGCAGCTAAATCCCTCAAGTTGCGATCGTTCCAAGCAGGTTGGATACTTCGATACACTCCAGGGGTAACTCGACTACCATACCATCCCACGCCAAAACCATCACCATCCATATCTCCCTCGGCTGCTGTTTGATACGGTGTAGGCAATCAGGCATTTGTTCAGCTCTTGGCAAGCTCTTGTCTTTGCTCAGAGCCAATACCCCTTGAGCAACTGCCAGCCCAAAGGAATCTGCCATTTGTTCAAAGGAAATACTCGTATCTTCTACCAAGATTCTTCGCAGTGCTCCAACCATAGCTGAAAGCTTGGTTGGTGGTGAAGTGAAGCGCGACCGATAGGGTAAATCTGTACCAGGGTAAGTTTGCCCAAGGTGAGCTTGGGCTGCAAATCGAAAAGCTTGGATGTAATCTTCTTGAGTCCAAGTAGGCATAATTTTTTAGTGATAAGCATCACATGAATATTTGTGTCAAATCACAGAAAGCATTTGTAATAATTCGTTACAGTTAACTTAACGAAACGTTACATAGGAGCTATTGGTTATGTACACATCTAACGACTTAGGCGTTCTCAACAACTATGCCACAGAGCCTCAAATGTACTATGCTTCCTACCCTTTTCCTGAACAGCAGC
>JAAHGL010000378.1 GCA_010692635.1 Symploca sp. SIO2C1 | reverse complement strand
ATTACTCATTACTCATTACTCATTACTCATTACTCATTACTCATTACTCATTACTCATTACTCATTACTCATTACTCATTACTCATTACTCATTACTCATTACTCATTACTCATTACTCATTACTCAAAAAAGCTCTCCCACTCCTTTTTTCACCTCACCCGTTGGGTATCGAATGATTGATCTGAGGCTGGCTGAGAGTCTCGGAATTGACATAGGTTAGGCTTGCCAAGGTTGACGGTAGTTCTGATTGCATGATCTCGTAGAGTCTTGGGATGCGGGTCTGGATATGGTATAATGAACCGTCATCCGTGGAGGGCAATGGGAGCGATTCCCAAGCAATCCACTGCTCGGATAAGGTGGTATGAATTTCTTTTGCCGTCAAGGCAGTTTGTAAGGCTTGAGGATTGGTATAACTTATCTGTTCGAGACGCAGATGATATTTGCTCAAGGTTTTTCGTAAAGCCGAGAGCAATTCCTCAGAAGGGTGATTAGATTCTGGCGGGGTGAGGGAAATTTCGGTTGTAATTTCCATTCTCTGCATCTCCTTGTCTCCTTGTCTCAGCGTCTTCTTACTCATTTCCCCAACCTTTTTTTCCCTCACCCGTTCTGACGGTTCTGGGTTCAACTCACTTTCGAGTACACCAACGCGCATGGTTAGGGAGGAGCGCACCGCCACTGCGTAGAGGGTAATGGAGAGCATGGTTCCCACCAAGGCTTCAGTCAAGCCTACATCAGCTGCCCCGAATAAAGCATAGACTAGAGCTGCAACGGCTCCGAAAATTCCGCGAATCACTAAAGCATGATAAGGATTGACTTGTAAAACTACCATGCAGGCAGTTAAGGGCAACAAAGCAGTAATCGCTATGATATATAAATCCTCACTCATCATAACCTCCACTACTTGAACAGTATGCCAACACATAGCCCAAAACCGTATTCCAGATTGCCAGAGAGAGCAGCGCTAGAATCAGCAGTGGCCATTCTCGGGGGATTTTGAGGAGTAGCCCGACAATAATGCTCATCGAACCCAAAGTATCGGCAACTGAAAGACTATGTAATTTGAATAAGATGGAGCGATGGCCAATTAGGGGAAAAGTTCCCCAAAACCAAAAGACAATTCCTATCCCAATACAGGTATAACTAACAGCATTGATCATCATTCATTCACCCTTCTAAGAATATGAGCTAACAGCATTAATGAGGCATTACCAACACTCAAGATGAGTACCCCAACTACCCCAATCATCCAGTCATCACGCAAGACAGAGACAACCAGAATCATGATCGATGTTTTGGTGGCAATACTGGCAAAAGCCAACATTTTTTGCCAAATATTGTCGTCCTGCCAAGCTTCATAAATAGGGATGAGCAACGCTAGAATCATGGCAATGAGTACCCAATTCATCTTTTTTTCCTCCGTCGTACTCGATGAACTTCATACCAGCCATCTTCGTGGTATTTCAAGACAATAGTTTTTGGTGTAAAAGTAATCAGAAAAATATCTAAAAAGATCAGTCCAGGTGTGCGCTGTGGTTTGACCCGTTCCATCGCAATATCTTCGCGATTGTGGGGACGAAACATGATCTCAAAAGCTTCAAAGTAGGCTTGGGGAATGGCTACAATGATTTCCCCTATTACCCGCAGCCAATCTTTCAAAACAGTAGGTGCTGTGTAGCCTCGGGGTAATAGCAGGGCAACACAAACGCCGATAATAATATTAGGTAAACTCACATCGGCAGTCAGCAAAAACCAAATCGCCAATCGTAATATTAAGTCTAGATATCCAATCATACGAATACCATCCAAAACAGCAGCGTTAACATCAAACTCATCACCCCAATTAGATGATCGAATTGCTCGATCACACGGGGGAGTTTGACGGTGACTCGCTGAAAAATCACAAAATAGGCGAGCCAACCGATACCAATAGTTACTAAAGGTTTGACAATATTGGAGATGGTATAGGCATCGTAATAGACACAATTGGCAATAACCAATCCGCTGAGTAAGATAGTCATTGCTGCCCAGAAACCTGACTTGGCATTCCCTTCACCTCCACGGGGCAGAAAAATAAATTTAGCGAAGGAGATGGCGGTTCCTAGAGCTGCAATGTTCATACCAATCACTTGCCAAGGTACGAGGTTTTTCATCGTCAACACCTTGGCTCCAAAACCAGACAATAGGGGAAAACCAGAGATTGAGAAGCTAGCAATAGCCAGGGCAATCCAAATGGAAGTCGGAATCGGCTGCTGTTTTAGCTCTTTGAGATTGCGGCTGGGTAAGTTACCTGCAATCAGAAACAAAGCTGATTTGACTAAACCGTGGGTTAGTGCATAAAAACCTCCCACTTCCGGTGCTGCGAGAACAAAACCTAACTGGGAAACGGTATGAAACGCTAACATCCGCTTGGTGTCTTTTTCCCAGACGGCATAGCCAACACCTAAAAGGGCTGTTCCCACACCAAAAGCTCGGACAATGGGATCAATTTCCTGTACCATTAAGGCGCAACGCAGCAGCGGAAAAACACCAGTTTTGACTACAACTCCCGACAGCAGAGCTGATACAGGTGTCTCAGATTCAGAGTGAGTCAAGGGTAACCACAAGCCGGAGACAAAGATACCTCCCTTAGTCAAAAGTCCCAGAAAAATGAGGGCAATTGCTTCAGTTGGAGCATCCCGCAATCCGTCAAAGGCAAAGGAATGGCTTGCCTGATAAACCAGCACCGCACCCATCAGGTAAAACAGCATGGCTGTATTGCTAACAAAAAGATAGCGTAAGCCAACCCAAATTGAACGATCCGTGCGGGGATAGGCAATCAACAGAAACGCGGCAATACTAATGACTTCTAGAGCCACATAGACACTAATAAAATCTGCACAGATAAATACAGAATTGACACTGCCGTGCAAAATGATGGTTTGTGTATAAAAAAAAGCTGTTTTATCGCTGCGCCAACAGTAGAGAATAACTGCTGCTGTCACTAGAGCATTAGTGAGGATAAAATAACCACTTAACTGATCTACAACTAATGTGACACCAAAATTATCCAATAACTGTAAGGTTAGAGGAGACGAATTGAGTACTCGCTCTAACCCATAGCCAAAGGAAAGTAGCGCTACACCCAGTGCGAGATAGCGATCAAGTTTAGGGATGAGATAAATACTAAACCCCACAAACAACGGCAGGGCAATCCAGGCAATTGTTATTGTACTCATGGCGTGTTGTTCTTCTCAATCTCGTGGGTTTCCAGGGTTGGATTATCCCGTGATAGCTTCATGACTCCCACCAGCATTAAGGCTTGGATTGAAAAGCCAATGACGATCGCTGTTAAGATAACTGCCTGGGGAACCGGATCCGCGTAAGCAATTGGCTCAGTACCTGAAGCAATGGGAGTAAAGGGACCCTCTCGCGCTGCAATCAAAACGTAATAACCAATCACCCCGGTACTCATCACATCCATCGAGATGATCTTCATCATCAGGTTCTTTTTCAGGATGATGGCGAAAAATCCACATAATATAGTTGCAAATACAAAGGCTTCTAACATGGGAATTGCCTGGTGGGTAAGGTTTAGAATGAGACACTACGACAGCGGGATGATGAATAAGCTAGTAGTTCGTCCAGACTAAAACTGTGGGTATGAGTGTAGGTTGGGTTGAGGAACGAAACCCAACGATGTCGGGATTTGTTGGGTGTCGCTAGCGCTCTACCTAACCTACAGATTGAGCATTGTCGTTCCATTAGGA
>JAAHGL010000377.1 GCA_010692635.1 Symploca sp. SIO2C1 | reverse complement strand
AGTTCTGATTAGAGGACTTGCAGCCGTAGGGCATACGGTCAAGATGCTTGCGGAGGGTAAATTCATCAGAATCCCTTTGAAACAAGAATCCCACGGTTTTAGCGTAGCGTAACCGTGGGAGTGTCAAAGTTTCAGAAGTTTAACAAACAGGACTTACCCATAGATACTATATATAGGAACATAAGGATAAAAATCATGAAAATTGACACTGACGGAAAAATTACCATCCCTCCAGACATTCAAAACAAACTTGGGTTGCAACCTGGCACAGAAATTCAACTTGAAGTAGTAGGAAATACATTGCAAATTCTTAAGCCTCAAGACTCCAACCGAGGAAGAAAAATAATTGCTGCTATTCGTGGTAAAGCAACCAACCGCCTGATAACTAATGACATTATGCAACTTACCCGTGCAGACTGATGAGCGAAATTCTGGTAGATAGCAATGTTATCCTGGATGTTATCACTGAAGATCCAATATAGATATTTAGTGCCGTGACACGCCTAAAATCATGGAATAGAGTAGTGCGAGCATCTTGCTCGTGTTTGAACTAAGCGCGAGCGAGACGCTCGCACTCCCCAAAATCTAAACTACTAAATTAGCTGTGCCACGCCAGTAGATGAGTGCGAAACCCTTATCACTTCGCTTCCATCCAATTCAACCCTGCATGTACATCAACAACCAGCGGTACAGTCAACTCTACTGCTGATTCCATAGTTTCCCGAATTTTTAGCTGTAACTCCTCCCACTCCTGTGGAGGAACTTCCAAGACTAATTCATCATGTACTTGTAATAGCAACCGCGCTTGGTAATTCCGCAAAACTTCATGCATCCTCACCATCGCAACTTTGATAATATCGGCACTGGAGCCTTGAATGGGAGAGTTAGCTGCAGCTCTGAGTAAACCTGCATCGTATGCTCCTATACCTTTGATTTGCTCCAGATTAATTTCTTCTAACTGCTTTCCTTGGAGACGGCGAAGTCTCTCACTAGCAAAGTTAAAGTAGCGGCGGCGTCCTAAAATAGTTTCAACATAGCCTTGTGCGATCGCTTCTTGCTTCATCTGTTCTAAATAGGCAAAAATCTGGGGATAGCGCTCATTAAATCTATCAATAAATATTTTCCCCTGGGAGGCTGGCATCTTGGCTTCCCTGGCAAACCTTTGGGCTCCCATACCATAAATTACGCCAAAGTTAATCACCTTACCCAAGCGTCGTTCTTCGGGAGTTACTTCCTCCTTCTCAAACAACATTTGAGCGGTGAGAGTATGAACATCTCCCTTAGTTTGATAAGCTTCTACCAAGACTGGTTCCTTACTCAAATGTGCCAGGATGCGTAACTCAATTTGGGAATAGTCTGCCGCCACCAACAACCAACCGGATTCAGGCATAAATGCCTTGCGAATTTGGCGCGAAAAGGCAGTACGGATAGGAATATTCTGTAAATTGGGATTGGAAGAAGATAGGCGTCCGGTTGTAGTCACCGCTTGGTTAAAATCTGTATGTACCCGCTGACTATCAGAACGTACTAGTGCTGGTAAAGCATCTACATAGGTAGACTTCAACTTAGCAAGAGAGCGATATTCCAGAATTCCATCTACTACCGGATGATCGCCCTGCAACTTTTCCAAGGTTGCGGCATCTGTAGAGTAACCTGTCTTAATTTTGCGAGACTTCCTCCGGTCTAACCCCAATTTAACAAACAGCAATTCACTTAGCTGTTTAGGAGAACCTAAGTTAAACTCTTCCCCTGCATCTTGGTAAGCTTGCTGCTCAATGGAGAATAAATCTTTTTCGAGTTGTTGAGAAAAATCTTTGAGGTATGCTTGATCAATACGAATACCCTGGTATTCCATCTCTGCTAAAACAGGTTCTAGGGGTAGTTCCACCTCCAACAACAGCTGCTGCAACTGGGGAGCTTGCTGGAGTTGCGATCGCAGTTTAGCTACTAACATAAATGTAGTGTAAACATCCATACCGCAGTAATCCGCCACTTCTGGGATATCTACTGCTGCAATAGTTTTACCCTTCGGCACCAACTCGGTGTAACTTTTCGCTGTAAGTCCCAAATATTTCAGAGCTAAATCACTGAGGTTATGGGTATCATCGGGATTGAGCAGATAACTTGCCAGCATGGTATCAAATACCACTCCAGCTAACTCAATTCCCTGACAGCGTAGTACCAATCGGTCAAACTTACTATTCTGCAAAGCTTTGGGATAATTAGTACTTTCTAAAATCGGGCGCAGAGCTTCGAGTACTGTATCTTGCTCTAAATTAACACCATACTGATGAGCGATCGGAATATAAGCAACTTCTAGATCTGAAGACTGAATTTTCTCTTTACCTGTTAACTGCTTCGGAAAACAACAGCCAATTCCTACTAACTGAGCATTCCTTGGTTCTAAAGCAGTAGTTTCCGTATCCCAGGCAACAGGAAATTCTGAATTAGTACAGTTTTGCAGCTGCTGCAGCAACTCAGTTAACTTAGCTTCTGTATTAATAATCCTCGGTTGAAACGGTTTATTAGCTAATTGCTGTTGTTGATAGGCTTCCGTATCCTCAGCACTGAAGAACCACAAACTTTCATCTTCTCTATCTGCTAAAGCTACCTCCGCTGATTTGGCTGCAACTTTCCCAATTAATGCACCACCAAACTGCTGCTGGAGTTGGTCAATTTTAACCAAAAATTTCTTCAGCTCCAATTTTTCTAACAGGGGTTTTATTACCTCAGTATCAAACCCCTGCAGTTTAGTATCTTCTAACTCTATCTCCACAGGAGCATCAAATCTAAGTTGTGCAAGGTACTGGGAACGTTTTGCCTCAGTTGCACCAGCTTCTAGCTTTTTTTGCACAGACCCCTTAATCTTGTCCAAGGAAGCATAAATTTCCTCAAGAGTGCCATACTCATTGAGTAATTTAACCGCCGTCTTGTCTCCAATTCCCCTAACACCAGGAATATTGTCCGACTTATCCCCACAAAGCGCTTTGTAATCTACCACCTGTGCCGGTGTAATACCTAGTTTAGCTGTAACTTCCTCAGAGTTAAATTCTACTGGTCCGGTATCACTACTGCGCCGCCAAAAGGAACTACTCAGATACAAAACTGTAATCGCTTTTTTTGGGTCAATTAGCTGAAATAAATCCCGATCGCCTGTTAAAATCTTGACTTGATAACCTGTATCACTAGCACAGTGAGCTAAGGTTGCTAAGACATCATCTGCCTCAAAACCAGGAGCAGTTACTACAGGTACTTTTAATGCTGCTAGCAACTCCTGAAGATTTTGTACATCGGGGATGAACTCTTCCGGTGTTTCTTCCCTTCCCGCTTTGTAATTTTCATCCGCCTCATGGCGAAACGTGGGCTCTTGGGTATCGAAAGCGATTGCCATTGAATGGGGTTGCTCGGAACCCATCACCTCTACCAGGGATTTGAGAAAGCCGAAACACACACTAGTGGGAATCCCAGTAGTAGTGCGTAATCCCCCATCTCTCCCTTTGGCAAAGGCAAAGTAAGAGCGAAATGCTAAAGAATGACCGTCAACTAGGATAAGTAGAGGTCTTGTTACTTCTGAGGATTTGGAGTTAGGGGTAGGGATAGATTGGAGCATAAGTTCATTTTAACGTGACAGCAGAACCCCGACTTCTTCAAGGATACTGCTGGCGAATGGGGGGTATGACCCCCCATAACAAATGCCGTACACAACCTTGAAGATACTTTTGAGTAGAGTAATCGAAATCTTCAAGGTATGACACTGCAT